>NZ_BCNW01000001.1:901862-1202483 GCF_001571385.1 Methanofollis ethanolicus | reverse complement strand
GTGACGACCGGCGACCATCAGGGCGTCGATATACTCGGCATCTGCCCCGGTCCCGCCGAGGAGATCCTGGTAGGCTGAGAGAGCCTCCTCCCCCCTGCCGCACTCGATGAGGGCGCGGATGAGGGAGCGGGCATCATCCTTCTTTCCCGAGACCCGTGCGAGCGCGGAGAGGATCGGAATAGCCGACATCTGGTCGCGTTTCCCGGAGAAATATGCCGCGTAGGCCCTGAGAGCCTCTTCATTTGCCGGGTCGAGTTGGACCGCCCGGGCATAGGCGGCGACCGCCCGCCCGTCCCCCCGCGCCGAGAGCACCCGGCCGAGAAAACTGTGAAGGTACGAGGACTCGGGCATCTTCCTGAGGAGGTCCCTGAGGTGTGCCTCGGCCTCGTTGTATTCCGCGAGGGCAAAGAGGTTTGTGGCGACGAGTATCGCGAGGGAGGTGTCGTCCGAGCCTTTCAGAAGGCGCGTGCACAGGTCGATCGACTCCCTGTACTTCCCTGCCTCATAGAGGGCGAAGGCTTCCTTCCCGGCATCGGTTGGTGGTTGATCGGTCATGCGTGATTGCGAGTACTTCACCGCACGCCCCAATAAGGGTAGTGAAAAAAGTTTACCTCTCCCGGCGTCAGGCACTCAGGCGTTGAGGAGTTCCTGCAGCATGCGGGAGAGTTCGTCGATTCGATATGGCTTCCCGATACTCCCGAAGAGCCCGAACGTCTTCGGGTTCCTGACAACCGGGTCGTTCAGGTAGCCGCTCGATACCACCACCTTCACCGCCGGGTCGAGTTCGCGGAGGCGGGTGAAGGTCTCCTCACCGCCCATCCTGCCGGGCACGGTCAGGTCGAGGATGACACCGTCGAAGGGCTTCCCCTCTCTGAGCGCCTCCTCAAAGCGCGTCACCGCTTCTTCGCCGTCCTGTGCCGTGGTCACCGTGTAGCCGAGATGCCGGAGAATGTCGCTGGTGGTTTCAAGAATACCTGCTTCGTCGTCCATCAGCAGGATCGACCCGATCCTGCCCGACGTTATGACTTCGGGCTTCATCTCTGCATGTACACTATGTGCAGATGATGGCAGATAAAGGGAGAAGATTGTCCCGGCGCCGGTTTCGGACGCCACGTCCATCCAGCCGCCGTGATTCTTGATGATGGGCAGGGCGACCGCAAGGCCGAGGCCTGAACCATGCTTTTTGGTCGTGAAATAGGGGTCGAAGATCCGCCCCAGATGCTCCTTCTGGATGCCGACGCCCTCGTCTTTCACCGTGATCCGCACGTACGAACCTATCGGAAGAGGGACGGGGTCGTTCCCGGACACCTCCACGACCTGTGTCCCGATAGTCACTTCACCGCCGCCGGGCATCGCCTGGTCGGCATTGATGATCAGTGCCTGGATCACCTGGAGGATCTGGGCAGGGTCGGCGTCCACCGGCATCGGCCCGGGCCCGAGGTCGAGCCTGCAGGTGCTCTTCGAGCCGCGGAGAGCGTAATTTGCCGCTTCACGGATGATGTCGGCGACATCCAGCGTGTCTTTCCGGGGTTCTGTCCTGTCGGAGAAACTGAAGAGTTGCCGCGTGATCTCGCCCGCCCGCATCGTCGCCGCCTCGGCCTCGGTCAGGCGGTGATAGACGAAATCGTCGGGTGAGAGTTTCATCCTTGCGAGGTTGAGATTGCCCATGATCAAGGTGAGAATATTGTTGAAGTCGTGCGCGATCCCGCCGGCAAGTTCGGAGAGGGAGAGGAGTTTCTCTGTCCTGACAAACTCCTCCTCGGCTTTTTTCACCTCGGTGATGTCGCGGCCGACGGCCTGATACTCCGAGACGTCACCGTCAGGGGTGAAGATGGCCCGCAGCGTCCACTGGTGCCACCGCACATCCCCGTCAGGGTGCCGGGCGGCGCCTTCAAGGGTAACGCTCTGCCGGCCACCCGCAAAACGCCCGGCAAGGGAAGTAAAGAGATCTTCGCAGCCTTCGGGGAGGAGTGCGGCGACAGAAGACCCGAGTATCTCGTCCCTGCTGCGGCCGAAGGAGCGGCAGCACGCCTCGTTCACGAAGGAGAGGTGCAGGTCGGACCCGAACCGGCAGATCCATTCGGTCTGGTCCTCGACCACGCCGCGGTAGCGCGCCTCGCTCGCCCGGATCTCCTCCTCCATCTGTTTGCGCGCCGTGATGTCCTCGGCGAGGACGACAAGCCCCCTCTTCCTGCTGTCCGCGAGCGGCCGGGCATTCCAGAGAAGGACTTTCGCCTCACCATTTTTCGCCCGGATCAGGAGTTCCATGTTCTCGATCCGTCCACAGGAGGCGATCCTCTCACGGATGTCGTGCGTGAGAGTGTCTCTGGAGACGGTGTCCGGGATGAGTGTCTCCCAGACCCTATCGATGCGCTTTCCGACCATCTCGTCCCGGTCGAACCCTGTGATCTCGGTCGCCGCCTTGTTCCAGACACTCACGTCCCCTTCCTCGTCGATGACGGTGAGGAGCATCATGGCGTTCTCGATGACACTCTCCCTGAACGAACTGAGCGCCCGTACATGCTCTTCCGCGCGTTTGCGTTCCGATATCTCCATTCCGAGGAGTTCGTTTGCCCGGGTCAGTTTCTCGGTCCTTTCGAGGACGAGTTCCTCAAGGTGCGTCCGGTACTTCGCAAGTTCCTCCTCGATCTCGATCCGCTCGGTGATGTCGGCGAAGGAGAGCATGATGCAGAGAGGTTCGTTCTCCTCGTCTGTCACCATGTTTGCCGATACGCTGGCATGGAAGCGTTTTCCTCCCTTCTTCTTCCCGACCAGTTCGCCCATCCATCCGCCGTCCCTGTCGATGCGGTCGAGGATCTCGGCGATCTGCTTTTTTTGCACCCAGAACCGGTCAAGCGGCTTTCCCACCACTTTCTGGATATCCTCATAGCCCCATTGTTTCAGGGCTGAGTGATTTGCAAAGACGAGGTCGCCCTCGAGATCGGTGATGATGATCGGGTTGATCGAGGAGGTGACAGCGCTGTCCATGACCCTGAGGGCCTCTTCGATTCTCTTCCTCTCCGATATGTCGATCGCCGACCCGATGAGTTCGACTGCCTTCCCTTCTTCGTTTCGGATTACCCGTACTTCAGAGTGGACCCAGCGGTACTTCCCGTCCTTGTGCCTGATCCTGTACTCGAAGGTCCGCCTGCCCTCCTCGAGGAGTGCACTATATTCCTCGCCCTGGACGCGCGGACGGTCAGCAGGGTGGATGTAGGTGGACCAGAATGTGGAGTCGAAGAGGATCTCCTGCGGCTCGAAACCGATGAGGCCGGTGATGTTCTCGGTCACAAAGGTGATCGGGCCCATCCCGCGTCCTGTGGTCGAGGGTTCCGCCGAGAAGATCGCCACCGGGCTTGAGGAGAGGATGTGCTGGAGACGCGATTTTGTCGATTCGAGTTCGACCTCGAGACGCCGCCGCTGGAGCGCCACCGAGGAGAGGTGGGCGAAGGTCTCGATCGTCGAGACCGATTCCAGGCAGACCTCATCCCTGAGAACGACGACCACGCAACCGAAGAGTTCGTCGCCCCGTGCAATCCCCATGACATATTCTTTCCTGCCGGTGCCTTTTGCGAAGGTATCGACAATCGTACCGACCGGTCCGGCGAGGAGGCTGGACTTCCCTCTTCCTTCCAGCGGCAGGACCACGCCCCTGCCGAGGTCTTCGATGAGGTCGGCCGGGACAGAGACGGTCATGCCCCTGCAACTGCGTGCCAGGGAGTAGAGGCGGGGAGAGTGGTCCTCGTCGATACCGGAAACCGCTCGCACGGTGAGTGTCGTGTCCAGGTCGTCGTACCGGGAGACTATGGCGAGTGACCCTTCGAGGAGACTGCAGAGGCGGTCCGCGATATAGCGGTAGATCTCCTCTTCGGGCGGCAATTCGACGAATCCCATGGCCGCACTGGAAAGGAATGAAAGTTCTCTGACGTACTGGATCTCCCTTTCTTCGGCGTGTTTACGTTCACTGATATCGTGAATGACGCCCATGACCCCGACAGGCGACCCGTCACCTGCACGCAGGGGATTGATCCGCACTTCCACCCAGACCCGACTGCCATTGGGACGGTGCGCCTCCAGTTCCATGACGCGCGCGAGGGGTTCCCCGTCGTCTGCGACCGTCAGGATCTCGCATGCGGCCCCGGAGAAGACGTCGCCGTCGCCCGCGGCGAAGCAGTCGGTCACCGGGCGGTCAACCAGCCCTGCGGCAGGCCAACCAAGGAGACGTTCGGTCGACGGGCTCACATAGGTGAACCTGAGGTCAGGGTCAAGGGTGAATATGACGTCGGTAGCGTTCTCGGCGATCAGCCGATAGCGGTGCTCGCTCTCCCTGAGTTCGACCTCGGTCTCGTTCTGCTCGGTGATGTCGATGAGAGAGATGATGGAGTATGTGGTCTCCGGGATGAGGGAGACATTGACGATCATATCTCTCGGGGTGCCGTCCTTTGCATATGCCCTGCATTCATAGGACTTCGGTATGTCCCCGGCCCCGGCGCGCCTGAGTTCGTGGAAGTGTCTGACCATCTGGCGGTCTTCCTCGTCGACGCAGGAGGTCCACATGAAGCCGTTCCTGAGATCGTTGGCATTATACCCGAAGAGGCGCTCGAACTCGGCGTTCATCCTGACGATAGTCCCCTCGTTGTCGAGAAGGAAGGTAGCGGTCCCGGTGGTCTCAAGGAGTGTCTGGTAGGTGACCTCCGACCGCCGCGCCGCCTCCAGCGCCGTCTGCTCCCCGAGGTACACCCCGATCACTCCGCTGACGGCGTGGAGGAAGGCGTCCCCACCTGAGGGCACCTCTTCTTCTGCCGCGTGCCTGATGCGGAGTTTCCCCCCGGCACTGTCCGGAGGGATGGGAATGATCGTCTCTATATCTTTCTTTTTTCGGCGCCCTGCCTCGGCAAGGGGTATGCCCGGGGCCTCTATCCCGATCCAGGAAGACCAGGGGGCCGCCTCCAGCACCAGGCGCGCGGCCCCTGCAAGGACGTCTCCGGCATCCCGCGTTCCGTCGATACAGAGGGCGGCGAGGGCGGCAAGGGCGGAGAGGCAGGATGGCCACGCGTCCATACCTGCGCCGTCTGCTGCGCCGGGCATCTCCCTCTCCCTGCACCATGCCCACTGGACCTCTGAGAGCGAGCCGTCCGGGAAGAAGGTGCCGCAGAGCCTCCATGCCCCGCCCGGCGAGGGGACCACGGCCGTCGGTTGCGCCGCGGAGAGTTCGCCGAGGCGTGCGTCCACTTCGGATGCCGCCGTGCCGGGCAGGAGTTCCCGTATGTTCTTCCCGCGGACAGCCTCCTTTCTGGTGCCTGTCATCTCACAGAACGTCTCGTCGGCCGTGACGACCGCAAGGTCTGGCCCGGTTGTGCAGGTACATATGCCGCAGGCTGTGGTCAGGTTTTTCAGCCTCTTCTCGTTCCGGAGGAGTGTCTCCTCGGCCTGTTTGATCCCGGTGATCTCGCGGAAGATGTCGAGTCTCAAGCCCTGCAGTGCGTTCCCGGAGATGACGTGACTGGAGTAGGTAATCCACCGTGACCCGACACCGCGCAAGGGCCACTCCGGCCCCCTGCACTCGCGGGACTTCCGGTAAACCGCCTCGATCCTGACCCTGAAGGACTCCGGTTCCTCAAAAAGGGGAGAAAGTTCGGATTCCATGACCTCCATGACGTCTCTCCCGACGATTTCGCCGGGAGAGAGCCCAAAAATACGGCCGAAGGTCTCGTTGGCGTAGATGATCGTCCTCTCCTGACCGCTGATGAGGATGCCGTCCCCCGATCGGTCCATTGTCAGGAGCAGGTGGGAGATACCTGACTCCAGACGGTCAATGTTCGAACTCTCCACAGTATATCCGCTCCCACGTCCCGTATGGACGAGGTAGCCATCAGCACTTATAATGGTTATGTATTTCCCATTTGCCGCCACCCCTATCTTTATTGCCGGGAGTATCCTCTGTTGCGCTGTTTCTCTTCAGGGATCTCTGCAGGAAACAGTCTTTCACGCGCTTTCGTCTTTCGGATGCGGCGTGCGGGAGGGAAAAAGAGGTCTTCAGGGGGAGAGGAGGGAGAGGACCGCGGCGGCGAAGGCCTCCGAGGCAAAGGGTCCGTTTGCCGTGACGACCTGCCCGTCCACGACGACGGCATCGTCCGTGAGTGTCGCGCCGCCCCGCTTCATCTCGCTGGCCGATCTCGGGCTGTTGAAGACGGTCGCTTTCTTGCCTTTCAGCACGCCTGCACGGGCGAGGACGACCGGGGAGAGACAGATCGCGGCGACGACTTTGCCCTCGGCGGCGAAGGCCTGCACGAGACCGATAAGATCGTTGTTGCCCCAGAGAAAGTCCTGAGACCCGATGCCGCCGGCGATGACGATCCCGTCATACGTCTCAGGTGCGACCTCTGCAAAAGTCACCGTCGCTTCGGCCGCACCGCCGAGCATCCCCTCGCATGTGCCGGTCTTCGTCGAGGCGATCACGGTCTCCACGCCGGCCTCGGCGCATGCCTTCTGCGGGACGAAGAGTTCTTCGTCGCGGAATCTATCCGGTGCAATGGCGAGTATGAGTTTCATACCACTCAATGGGAGATTTTTCCCAATAACTCTATCTATGCAGACAGACGGTTGGCGCGCCTTCATTCCTTCGGTGCGGGCGCGCGTACCCGCCGGTGCATCTATCGGTCGGAAAAAAAGGGGAGATCACTGGTGACCGCGGAGGTGGCCGGGGAGGGCGGTGCCGGGCCTGTACTTCTCCGCCATTGCAAGGGCGGTCTCGCGGAGGGCCTGGTGGTCGGTCAGGCAACTGGCGGGGGGCGCTTCCTTCCGGAGTATCTGGGAGGTGTTCTCCGTGATCTGGATCAACTCGGTTGCGATCACGGCGTTGAGCCAGATGAGGTCTTTGAGCATCTCTTTCTCGTCCGAGTCCATGAATCGGTATGGGTCCTTCTCCTTTATGGCTCTTTCAGAACCCGGGAAAGATTATGCCGGAGACGGCCCAAAATATACTCTATGGGATATCTTCAGGAGATCACGACAAAAGGACGGATGGCCAATCCGTTTTTTGTTCTGATGGGTATCGACGCCGTATCTTTCGGCGAGGGCGAGGCCGTCCTCTCTATGGAGGTACGGCCTGACATGCTCAATGGTGCGGGCTGGCTTCAGGGCGGTGTTTACACCGCCCTTTCCGACGAGGCGATGGCCCTCGCCCTCACCACCCTCCTCGACGACGGCGGCCGCATCGCCACGATCTCCGAGACGACGCAGTATTTCAAGGGGGTGCGGGACGGCACCGTCAGGGCAACGGGCCGTGTCGTCAGAAAAGGTCATGCCGTCGCCTTTGCCGAGGGCGAACTCACCGGCGCCGACGGCGCCCTGCTCGCGCGGACGACCGCCTCCTTTGCAGTCATGGGGCAGAAGTCGTGAACAGGACAAACAGAAAAGGAATATCTCCTACCTTTAGAGGATACCTGGAGAAATGCGGTTCAGTCTGTGCCGGGCTTCTCCTCTCCCCCTCCACTACAACTATAATCCTCCGGTGAGATATATTTGTATACGACGAGATCCGCGGGGAATTTGTTTTGAAGTATATATTCGTTACTGGCGGCGTAATGAGCGGCCTTGGCAAAGGCATTACTGCGGCATCGATAGGGAGGATCCTCAAGAACCGGGGCTACCAGGTCACGGCCATCAAGATTGATCCCTACCTGAACATCGATGCAGGCACGATGAACCCCGCCCAGCACGGCGAGGTCTTCGTGCTCAGCGACGGCGGCGAAGTCGACCTCGACCTCGGCAACTATGAGCGGTTTCTCGACATCGAACTGACGCGGCCCCACAACATCACGACCGGAAAGATCTACAAGACTGTTATCGAGAAAGAGCGTCACGGCGACTTCCTCGGCAGCACGGTTCAGATCATCCCGCACATCACCGACGAGATCAAGGGCCACATCGCAAAGACGGCCGAGGCCTTTGAGAACCACGGTCACAAGGCCGAGGTCTGCCTCGTCGAGGTCGGCGGGACAGTCGGCGATATCGAGAGCATGCCGTTCCTGGAAGCGGTGCGGCAGATGCGCGGCGAACTCCCGGCACAGGACACCGCACTCGTCCACGTGACCCTGGTCCCGGCAGACACGATGGGCGACCTCAAGACCAAACCGACCCAGCACTCGGTCAAAGCGCTGCGTGAACTCGGTCTGCGGCCGGACATCATCGTCTGCAGGAGCGACCGCGTCCTGCCCGGCCATTCCAGGCGGAAGATCTCCGACTTCTGCGATGTCCCGATCAGCGCGGTCATCAGTGCGGCCGACGCACCCGACATCTACCAGGTGCCGATGGAACTTGAAAAAGAGGGGATCGCAAACGTCATTCTCGACACTCTCGGCCTGGAAAAGCGCGGCGTGGACTCCGAGTGGTACCACACGGTGACGGCCGAGTACACGAACAGGGCGACGATCGGGATCGTGACCAAGTACGGGATCGAGGATGTCTATCTCTCGATCAAGGAGGCGCTGAAGCATGCCGGCCGCGCCCTCTCGACAGAGGTGCGGATCCGGTGGCTGGACGCCGAGACCTTCGACGACCATGACCTTGCCGAACTCGACGGCATCCTTGTGCCGGGCGGGTTCGGTTCGCGGGGCGTCCCGGGCAAGATCCGCGCTATCCAGTATGCACGGGAGAACCGGATACCCTTCCTCGGCATCTGCCTTGGTTTCCAGATGGCGGTCGTCGAGTTCGCCCGTGACGTCCTCGGCTACAAGGACGCCATCTCGGAGGAGTTCGGGCCTGGCACGCAGGTCATCGCCATCCTGCCCGAGCAGGAAGAGGTGAAAGACCTCGGCGGGACGATGCGTCTTGGCGACTGTCAGGTCGATGTGGCGACCGGCACGACGGCCTGGGACCTCTATGGGAAGACCGGGATCGTCGAGCGCCACCGCCACCGGTACGAGGTGAACCCCGAGTATATCGAGGAGATCAAGACGGCGGGTCTGGTCTTCTCCGGGAAGAACGGGAACAGGATGGAGATCCTGGAACTGCCTGGCCACCCGTTCTTCTTTGCGACCCAGTTCCATCCTGAATTCAGGTCGAGACCGACACGGCCGTCGCCGCCGTACCTCGGCTTCGTGAACGCGTGCAGGGAAAATAAAGAGATAAAACAGTAGAGGAAGTGCAATGGTGAAGGTAGAGAAGTTCATCGAGACCGCGATCGAGGAGATCAAGCGGGAGGCCGGGGACGAGAAGGTTGTCGTCGCCCTCTCCGGCGGTGTCGATTCGTCGGTGTGCGCAGTGCTTGCAAGCCGCGCGATCGGGAAGAACCTGATCCCCATCTATGTGGACACCGGTCTGATGAGGAAGGGCGAGAGCGAGCGGATCTGCGAACTCTTCTGCGACCTCGGGCTGAAGAGGGTCAATGCGGCCGACGAGTTTTTCGCGGCCCTGAAGGGGATCACCGACCCCGAAGAGAAGAGGAAGGCCATCGGCGAGAAGTTTGTGCGGATCTTCGAGCGCGAGGCAAAGGCGACGGGTGCGAAGTACCTCCTCCAGGGGACGATCTACCCTGACAGGATCGAGAGCGAGGGCGGGATCAAGAGCCACCACAATGTCGGCGGCATGCCCATCGACATGCTCTTCGAGAAGGTCATCGAACCTCTCCGTGACCTGTACAAGGACGAGGTGCGGGAGGTTGCCGGGGCCGTCGGTCTGCCGGCCGAGATCCAGCAGAGGATGCCCTTCCCGGGTCCGGGCCTTGCGGTCCGCGTCCTCGGCGAGGTCACGCCCGAGAAGATCGCGGTCGCCCGCGAGGCGAACGCCATCGTCGAGGAGGAACTGGTGGAGCGCTACCAGCCGTGGCAGTGCTTCGCCGCTCTCCTTGGCCGGGGGACCGGTGTCAAGGGCGACATAAGGTGCTTCGGCTGGGTCGTCGCCATCAGGGCGGTGAACTCCCGCGACGGCATGACCGCCGACCCGCTGGAGGTGCCGTTCGGGGTGCTCACCGAGATCGCCGGCCGGATCACCTCGGAGATCGCGGAGGTCTCCAGGGTCGTCTACGACATCACCCCCAAGCCCCCTGCGACTATCGAATATGAGTGAGGCGACAGAAACATGAAGTTATCACAGAATTATCGTGAACTGGACGCCCGCTACTACATGCCCGCCTTCTCGCGCGCGATCGAGATCGTGCGCGGAAAGGGGGCACATGTCTGGGATGCGGACGGGAAGGAGTATATCGACTGCGTGGCCGGGATCGCCGTCTGCAGCACTGGCCACTGCCACCCCGCGGTGGTGGAGGCGATCTGTTCGCAGGCGCAGGACCTGATCCACTGCTCGAACCTCTACTATGTGCCGCACCAGGCCGAACTCGCCGAGAAGGTCGTCGAGATCTCCGGTTTCAAAAACGGCAAGGCCTTCTTCTCGAACTCGGGGGCCGAGGCAAACGAGGGTGCGCTGAAACTCGCCCGCCTTGCAACCGGCAGGAAGAAGTTTGTCTCCTTTACCCACAGTTTCCACGGGCGGACGCTGGGGTCGCTTGCTGTCACCTTCAAGCCGAATATCCGCGAACCCTTCGAGCCCCTCGAACCGGCCTGCACCTTCGTCGAGTACGGCGATCTCGACGCCCTGGAGAAGGCGGTGGACGCCGACACCGCGGGCGTGATCGTCGAGGCGATCCAGGGCGAGGCCGGCGTCATCCCCGCACCCGACGGTTTCCTTGAGGGTATCAGGGATGTCTGCGACAGGAAGGGCGCCCTGATGATCGTCGACGAGGTCCAGACCGGAATGGGCAGGACCGGAAAGTGGTTCGCCTTCCAGCACACGAAGGCGGTGCCCGACATCGTCACGATCGCGAAGGGTATTGCGAGTGGTTTCCCCATGGGCGCTCTTGTCGCCCGCGAGGGCCTTGAGTTCAAGAAGAGCGAGCACGGCAGCACCTTCGCCGGTGGCCCTCTCGCCTGCGCCGCGGCCCGTGCGACGATCGGTGTCATCGAAGGACTTCTCCCGTCGATCCCGGAGAAGTCTGACCGCTTTGCCCGCGGCCTTGCCGCCCACAACCCCAGGGTGCACGGCCTCATGATCGGTTTCACCCTCGGCGAGCGCTGTCCTGCCGTGCAGGCGTACTGTGCCGAGCACAGCGTCCTGATCAACTGTGCGGCAGACGGGAACATCCGCCTGGTCCCGCCTCTGGTGATCTCGGACGAGGAGATCGATACGGCCGTCGGGGTCATCAATGCCGCGCTTCGTTAGACGGCAGTACGCCGCGGCCGGCGGGTACGTCTTCGCAAAGAGCGCGGAGGAGATCGCCCGCGAGAACGGGCTTGACCGCGTCGCCCGCCTGGCCAGCAACGAAAACCCGTTCCCGCCGTCTGATGCGGCGGTCGCCGCCGGCCTCGCCGCCCTGAAGGAGGGGAACCGATACCCTGCCGGCCACCCCGACGCCGTCTTCAGGGCGCTGAAGGCGGTCCACGGGGATCATGCGTTCATCATCGGCAACGGGATGGACGGCGTGATCGAGACTGTCATGCGGACGGTGGTCGACCCCGGCGACCGCGTCGTCGTCTCCACCCCGACCTTCTCCTTCTACGGTCTTGCGGCGGCGGCGCAGGGTGCGGAGGTCGTGAACGTCCCGCGGGAACCTGACTTCTCGGCCGATGCCGGACGTTTCATCGAGGCGTGTCGCGGCGCGAAACTCGCCTTCCTCTGCACGCCGAACAACCCGACCGGAAACGCCGTCCCCGTCGAGACGGTGCGGGAGATCCTTGACGGCATCGACTGCCTCCTCTTCCTGGACAACGCCTATATCGAGTTCTCCGATATCGACTACCGCCCCCTGATGAAGGAGTACGACAATCTCATCGAGGGGCGGACCATGTCGAAGGCCTATTCCCTGGCAGGTCTCCGCTTCGGGTACGCCTTTGTCCCCGACCGCCTCCTCCCCCACCTGGACAGTGCTTCCACGCCCTTTGCCGTGAACACCGTCGCCCTTGCGGCGGCTGGTGCGGCCCTCGCCGATCAGGCGCACATCCGCGAGGCGGTTGCGCATGTCAGGGGGTGGAGGGACCGGTTCATGGCCGAGATCCCCCTGCCTGTGACGCCGTCGGACGCGAACTTTATCCTCGTCGACGTCGCACCTCTCACCGGTGATGAGGCGATGGAGCGCCTCGCCGCCCGCGGTGTGATTGTTCGGTCGTGCCGGAGTTTCCCGGGCCTTGAGGACCACTATATCAGGGTCAGCATCGGGGCTGACTGGGAGAACGAACTGTTTCTACGCGGGATTGCAGGACTATGATGATCGGCATTACCGGTACGCCGGGCACGGGGAAGAGCACCATCGCCGGGATCCTGGAGAGCCGCGGCCATATGGTCGTCCGCGCCGGCGAGACGGTGGGGCCGTTTGTCCTTGGCGACGACCCTGCGCGCGATACGAAGATCGTGGACGAGGAGGCATGGGCGGCGGCGTTCACACCGGTAGACGGTTTTGTCGAGGGCCACCTCGCCCACCTCCTCCCCTGCGACCGTGTCGTCGTCCTCAGGTGCAGGCCCGACGTTCTTGAGACGCGCCTCGTGGCCCGCGGCTATGCCGGGGCGAAGGTGCGGGAGAACGCGGAGGCCGAGGCTCTCGACGTGATCCTTGTCGAGACTCTGGAGACCTTTGAGCGGGACCGGGTGCTTGAGATCGACACGACGACTGTCCCCCCCAACGAGGCCGCCGATCTCATCACGGGCTTTGCCGCCGGGACTGTGCCTCCCTCGTCGGGTTCGTTCGACTGGTCGGCGTACCTGCTGGAGGGGCTATGACCCTCGACCGCTTCCGCCCCTATGTCGCCGGCCTCCTCACGCCGGCGGTCGCCGCGGCCAGGGCCCTCCGCCTGACGCCGAACTTCTTCTCTGTCGGCGCTCTCCTCGCCGCCTTTGCGGCCGGCCTCGCCTTCTATGAAGGGATGCTCGCCGTCGCCATCGTCCTCGTGGCGGTCAACGCCGTCTTTGACGCGCTGGACGGTGCCCTCGCCCGGGAACTCAAGATCGCAAGTCTGCGCGGCGACTTCATCGACCATGTCTCCGACCGCTACGCAGACATCGTCATCATCACCGGCATCTTTGCCGGGGGTGCGGCCTCGTGGGAGATCGGGGTCTTTGCCCTCACGGGCGTCCTGATGTCCTCGTACATGGGCACGCAGGCACAGGCCCTCGGTGTCGGCCGCTACTACGGCGGTGTCCTCGGTCGTGCCGACAGGCTTGTCCTCCTCATGATCGCCGGCGTCCTCGACCTCGTCCTCGGGACGATGGTCTATGGACTGCCGTACCTCGGCTGGCTCCTAGTCTTCTTCGGGGTCTTCGGCCACTACACCGCTATCCAGAGGATTGCGTATATCTGGAAGCGGATCTGAAACTTTTTTTTGGGGTGAGGAGGATCGGCGGCGGCCGACCCTTCCACCTTCGCACCTGATTTGCACCAGGGTGGTGGAAATGATCCGGCCGCAGAAGGGGAGCGTTTCTGAGGTTTATGTGCGTACAGAGTATAGAGAGAGAAGTGTGTACAGATACCCCCGATCCCCCCTCATTGCGATAGGGGGCGGATGGCAGTCCACTCCTTGATCTCCTTTTCTCTCTTCCCGGTTCAATCCTGAATCGGGGGTCCGGGGGCAACGAGAAGACGAAATCTTCGAGCAGTCCCCCGGTAGAGCGTTCGGGGAAGGCAGAGGGATCCGTGCGGATCTTCGTGCAATCAACAAAATAAAGGCTTTGTAGAATCGCGCAGGAGTCCGGGAAGGGGACGCAAGCATACCCCATGAAATGTTTTTCATGGAGCATATCCCAAAACTCTCGTTCATTCCCCCCATCTCTGCATGCAGGGATCGGGAGAGAATATCATGTTCGGGTCGATATCTTCCTGAATTCCCTGAAGAATCGTGCGAAACCACCGCCTTCCCCGACCTCTCTGCCGGGGGACTGACGCCCCCGAACCCCCGAAAATAGGATAGGACGGGGGAAGGATAATCCCTGCATATCGAAGAAGACTGCCATCCGCCCCTATCCTCATGGCGGGGGGACCGGGGGGTGAGAGCCCCCCGGACGAGACACTCCAGAATAGGATTTCTACAGAGCCAAAAAATCCCATTTTTCCGGCTTTGTAGAAATCCTCCTCCATCGGTTGATAGTGCGTGCTGATCCTCTGCCTTCCCGTTCGCCGGGGGACTTTTGCCCCCGGACCCCCGCGCGAGGATTGGTCCCGGGAAGAAAGGGTCGGAGTCCTGGAGGAGGAGGCCATCCCGCCCCTATCGTAATGGCAGGGGGTATGGGAGGGCGACCGACGGGAGTCGAGAAAAACGTAGTTTTTCGAGCGGCAGCCCCCCTGGACCGGGCACTTCTGAACAGAATTTTTCCCCTATCACGTCAGGAAGTACTTTCCCGAGAGGGTTTCTACGGAGCCAAAATAAAAATATTCCGACCCCTTCAGAACCACGCGTCGAGCGTCTTCTGTCCCGCCGTCTTCCCGAGGCGGTCGAGGGCCGCCTCGACCCGGTCCTCTGAGAAGGAATACTCGCCACAGAGCATAGCCGTGATCCCCTCCCTGTCCGGACTCTTCCAGGCGAGGTGATAGTCGTCGGTGGTGGGAGGGTCGAGGAAGAACGAGCGCACCGGCTCGGGGTCGAAGTCCGGGGCCTTCTCCCGGATCGTCTCCGCGAAACCGCCCTTCTTCACGATCTTCAGGGCCGTCTTCGCCCCCACCCCCCTGATGCCGGGGTTGAAGTCGGTCCCCACCAGGATCCCGACCTCCACCAGTCCCTCGCGCGTGAGGCCGAGACCGTCGAGCACCGCCGCAAGGGAGACCGACTCCGGGCGCACCGTCACCTGCCGCCCCCGCATCTTCCTCTTCCCCGAGATCGTCAGGTTCCGCAGGAGACGCGGCGCCCCGAAGAGGAGCGAGTCGTAGTCCTGCGAGGCCGCCGTCGAGACGTCGCCCTTTTGCGCCATGTATGCCGCCTGGGCCTCGCCCTCGCTCGGCGCCTGGACCCAGGGGATGCCCATGAACTCAAGGAGACGCCGACCGGACGCGATCATCGCGTCATCGATCCGTGTCGAGGCGCGCGCCTGCTTGTAGGCTTCCACGGTGTCGCCGCATGCAATGGCCTCCTGCCACCTGACGCCTGCCGCCTCACGCACCTCTCGGCGCTTCTCGACCGTCGTACTCTTCAGTTCGGGAGGTGCGCCGTCAAAGACATAGACCGGGCGTATCCCCTTCTCCAGGAAGTTGATATTCCGGAAAAACAGGCCCGAGAGGTGGGAGGTGACCCGTCCTTCCGCGTCCATCAGGGGGGTTCCGTCAGGCTGCCTGATGATGGTCAGGAACTGGTACAGCGCATTGAAGGCATCGATGCCGACCGCGCCCCGCACGTCGTCAAGCTCCATCTCCTGACAGAACTCGCCAAGTATATCACGTAATGCAACGCCCATGTATAATCTCGCAAAAAGGGTTTACCTGTACATCCTGCGGGTGATATCACTCACCATATCGTCGATGTGCCTCACGGTAGTGTCATATTTCTGTGCCATTGTGGTGGAGAGCTCTTCCAGGTTCACCCGCATCGTCCGCTCGCGCGCAATGATGCTTGCCTCGAGTTGCTGGATCTTGTACCCGAGCGAGAGAAAGAGGCCGCCAAGGGAGAGCATCATCAGAGTCGTCGCCACAGCCATGGTCAGGTCCTGCCAGACCCGCCAGACTAAGGTGAGGGTGGACAGGACAAGGACGATGGTGAGGACAATGTCAACGAGGGCTTCTCGGATCTCCATGCTTTTAGATGATAAGGAACTATTAATTAATCTAACGATATCAGAAGAGGTCAGAAATGGATATTCGGAATAACATGCCCCTGATGGTGATGCCGGTGATGCTGATCGTGGTCGAGGTGCTCGGCATCCTCCTTGCCCTGCCGATGCAGGCGGCCGGCGTTGCGGCCTTTGAAGACCCGACATCGGTTGCAAACCCCTTTATATTTCTCGGCCTCCTCCTGGCCTTCACCCTCCTCATGCTCGGTCTGATCAGGATCGGCGGGAAGAAAGTGATCCTCGGACTGGTTGCGCTCTCCATATTCCTGACTTTCTACTACATCTTCTGGACTCTGTCGGCCATCGCTCTCGGCGTCTCCTCTGCCGCGTTCATCCTGCCCCTCGCAGCCGCCGGTGCAGCCACGGCCGTCCTCTTCCTGTACCCCGAGTGGTACGTCATCGACACCCTCGGCATCCTCATCGCCGGAGGCGTCGCCTCCATCTTCGGGATCTCCCTTGCCGTCCTGCCGGTGGTCCTCCTTCTCTCTCTCCTTGCCGTCTATGACGCCCTCTCGGTGTACCGGACAAAGCACATGATCGCCCTTGCCGAGGGTATCATCGACCTCAAGACGCCCATCCTCTTCGTCATACCAAAGAAGAGGGATTTTTCATTCAGAAAAGAAGGGATGAACCTTCAGCAGGAGAAGGAAGAACGCGGGGCATTTATCATGGGCATGGGCGACCTGATCATGCCGTCCATCCTCGTCGTCTCGGCCCAGGTCTTCGTCCCGACACCGGCCCTCTGGTTCATCTCGGTCCCGGCGCTCGGAGCAATGGCCGGGTCAGTCGTCGGTATGGCCGTCCTCCTCAAGTTCGTCCTCTCCGGCCGTCCACAGGCCGGACTCCCGCCCCTCAACGGCGGTGCCATCCTCGGCTTCCTCCTCGGCTGCGCCCTGAGCGGGAGCTGGGGCTGGCTCCTGATAGCGTGAGAGGATCTCGGCGAGCACCGTGTCCACGCCCTCTCTGGTGGCGGTGGACATGGAGAGCATGCCCTCCTCTCCCGCACGGATATCGGCCTTGTTGGCGACGACGAGAATCGGCACCTCGGCCATCACCCTGATCGCCTCAAGGAGATGGTTCTGATCCTCTATCGGGTAGCCGCAGTACTCGCTCGGGTCAAGGATGAAGACGATCAGGTGTGCGGAATTCACGATCGCGGCGATCGCCTGCTCTTCGACGGCATTCCTCTCTTCCTCGGGCCTGTTGAGAAGGCCGGGGGTGTCGAGGAACTGGATCCTGTGGCACCCATCATAATGGTGGCCCAGTACCACACCCTTCGTGGTGAAGGGGTACGACGCGATCTCCGGTTCGGCCGACGAGACCAGCCTGATAAAGGAGGACTTGCCCACATTCGGGTAGCCCGCGATCACCACGGTGAACTCGTTGTCCTTGACGTCAGGGAGTTTGCGCAGGACATTTCGCGCCACATTCAGGAAGAGCAGGTCTTTGTTGATCTGGTGGACGATCGAGGCGATCCTCGCCACCGCCCGCTTCCGCACTGCTGCGGTATCCTCGGCCCTCCTGATCCGCCTTCCGCCGTGTTCAAAGCCCATCCTCTTCGTGTGCATCGCTGCCCACCCCACATTCCCGAGGGCCATCTTCAGCCTTTCAATACCGAAGAGCGCCTCGACGGTATCGCGGTAAAAGGGCGGCTGGTCCTCGAAGACCGGAAACGACTGGATGACATGGACCAGTTTGTCATGGACGGCGCTTGAAACTGCCCTGACAAAATCTTCATTCGCACGGTCTTTGTTCGTCTTTGTCCGCATCTTTGCGGCGGCTCGCCGGAAACTCCGGTCAAGCACTTCGTCCGCCGTCGGTACGGTCGGTATTCTCTCAAAATCCACGACACCCACAACCAAAAATATTGATGCTCAGTGAGACCAAACTCTGTGTATGGATTTATCGCTCATACAGAAAGAGATACTCATCACCCTCATCACCCTGTACCACCGACATTCCCGCGCGATCAAGGGGGAGGAGATCGCCGACGTGCTCAAGCGCAACCCCGGGACGGTCAGGAACCAGATGCAGTCTCTCAAGGCTCTCAGCCTCGTCGACGGCGTCCCCGGCCCGAAGGGAGGGTACAACCCCTCGGTACAGGCCTACCGCGAACTTAATCTCACGAACTATGACCAGGAGTCGCATGTCCCGATCGCCAGGAACGGCACCGAAGTCGAGGGAGCCAATGTGGCGGAGATCGACTTCACCACCCTCTGCCACCCCGACATCTGCCACGCGCTGATCCGGATCCTCGGGAGCGTGAAGGTCTTCGATATCGGGGACCAGATCACCATCGGCCCGACCCCGGTGAACAAACTCCTTGTTAGGGGGGAAATATTCGGAAAAGACGAGGTAAAAAGTTCACTCCTCATTTCCATCATCGAGATGATCTCCCTCCCGAAAAAATCGGTCAGACACTATATGAGCGCCCCGCTCCTCGCCCTCTCCTCCGACGACACCCTCAAATCCGCGGCGTCCTTTTTTGCACAGCACCGCATCCATGGGGCGCCGGTGATGGACGGTGAGAGGCTCGCCGGGATCGTCACCCTGACCGACCTTGCCGACGGACTGGACCAGGGACTTGACCTTGCCACACCGGTCACCGCGGTGATGACCTCGGATGTCGTCGAAGCCGATGCCGACACCCATCTCTACGAGGTGATCCGGCGCTTTAAAGAACGTGAAATAGGGCGTCTCATTGTTGTAGAGGGTGGAAAGCCCATCGGGATCATCACCCAGTCGGACATCATAGGTGTCTTCCCCGCACTGTAAGGGAGGCAATAATTGGCGGTACACTGATCTGGCAACCCACAACTATAAATATGGGTATTCACATCAAGGGGTGTGTTATTTCAACCCACTCTTCCCTCTGGGGGACGGGGTTGAGGAGCGAGGTGAAAACAGATGAGCGAACTGCCAATTGCACCAGTCGGAAGGATCATCAAGAATGCCGGTGCTGAGCGTGTCAGTGCCGACGGGAGCGAGGCTCTGGCCGCTCTGATGGAAGACTACGGCACGGTTCTCGCGCGGGAAGCGATCAAACTCACCCGTCATGCGGGAAGAAAGACCGTCAAGTCCGTGGACATCAAGATGGCCTCCGAGATTCTCAAGTGAACACCCGGCGGAAAACGGCGGGATACTAAATTCTCCTTCTTTTCAAACAATTTATATATCCCCGAAACCCACCCAGAAACTATGAGTACGATCTTTTCACGGGGCCTTGCACGCAAAAAAGTGATGAGCAATGACGGAATGATCATCGGCCAGATCAAGAACCTCATGGTCGATCTTGATACCGGCGAGGTGATCGACCTGATCGTCAAACCTGATGCCTCCTTTGACACGGCAGGATACAGGATGGACGGCGAACACATGCTTATCGCCTTCGAGGCGGTCAAGGACGCACGCGACTACATCGTGGTCGACCGGTACCTCTCGAAAAAATAATTACCCGAATAATTTCTGATATTTCCGGATAATTTCAACAAACCCCTCACCATATCTCTTTTCAGAGACATAATCGGCTGTTGCCTTCGTTCCTGGCGTGGCGTTGTCCACGGTGGCCCCGATGCCGGCATGGCCGATCATCTCCCTATCGTTCTCAGAGTCACCGATAGCAAGGAAATCGGCGGGGGAGAGGCCCATCAGGAGGGAGAGATCGGAAAGGGCCGTTCCCTTCGAGATGCCCTGGTACTGGAGGTGAATGGCAAAGCCGGTGTCGATCGCCCTGACCGGCATGTCGGCGATCACCCCGGCCACCTCGGCGGGTTCGACGGTCCGGGCAAATGCGATGTCGGCAAAGCGGTTGTCAGGGGAGTACAGGGTGAGAGTCTGTCCCTCCGCGGCAAAATGTTCCTCGATCCGGTGGTACGCGTCCCAGCAGACCGACTGGCGGCCTGCCACATGGACCTGGCCGTCGAAGCAGAGGCGGTACACCCCGCCGTTCTCGCCGATGATCGTCCCGTCGGTCCCGATCATCTTGCACAGTATGTCCAGGGAGCAGATGGTATTCCCGCTTGCGATGACCACGGGGATGCCGGTATCGACAAGGTCCCGGATTGTCTCGATGGCGGCGGTGGAGATCCGCCGCCGTGCATCGGTCAGGGTCCCGTCGAGGTCGGTGACGACCGCCTTCAGCACTGGCCGACCACCTTCAGGGCTTGAGGCCCGACGTCTCGACGACGAACGCCGCCTCGCCTTCAGGCAGGTTCGGGCTGTCGACGAGTTTTGCGATCCGCCGGCCGCCCTTGCTCTTCCTGAGGTAGAGCCTGAACTTCGCAGCATGTCCGACGATGTTGCCGCCTATCGGTTTCGTGGGGTCGCCGAAGAAGACGCCGGGGTTCGACTGGACCTGGTTGGTGACGAGTGCGACGGCATTGTACTCCTCGGCGATTTTTGCAAGGTCGTACATGTGCCGGTTCAGCTTCTGCTGCCGCACCGACAGGGTACCCCTGCCGGCATATTCTGCCCTGAAGTGGGCGGTCAGCGAGTCGATGATGATCAGCCGTACGGGATAGTCACTGTCCTTCATCTCGTTTGCAAGGTCGCGGGCGCTGTCGACGAGGAGCATCTGGTGGTCGGAGGTGTAGCCCTTTGCAACATGGATCCGTTCCAGGAACTCCATGAGCGGGGGTGTATCGTAGCCCGGGATCTCGAGCCCTGCCACCATCTGCTCGATACGTTCGGGGCGGAAGGTGTTCTCGGTGTCGATGTAGACGCAGGACCCGTGCAGCCCGCCGAACTCCTCGGGGAGCTGGGCGTTGACCGCCATCTGGTGGGCGATCTGACTCTTGCCCGACCCGAACTCACCGTAAAATTCCGAGATGGACTTTGTCTCCAGCCCGCCGTCGAGGAGGGCGTCGAATTCGGGGACAAGGGTCTGAAGTTTTTTCACTTCTTTCCTGTCTTCGAGGACGGCGACGCCGGTCTTGAACCCGCCGATATCGGCGAGTTCGCGGGCTGCCTTAATAATCTTCTTTGCGCTTGACTCTCCGATCTCTGCCGCCTCGGCGAGGTCGGCCGGCGAAGCTGTGGCAATGCCCTCAACAGTTGCATAGCCTGCCTCCCGAAGCTTGTCCGCCGTTGTCGGCCCGACGCCGGGGAGGTCTTCAAGGTCCATGGATACGTTTGGCATGTTTTCCCTCACTCCTTCAGATATTTTGGCCGCACACCAGCAGAAAAGGTGCGGAAGGCCCGGAAACACCCGGTTGATCGTGGTCTCCGGGCATACATATCACTTTCGCACCTGACATATACTTCCCTCTCCGTGTGCGGGGTGAAAGTGAAATGTTCTCAGCATGTCTCGTCGAAGAGTGCCGCAAGGCGCCTTTCAAGGGCCTGCCTGTCTACCTCTGCCGGTTCGACGGCCTGCGGGATGATCCGCGGCCCCCGCCGCGTCCCGGTCACCGTCACTTCCTGGCCGGGGAGGATGTCGCCAGGGAGGAGGTAGGCCTCGGTGCCGTTGTCGAGGGTCATGCCGAGGGCCGAGGGGACGGTCGTCCCCTGAAAGACAATCTCTTCCTCGTCCTCTTCACCGGCCCCGAGGAGCATGCTCCCCCTCCCGACAGAGACCTCTGTCCCGCCGCTTCGCCCCTCCTTCGCCCTCGCATGGTAGACACGGAGGTCGTCGCCGGGCGCAAGGCCGAGGAGGGCGCGGTCACCCCAGAGGACGAGGCGCACCGTCCCCGAATCGTCGGAGAGGTCGAGATTCTGCACATAGGACCGCTCTCCGGTGCGAGTCTGGAAGCTCCGCGGCGGTTGCACCGCCGCCACCCGCCCTTCCAGGGAGACACATTCCCCGGCCTTCACCTCTGCGGCCGGGGTGGTCCGGACCTCGACCTCCTCAGGGGAGGGGGTGACGCTGCCCCGGTCGTCGAGGGAGAACTCCGGCCCCCCGGCCTTCACGGCCCCCCGCGCCCCTCTGATGCACACCACGTCCCCTGCCGCAGAGGCCGCGAGCACCGCCGGATCCCAGCAGACGAGGCGCGCCGTCCCGCTTCCGTCGCCGATGACAGCCGTGACCATCGCCCCCCCTGTCCCGTCTCCCCGCGTGAACTCTCGCAGGTCTCCGATGCCGAGGATGCGTACCACAAGGTCGCCGGTGCCGACCGGGGAAGCGCAGGTACGTTCGGTCTCCATCGGGCAGTCGATGAGCACCGTGGACTTCCGCAGGGCGAGGGCCGTGACGCTCCCCCCCCGCGGTGCAAGCCTCCCGATCACCTCGAGTACCTCGCCGGGCTCGATCTCCCCGGCCGCCCCGGCTTTCTCGTCCCAGAGAGTCACCTCGATCCGTCCGGACGCGTCGCCGAGGAGGAGGTTGGCGCGCACTCCGGTCTCCCCGTCCTTCCCGGCGAACTCCTCGGGTTCGCCGGCAGAGAGCACCTTCCCGAAGAAGGAAACGATCGAGGGGCCGGGGGCGATGCCGGCGATCCGCTGGTGGTGGCGGCCGCAGTCGGTGACGACGAGGAGCGAAGCGGCGTTCTCGTCGAGGAGACCGCCCGCCGCCTTCATCCGTTCACCGACCCGCTTTTCAAATTCCTCGCGGCTGATCAGGTCGTCGACGAGTGCGTAGTGAAAGTTCACGGTTGTCCGTTCACTCCTTCCAGGCCGGAGTCTCCATGGCGGCGGTGACGTCGTCGAGGGTCTCGGCGCGGCGCATCAGGGCGTGCTTCCCGTTGCTCACCGCCACCTCCGCACAGCGCGGCCGGCTGTTGTACTGCGAGGACATCGCATAGCCGTAGGCGCCCGCGTCGAGGACTGCGATAACGTCGCCGGCCTTCGGGGTCGGGAGGGCGCGGTCATGGGCCAGGATGTCGCCGGTCTCGCAGATCGGGCCCGCCACCGTATAGGTGCCGTCGGCCGGGAGATCGGCGCGGTCCGCGACGAGTACCTCGTGATAGGAGTCGTACATCGCCGGCCGAATGAGCAGGTTGAAACCGGCGTCCACATTCACGAAAGTCTTGTGGGCCTTCTTCACCGAGTTCACGCGGGTGAGGAGGACCGAGGAGTCGCCGACGAGCCAGCGGCCGGGCTCCACCCAGAGGGCCGGGTCGATCCCGCACTCCCTGATACCCTTCAGGAAGACCGGCATCACGGCGGCCGCATAGTCCGCGGGCGTCGGCGCCGGGTCGGTGTCATGGTGATACGGGATGCCGAGGCCGCCGCCGATGTCGAGGAACTCCAGGTGGACGCCGAGGTCGGTGACCTCCTTCGCGACCCGCACCATCACCTCGGCCGAACGGGCGAAGGGTTCGACCTCCAGGATCTGGGAGCCGATGTGGCAGTGGATACCGACAGGTTCGATATGCTCGCAGGCCAGGGCCTCCCTGTATGCGCCGATGATCTCCTGCGCCGGGATGCCGAACTTGCTCGTCGCAAGCCCGGTAGCGATCTTCGGGTGGGTCGGGACTTCGAGGGCCGGGTTCACCCTGAAGGCGATCTCCGCGGTCTTTCCCGCCTCCCCGGCAACGGCGTCGAGCTGGTGGAGTTCGTCCAGAGAGTCGACCGAGACCCGCACTCCTTTTTCGACGGCGAGGGCGAGGTCTGCACGGCTCTTGGAACTCCCGTTGAAGAGAAGACGTTCGGGTTTCATCCCGGCACGAATGGCCAGTTCGAGTTCGCCCGGCGAAAAGACGTCTGCACCGGCCCCTTCGGCGGCGAGGGCCCGGATCACCGCAAGGTTGCCGTTCGCCTTCGCCGCGAAGAGCACCTGCACGTCAGGGTAGTGGGCGGCGAGGGCCGCGTGGAAACGCCTGAAGTTGCCGGTGACCCGGTCGAGGTCAGTGACGTACAGGGGCGTGCCGTATTCCTCTGCAAGGGAGACGCAGTCAACGCCGCCGAGATGGAGGCGGCTGTCCCTGACTGTCAGGTGTGACGGGAGTTTCATGGTGCAATCCTCCTGATGCGTTCGAGCGCCTCCTCGATCCGTTCGACCGAACGGGTGATGGCGAAACGCACGTACCCGTCCCCGCTCTCGCCGAACCCGACGCCCGGTGTCACGACGATGCCGGCCTCGTTGAGGAACTGCGCCGCCGTCTTCATGCAGTCTTCGACCGGCATCCAGACATAGAAGGTCGCCTTCGGCGCACGGACGTCGAAGCCGAGGTCGTTGAGGCCCTTTACGAGGACGTCCCGGCGCTCCTGGTACACGGCGCAGGCGTCCGCGACGCACTGCTGGGAACCGGTGAGCGCGGCGACTCCCGCTTCCTGCACGGCGTCGAAGACGCCTGAGTCCACGTTCGACTTCACCCGGCCGAGCCCCGCCAGGATCTCCGGGTTGCCGACGGCCATGCCGATCCGCCACCCCGTCATGTTGTAGGTCTTGGAGAGAGAGTGCATCTCCACGCCGACTTCCTTTGCCCCGTCGATTTCCAGGAAGGAGGGAGCTTTGTAGCCGTCGAAGGTGATCTCCGAGTAGGCGTTGTCGTGGACGACGACGAGGTCGTTGTCGCGGGCGAAGTCCACGACCTCCTCGAAGAACGCCTTCGGGGCGATCGCCGCGGTCGGATTGTTTGGGTAGTTGAAGAAGAAGAGTTTCGCCTTCTTCAGGACATCCCTCGGGATGTCGTCGAGGACAGGGAGGAAGTTATTCTCCGCGGTGAGGGGCATGAGGTGCGTCTTCCCCTCGGCAAAGAGCGTCGAGGTCTTGTAGACCGGATAACCGGGGTCGGGGACGAGGACGTAGTCGCCGGGATTGACGAAGGCTTCCGGGATATGGGCGATGCCGTCCTTCGAGCCCATCAGGGCGAGGACTTCCCTGTCCGCATCGAGGGAGACGGAAAAACGTTTCCCGTACCACTCTGCAACCGCCTTGCGGTAGGCGGCCATTCCCTCGTAGGCAGGGTAGTGGTGGTTTTTCGGTTCCTTCACCGCCCTGACTATCGCCTCGACGATATGGGCCGGCGTCGGGAGGTCAGGGTCGCCGACACCGAGGTCGATGATGTCGACTCCCTCTTTCCTCTTCCGGGCCTTCATTGCATCGATACGAGCGAAAAGGTATGGCGGCAGGTTTTCCAGTCTCTGCGAGTACATCGCTCTACTATTGCAGGGCTAGAATAATTAATTTCGTGCCCGGCCATAGAAGCCGGGAAAAACTGTCGAAATGACGCCCTCACTCTGTCCGGGGGCGCAGGGAATATTCAGGGCGCGTGTGTCGGGTCCCGGGAGGAGGAGATATTGCAGACGAGGTCGCGAGGGCAGGGGGCGCCGTCGTCATCAGCAATATTTCCCTGGGCGCGGACCTGCATGCAGATGTCGCACATCCGCAGGCTCATATGCCCGACATTTTCGCAGACGAGGTCCTCGGCAAGTTGCCTTATGGACGATACCGCATTGTCGCCCAGTTCTATCGAGCAGCCGCGTTTTTTGGAGGCGTACTGGGAGACGGAAGCCGGGGTAATGTCGAGCATGGTCGAGACCTTCCTCTGCGACAGCCCTTTTTCCATCAGTTCCTGCACGAGGCATGCACGGATGCATGGGAGGATAAGCCAGACGCCAGTCTCGCAGGGGAGTTTCATGAGATCACAATCCATAAATTGAGAGAGTTCGGATTAACAATTGTTAATGGGTATATCATATAAGAGTTGGGAACATGCCAGTACACCTACAGGCAGGGCGTGACCGGGAAGGGAAAATGTGATGGATCTGCAAACCTATACAGGAATTCAGGTACGAAGAGGGGAACCGAGGGAGATCGACGACGAGGTCTGCGTCGAGCATCGCTACCTCCTCGTGATGAACGGCGCCCCGGTCACCAGAATAGTGGCGTCCGACGATGCCCTCAGGGAGTACGGGGCGGGTTTTGCGATCACCGAGGGTCTTGCCACCGAGGTCGTCTCTGTCGAGGTTACCGGGGACGAGATCAGGATCGAAGCGGTCCCTGCCCCGTCCTGTGAGCAGGTGGTCGAGTCGTCGGGCGGGACGGCGTATCTCCGTGAGATCCCGCGGGTCGTATCGGACCTGCGGATCGGCATCGACGATGTCTACCGGATGACCGCCGCCATCGAGTCGGACGAATGGCAGAGGACGGGGGGTCTCCACTGCTCCGTCCTCTTCTGCGATGGGGAACTCTGCGCGAAGGCCTGCGATGTCGGCCGTCACAACACGGTGGACAAGGTGATCGGGCACGCCGTTCTCGCGGGTCTCGACCGGTCGCGCTGCGTCCTTGGCTGCACCGGCCGTCAGCCTGCCGGGATGGTGGCAAAGGCGGCCCGTGCCGGGATACCGATCGTCATCTCGCGTGCCGCGTCCACCTCCGAGGGGATTGCGACCGCACGAGAGGCCGGGCTCACCCTTGTCTGCTTCTCGCGGGGGGAACGTTTCACCGTCTACACCCACCCGGAGCGTATCGAGGGTGTCGGCCGGATGGACCGGGACGAATGAGGAGACCGGAATGACAGGGATAGACAGGGGATCTGAAGGACAGAAAGAGGGACTGATCATGCTCGGGTGCCCGGAAGCCGCGGCACAGGTGAGCGTGGCCCTCCACATTGCACACGGCCTCCGAAAGATGGGCCTTGTACCGGTCGTCGCCGGCAACCCTTCGGCGCGGTCGCTCGTGGCGATGGCCGATCCCGACCGGCATTATGTCGGAGAGATGGTTGACCTCGACGCCTGCATTGAAGCGCTTGTGGCACATGAAAAGGACTATGCCGTCTCTTTCGTGCTCATACACAGGGAGAGCGGCGTTAGTTATGCGGGGACGGTCGGCAGCGTCTCTGCCGGGCGCCTTGTGGCGGTCGTCTTCGGGAAGGAGGCAGGGGAACTTGCCGGACTCATCGACTTCCCGTGCGAGCGGGTGGTGGCGAAGGCCGTCCATAATGTTCTGCCACTCTCAAAGGACATTGACAGGGTGATGGGATGGGATGCGTAGAGGCGCTTAACTATGAAATTCTCCTCAGGAACTGTTCCTTCAAGGAGTACAGGGAATTTATCAAGAAGAACTACCGGGAGTACCATGAGGTGATGCCCGGGTACCGCATCTTTGACCTCGCTCTTATCGGCGTCCCCCCGATCCCGATCGGTGTGGACGGCGATTATGTGATCTTCCCGTATACGAAACCGTGCCACGGCACCTTCGTGCTGAGGGTCGAAGGGAAAGAGGAGATACAGAAACTGAGGGCGAAAAAATGAAAGTCATTGTGAGATCGTTTGCGACATTTAGAAAGATCCTGGAGAACGAGAGGGAGGTCGAGTGTCCGGAGGGTGCGACGGTCGGGGATATCGTCGAGATGCTCATTGCAGAGAGGCCGGCCCTCAGGGACGAGATCTTCGCCGCACCCGGCGTCCTCCAGGACCATGTCAACATTCTGAGGAACGGGAGGAACATCCACTTCGAAGAGGGCCTGCAGACAGTCGTCGCGGACCGCAACGTGATCTCGCTCTTCCCGCCTGTCGGCGGCGGATAAAAAAGAAAAATAGAAGTCAGGTGCGCTGGGCAGAGACAGAAGGGTTGTGGTCCACGCCCCCCCAGTATGAACCACATCCCTGTTCCGCCAGCAGGATCCGGAGTGATCGAAAAGAATCCATCCTGCTGATATCCTGCACGCCCTCACAGGGCGGGACAGTGATGAACTCCGGCAACCAGCATGTGTGGCCATCTGCCAGTCTGCAGAGGTGCGACCCCCTGCATACCGGTCTTTTGAACCTTATGGCAGACCTAGCAAGCCTGTACTTCCCTTTGTACCTGTTTGTGCCCCGTCATAGACGAAGAAACGTGTCCCCCCACGTCCACGAGTCTTACCCGCTCAGGGGCATTCCGCTAATATCCCGCTGTGATGATAAATGTTTCGCATGGCCGGGCCCATTACCTTTACCCGCACGAAAAAATTGACGAAAAATATTCAGTTTCATCAACAGAGGTTTAAAAATATATTGATACATCAACAGGCACCTGAAAAGCATCTTTCTCGTACTATCCCGGCACTCTCTGTCGCCAACTTCCTCCATCTCCCCTCTGCGGTTGCGGCGCATCAGGGAGTTTCCGGGCTGTTCTCCGGGGAATTTCCGGGAAATAAGGGATATATGAAATATAGCGTCATGACAATTCCAGGATCCTTTTTCCCCATGCCGGACAATGCCTTTTTTACGCGAAGGGATCGGTCCGTGCCGAACACTATGTACAGGGAGATGCAACAGGTGTAGGAGAGCATGATCGACCTCCTATCCCTTCTTGTGCTTGTGCTGATCGGCATCTGTGCCGGCCTTCTCTCCGGCATGCTCGGCGTGGGCGGCGGCTTCATTATGGTCCCGGTGCAGTTCTGGCTCTATTCCACATCCGGCTATTCGGACGAGGTCGCTCTCAGGCTCGCCTTTGCAACAAGCCTCGCCGTCATCCTCCCCACCGCCCTGAGCAGCGCCGTCGGCCACCAGAGGAAAGGCGCCGTCGTCTGGCGGGCCGGGACGCTCCTCGGTGTTGCGGCCGTGCCGGCAGCAGTCTTCGGCGCATGGCTTGCCACACTCCTCCCTGCCGCGCCCCTCGAAACTTTTTTCGGCCTTGTCGTTCTCGCCGCAGGAGCACGCACCTTCCTCGCCCCCGCAGAGAGTAATGGGGTGCCAGAGGTCCCGGCAACGCGGTACCTCCTCTGGGGCGTCCCGGTCGGCCTGGTCTCCGGCCTTGCAGGCATCGGCGGCGGCGTCATCCTGGTACCTATCCTGACCGTGGCCCTCCGCTTCCCGATGCACCGCGCCGTCGCCACCTCAACGGTCGTGATGCTCGCCGCCGCCAGCGGCGGTCTTGCCACGTACATGGTCCTCGGGCAGGGAGTTGTTGGCCTCCCGCCCCTTGCTGTCGGCTACGTGGACTTCTTCCAGGCCGCTGTGCTGGCCGCTGCGAGCATCCCGGCGGCGCAGGCGGGTGCCCTCATCTCTCACCGCATGCCGGCGCGGCTCCTGAAGGGAATTTTTGTCGTGCTCACCACCTATATCGGTCTGCGGATGATCGGGGTCTTCTCCATCCTCGGTCTCCCCCTCTGATGAACACTCATATAGGAGGATGACAATCCTCCCTCATGGCCACTCTCTCCGATCCTGTCCGCCTCGTCGTTTCTGTCGTCCTGACCCTCCTTGCCGGTTTCGTCGGTTCGATCTTTACGGCGCCACAGATCCCCGGATGGTATTCCGGGCTTGCAAAGTCCCCGTTGAACCCGCCTGCATGGGTCTTCGGCCCCGTCTGGACTGTCCTTTTCATCCTGATGGGTATCTCACTCTTTCTGATCTGGCGTGAGGGGACAGGACGACCTGAGGTGCGGGTTGCCCTCCTCGCCTTCGGCGTGCAACTTGCGCTCAACATTCTCTGGTCCGTCCTCTTCTTCGGCCTGCAGTCGCCTCTTCTCGGGTTTTGTGAGATCCTCCTCCTCTGGGGTGCGATCCTCGCCACCATCGTCCTCGCCGCCCGCGTCTCGAAACCGGCCGCATGGCTCCTCCTGCCGTACCTCCTCTGGGTGAGTTTTGCCACCTACCTCACGTGGGCGGTCTGGACCCTCAACCCGTGATCCTGCCGGAAGGGAAATATAGAGAGAAAAAACACTCTTTTTCACGCACATCGCCCTCGTCATCGTCGGTGCCGTCTTCCTCCTCATCGCCTTCAGGCAGACACTCGGCGTAAAAATTTCCATCTGGCAGATCATGCTCGGCGGAGCGGTTGCCATGCTCCTTTCAGGCTCGGTCGACCCGGTGTCGGCATTCCTGGCGATCGATCCCGACGTCATGATCTTCCTCTTCTGCATGTTCCTCGTCGGCGTCGCCCTGGAAGAGAGTGGCTACCTCGTCACCCTGAGCACGACCCTCCTCTGCCGTGCAAAAACGGTAGGGGGCCTCATCGTCCTCCTCGTCATCTTTGCCGGCATCGGTTCCGCCCTCCTGATGAACGACACCCTCGCCGTCATCGGGACACCCCTCGTCCTCGGGTACGCGGTGCGCTACGGGATCAGGTCGCAGGCCCTCCTCCTTGCCCTTGCCTTCGCCGTGACCACGGGGAGCGTCGCAAGTCCGATCGGGAACCCGCAGAACCTTCTCGTCGCCACGAAGGGCGGTTTTGCCGACCCGCTTGCGGCGTTCCTCACCGTCCTTGCGCCTCCGACCGTCCTCGCCCTCCTTCTCGTCTGCGCCGTCCTCTTCGCCGTCTTCAGGGAGGAGTGGGGAAAAATGCTCGACGCCCCGGCACCGCCCGCGTGTATCGGAGACACCGCCCTCACGACCCTTGCCCGGACCTCCCTTATCGTCGTCGTCGCCCTGATCATCGCAAAAATCGTCATCTTTGCGGTCGCACCCGGGACCGACATCCCTCTCATTGCCATCGCCGTCGCCGCCGCTGTTCCCCTCCTGGTCCTCTCTCCCCGCAGGACTGAACTCGTGAAGAAAGTCGACTGGGCGACGCTCGTCTTCTTCGCCGCCCTCTTCGTCGTCATGGCCGGCGTGCGGGAAAGCGGCGCCCTCACCGACCTGATGGCAGGTACCGGCGAGGCCGCACCATCCATCCCGACGATCATGGTCGGGGGCATTATCCTCAGCCAGTTCATATCCAATGTCCCTTTCGTCGCTCTCGCCCTCCCCATCCTCACCAATGCCGGGACAGGAGAGGCCGGGGTGCTCGCCCTCGCGGCCGGGAGCACCATCGCCGGGAATCTGACCATTGCCGGGGCTGCGAGCAACGTCATCATCGTACAGGGCGCCGAAAGGCGAGGGGTCACCCTGGATTTCTTCGGTTTCATGAAGATCGGCATGCCTCTCACCCTCCTCCAGGCGGCGGTCTACACCGGGTGGCTGCTCCTGATCTGAAGTGTCACGCATCATTCGGTAAAAATATATGAGAAAAGGCGCCAGTTCTTCACTGGTGACCTATGGATCGGTATCAGTGCATGGTCTGCGGGTATATCTATGACCCGGAAAAGGGAGACCCCGACAGTGGGATTGCTCCCGGAACATTCTTTGACAACCTCCCCGAAGACTGGGTTTGCCCGGTCTGCGGTGCACAGAAGAGCAACTTTGTTCGGATGGACGAGTGAGAGGGGCTTGATCCCTTCGGGGATGCTCCAAACGTTATTTTTGCCATAAGGCGAAGACTTATAGAGGAAAAGGCCGAGTGAGGAGAGACTATGGAAAAATATCAGTGTATGATCTGCGGTCATGTCTATGACCCGGCAAAGGGAGAACCGAAACAGAAGATCGAAGCGGGCATTGCATTTGCAGACCTTGCCGACGACTGGATCTGCCCGGTCTGCGGGGCTGCGAAGACAAAATTCAAACCGGTGGCATGACATGGCCGTACGGGAGATTGTGCCTGATGTCTACTCGGTGGGTGTCGTCGACTGGGACCTGCGGCTCTTCGACGCCCTGATCGGCACCCCCGAGGGGACGAGTTACAATGCCTTCGTGGTCAGGGGGACGGAGAAGACCGCACTCATCGACACCGTCGACCCGAAGTTCGATGAAGAACTCCTGAAGAACCTGATGAAGCTCGGCATGTCGTCCCTGGACTACATCGTCATCAACCATGCCGAACAGGACCACTCGGGCACCCTGCCTCTCCTCCTGGAGATGTTCCCCGGAGCGACGGTCATCGCTGACGAGAAGTGCTGCGACCTCCTCGACCGCCTCCTGCAGATCCCGCCCGAGAGGATCCAGATGGTGAAGGACGGCGACACCCTTGACCTCGGCGGAAAGACGCTCGAGTTCCTTGTCACGCCGTGGGTCCACTGGCCCGAGACGATGCTCACCTTTGAGAAGGAGGACGGTATCCTCTTTTCCTGCGACCTCTTCGGCTCCCACCTCGCCACAAGCGAACTCTTCGTGAGGGATTTCACGACGGTCTACCACGCGGCGAAACGCTACTACGCCGAGATCATGATGCCCTTCAGGACGAGCGTGAAGGCGGCGATGCAGAAGACAGCCGAGAGAGATGTGGCGATCATCGCTCCGAGCCACGGCCCGCTGTACCGCGACCCCTCGCTCATCCTCGGTGCCTATGAGGACTGGACCTCGGACGCCGTGAAGAACCTCGTTCTGATCCCGTACGTTTCGATGCACGGGAGCACGGCGAAGATGGTCTCGTTCTTTACCGACGCCCTCATCGAGCGGGGGGTTGAGGTGCGGCCGTACGACCTGACGCGAGCAGACCTCGGCGAGGTGGCGATGACATCCGTCGACGCGGCGACGATCGTCATTGCAGCGCCGACCGTCCTCTTCGGCCCTCACCCGGCGGCAGTCCATGCGGCCTATCTCCTCGGCGCCCTGAAGCCGAAGACGAAGTTCGTCTCGGTCATCGGCTCCTTTGGCTGGGGCGGCAGGGCCGTGCAGTACATCACCGATACCCTCGCTCCCCTCAAAGCTGAGATGATCGATCCCGTCTATGTCCGCGGTTATCCCGGACCGGAGGACCTTTCCGCGCTCACCGACCTCGCCGACACAATTGTTAAGAAGCATGAGGGCATAGTGACAGAACCGTAGAAGGGAGGATCACGGATGACCGAACTGCTGGACGTTTATAAATGTGAAAAGTGCGGGAATGTCGTGAAGATCGCACATGCCGGCGACGGGCAGCTGGTCTGCTGCGGAGCGCCGATGGTGAAGATGGAGGAGAAGACCTCCGACGTCGGGAAGGAGAAGCACGTCCCCGTCCTCGAGAAGACGGAGACGGGGATCAGAGTGAAGGTGGGCGGCGTCCCGCACCCAATGGAGGAGAAACACTATATCGAGTGGGTCGAGGTGCGGAAGGGGCGTAAACTCTATGTCCACAAGCTCAAGCCCGGCGACGCCCCCGAGGCCGTCTTCCACATCGACGACGTCAACGCAAAGACCCGGATCTACTGCAATATCCACGGCCTCTGGACGAACAGGAAATAATGTTGCAGAGCCGCTCAGGAAATGGTTTCTTGAGCGGTTCTCGATCTCTTTTTTTAGAGGGGAATCTGGGAGGGTTTTCATACTTCTCCGGGGATTTTTCCGCGTTTAATGGTGCAAGTACGGACACGCTGCCTTCATCCACCGACGAACGCGAGTGAGTTCGACAGGTCAACTCTGCAGGAACCTTCATACCCGGGATCGATTCATTTGCCTGGTCCTATGAGATGAAGTGTCAATCCACCATCTTGCCCTACAGTTTGCCGGGGGACCAGTAGGGAAGGTAGTGCATGTGTATCTCCTCCGGGGGGCTCTGCCCCCGGTCCCCCCACCATTAGGATAGAGGGCGGACTGGCTCCTCCTCTGGATATCGTGTTCACTCTTCCCCGGACCAATCCTGAGCGGGGGTCCGGGGGCAACGAGAAAGCCAGCTGTCGAGGACAGAATGAAGTGAGGTCAAGAAACCAAAGGTTTCGCTGTAGTCCCCCGGCAAACTGGAGGGGGGGGGAGGCAGAGGTTCTCTGTCCCTGTGAATCGCGGGGGAGACATCACTCAGGGCATGAGAATTTCAACAGAGTTTCACCCCTTTTTTTCCACACCCCGGACCTTTTCGCAACCTTTAACTCCCCGCCCCCGCATCTCCGGAACGATGGACACCCCCGTATTCAGGGAGAGGATCGCCGCTTCCTCTTCAGTCTTCGTCATCGGCGTCGCAGGCGACAGCGGGTCGGGGAAGACGACCTTCACCCGCGCGATCAGGGAGATCCTGGGCGACGACCTCGTCTCCACCATCACCCTCGACGACTACCACCGCTATGACCGGCAGGAACGGCGTAAACGGGGGATCACCCCCCTGATTCCCGAGGCGAACGATCTCGACCTGCTGGCAGACCATATCCGGGCCCTGAAACGGGGCGAGTGCATCATGAAACCGGTCTACAACCATGACAACGGGACTTTTGACCAACCTGTGTCCTTCCGGCCCTCGAAGGTGCTCATCCTCGAAGGCCTCCACACCTTCTTCACCCCCGACCTGCGCAGCCTTATCGACGTCTCCATCTTTGTGGACCCTGACCCGTGTGTCAAAAGACTCTGGAAACTGCGCCGTGATATGGAGGGGCGGGGATACGCGAGAGAGGAGGTCATTGCCGAAATGAAGGCGCGGGAGTCCGACTATGCGCGGTATATCGCCCCGCAACGCCGCTTTGCTGACGCCGTGGTGAAGATCGCCTATTCGGGCTACGGCGCGGAGGCAAGCGAGGTGAGGAATATCTACCGGGTCACAGTGCTCCAGAAAAAACTTGTTCGGCAGATGATGGAGATCGGGCTCTCCATCGATCTCGGGGAACTCCTCACGCTCTCTAACCGGCCCTTTCTCCTCGAGTACGGGATATCAAACGTCGACGGTCAGGAGATGAGCGCCCTCACCTTCGACGGCGAGATCAACCACTCGGCGATCCGGAGATTGGCGAGGAACCTCGGACGGCAGACAAAGGCCGAGGGCATCAGGGTCTACTGCGACAGGCAGTACGTCACCGCCGGCGAGGTTGCCGAACTCATCCTTGCCTGGCGGATCCTCAACCGCTGGTTCGTGCTGCAGGGGGATACACAACGCACAGAATAAGAAAAGGATAAGTCCTCCAGAGCAGAGATCTGTAATCAATGGACCGATTCGAGTATTTCTCCAGCGTCTCAGGGGATATGGGGAAGATCCTGAGGTTCATGGGCCTGATCGCCGCCATCCCCCTCATCGTCACCGTCGCTTACTCGGAATGGGAGATGTTTGTCCCGATGGGCCTCGTCCCTCTCCTCTTCATCATCGTCGGCAGCCTGCTTGCGCAGGTGCCGCGGCCGGCGCGGGAGCCGCGCCTCTCCGTTGCGCTGATGGCGGTTGCCCTGATCTGGCTCATTTCGGCATTGATCGGATCGGTCCCCTTCATTATCGGCCTGCACATGTCGGTGACAGACAGCATCTTCGAGGCAATGTCTGGCTGGACTGATACGGGCCTGACCCTCCTCTCCGATGTCGGCGCCGCCCCGAAAACCCTCCTCTTCTGGCGTTCATTCATGCAGTGGCTCGGCGGCATCGGGATCGTCGCCTTCACCGTCGCCCTCGCGAGCAGGTCCGGCCTTGTCCAGCGCGGGCTGTACCGCTCTGAAGCACGCTCCGAGGCCTTCATGCCGAGCGTCGTCGGCACCGGCATGGCCATGTGGCGGATCTATATCATCATCACCCTCCTCTCTTTCGGGCTCGTCCTCCTCTCAGGCGTGCCTGTCTGGGATGCAATGAACCTGACCATGACGGCGATCGCCACCGGCGGTTTCTCGGTTACGTCAGGGGGCATATCAGACTACAACAACGTCCTTCTCGAACTCTCTCTCGTGATCGTGATGCTCGCCGGAGCCATGCCCTTCAAACTCTATTACCTGATGTATCATCACAGGACCTTCAGCATCTTCGGGGACCGTCAGGCCTTCACTCTCCTGATCCTCGCCCTCAGCGGTTTTGTCGTCCTCACCCTCGACCTCTTCGTCCTCACCGGCACAGACCTGCTGACCGCGATGCGCCGGGGGATATTCATGGCGGCGGCCGGGATATCGAGTACAGGTTTCCAGACTGCTTCTCCCAGTCTATGGCCACCGGTAACGACCCTCTTTCTGATCATCCTGGTGCTGATCGGGGGTTCGTCGGGTTCGACCGCCGGCGGCCTCAAGATCTCCCGTGTCCTCCTCGGCCTGGAGAGTCTTCTCTGGTGGTTCAGGCGGATCTTCGTCTCCGGCAAGGCAATTATTCCCTTCAGGCACGAGGGACGGACGGTGCAGAAGAACATCGCCGAGGTGGAGGTCTCGAAGAACATGCTCATCATCATCATGTACTTCCTGACGATTTTTCTCTGCACTGTTGCCGTCCTCCACTTCGAGCCTCAGACCTCCTTCGAGTCTTCGAATGTCATCTTCGAGATCACCTCCGCCTTCTGCAACAACGGAATCTCCACCGGTTTTGTCAACCCCGATATGAATCTCCCCACGAAATGGGTTTTCATCTTCCTGATGTGGTTCGGGAGGCTGGAGATTGTGCCGGTGCTCGTCCTCTTCGTCGGCCTTGTCAAGGGGTTTGACTGAGTGTCAGGATCGGGGGTGGAGGGCAGTCTCCCCCCTCTGGATCTCCGTTCTCTCTTCCCGGGGCCAATCCTATTTTCGAGTGACGACTGCAAGGAGTCGAGAAGGGCATCGATCAGAACAGGGGATTTTCTCCCGATTCCCCATGCAGAGATAAGAGGAATGAACGAGTGTTCTGGGATGACCTCAGGAAGTCTGACCGTGTCCCGGACAACCTCAGGCAATTTGTATTAAAACCAACGCACTATATATCTGATGCAGGCCCATGAAAGAGGGATGAAACAGATCGCCCTGTACGGCAAGGGAGGGATCGGCAAATCCACCACGTCGGCAAACCTCTCAGCGGCTCTCGGAGAGGTCGGCCTTGACGTCCTGCAGATCGGCTGTGACCCGAAGCACGATTCTACCAGGATGTTGATGCACGGGGCATGGATACCGACCGTCCTCGACCTTGTCAGGGAACGGGGCGAAGGCGAGATCACCACCGACGAGGTGGTCTTTACCGGGTATGCGGGTGTCAGGTGCGTCGAGGCCGGCGGCCCCGAGCCCGGCATCGGCTGTGCTGGCCGGGGGATCATCGCCACCTTCCAGCTCCTCGAACGTCTCGGGGCCCTGAAAGGTGACGTGATCGTCTATGACGTCCTGGGTGACGTCGTCTGCGGCGGGTTTGCGATGCCGATGCGGGAGGGATATGCGCAGGAGGTCTATCTTGTCACGTCCGGGGAACTGATGGCCCTGTACGCCGCCAACAACATCGCCAAGGCGATCGCACGGCTTTCCCAGAGGTCGCGGAGTTCGTGCAGCCTCGCCGGGGTCATCTGCAACGCGAAGAACACCGAGGGCGAGGAGGAACTTGTCCGCGAGTTTGCCCGGCGGATCAACTCCGAGATGGTCGCCTATATCCCGCGGTCCCGGACCGTGCAGCTTGCCGAGATCCACAGGCAGACGGTGATGGAGTATGCCCCTGCATCGGAGCAGGCCGCCGTCTACCGGAGTCTTGCCGCACAGGTGACAGCAAACACCCGGAGTTCGATACCGACACCCCTTGAGATGGATGAACTTGAAGACCTCGCCCTCCAGTTCACGCCGGTATGAGGGCTGCACCCTCACAGGCGCTCTCTCGGTCACCACACAGGTAGAGGACGCCGTCACCGTCGTGCACGGTCCTGCCGGGTGCGCCCACCACAATTTTTCTCTCCTCCATGCCGTCATGGCCGACCAGGGCTGTCTGCGCCTCCCGTCAGTGGTCTCCACCGACCTGGGCGAGCGCGATATCATCTTCGGCGGCGAGGAGGCGCTGGAGAGGACGGTCAGGCGGGTTGTCGACGGCGGGGCGGCTGCGGTCTTTGTCCTCACGACCTGCATCGCCGGGACGATCGGAGACGATGTCGCCTCTGTCTGTGCCACCGACTTCGGCGTGCCTGTCGTCCCTGTGCCGACGGCCGGTTTCCTCGGCGGTGTCTTTACGGACGGGCTGCATGCGGCCCTGACGGCCCTTGCCGGTGCGGCGGACCCGGTGCCTGCCGAGACAGAGACGGTGACGATCATCGGGGAGAAGAACCTGGAGTTCGAGGTCGAGGAGAATTACAGGGAGGTCGAAAGACTCCTTGCTGCCCTTGGTGTCGATGTCGGCCTGCGCTTTGTGCGAGAGGTCAGGTTCGCCGACCTCGCGAAAATCGGGGCCGGGCGGCTGAACATCCTCAGGGAACCTGCCCTCGCCCCTGTCGGCGAGGCACTGAAGAAGCGTTTCGGCACCCCGTACATCTCGTCATTTCCCATCGGGATGGAGGGGAGCATCAGCTTCCTGAAGGAAGCAGGGTCGGCCCTCGGCATGCCGTCGGACGACGCCGTCGCCGCGGAGGAGGAGAGGCAGCAGGAGATGCTCGCCTCCTTTGCAGACATGCGGGGGGCGGCCTTCTCCCCTGGCCCCATGACCCTTCATGCCGTGGAATATGCACCTGTGCGCCGGGTTATGGAGGCGCTCGACCTGAAGGCCGACACCGGCGGCGCCGGCCTTGCCCTCCCGTACAGTCCGCCTGTCGGGACGGCCGGGGTCAGGCGACTGCTCCACCGCTGGAGGAGGCAGATCCATGCCTGAACGTCTCTGCTCAAACCCGGTCTGGCCCTGCGCAATGTGCGGCGCCGCGTCCTGCCTTTCCGGCTTTTCCGGCCTTGACGTGGTGATCCACGGCTCTTCGGGCTGTTACTTTTATCCGGCCTCTCTTCTCCAGACGCCCATCCATGCCACCCTCATCGTGGAGGAGGAGGTGATCTTCGGGGCGGAGGAGCGCCTGCGCCGGGTGGTCGGCGAGATCGCGGGTACGGGCAGACCAGTGGCGGTGGTCCAGAGCTGCGTCCCTGCCGTGATGGGGGAGGACATCGGAAAGGCCCTTGAGGGGATAGAGGCGTTTGTCGTCGACAGTCCGGGTTTTACCGGCGGCATGGAGGAGGGGTACAGGCGGGCGATCTCCGCTCTTGCCCCGACCGTCGATCCCGGCGAAACCGGCGTCACCATCGACGGCCTGAACCCGATCGACCCCTTCTGGCGGGGGAACATGCTGGAGGCCGAAAGACTGGTCGGCGCGGCCGGGGGGACCGTCGCCGCTGCCATCGCCGCGGGCCCTCTCAACAGTCTCCGCCGATGCGGTGCGGCCGTCCTCCAGACCAACCCGGGCCTTGCGTCCGGTATCGGGACACCTGCCGGATCCCTCCTCGGCATCCCCGCGACAGAGACGGCCTTCGAGAGACTCGCCGATCTCCGCGGCCTCGATGTCGGGGCCGTGCTCGACGAAGCCGACGCCGCGGAGGAGAGGATCGGCCGCGCCTCAGACAAGTTCCTCTCCCGCTCTGACCCCCCGACTGTCGCCGTCTTCGGGGAGGCGGCATACGCCACCTTCGTCTCCGACGCCCTCGTCCGTTATCTCGACGCCGAGGTCGTCGTCCGTGCCCCGCGGAACGGAGAGGGCGCGGTCACCTCCCTCAACGCGATCAGGGACATGATCCTGGAGACCGAGCCCGGCCTGATCCTGGGGTCGTCCTTCGAGCATGCGGTCGCCCCTGATGTCCCCTACGTGGGGATCACCTTCCCGCAGCGCGGCCGGGTCCGCCTGCGGGCCCGCACCCTTGCCGGGATCGAGGGCTCGCTCTCCCTGATGGACGACGTCCTCAATGCCTGCCAGGAGACGAAAAGGTTATGAGAGAGCGGCCGCAAGGGCAGCGCAGGCGAGAACGAGCAGAATCAGGTATGCGTCCTCCGGTGTGACGCTCCTCTTGCCGTACCGCGTCGGGTGGTCTGTGCAGCCGAATCCCCGGCACTCCATCGCCTCCGAGACCTGCCGCGCCCGTGAAAGGACCAAGACCGTCGCCGGGACAAATAGCGCCAGGATCTTGTGCCTATTTTCCAGCAGATTTCCCCTGTCGAATTCAAGGCCCCGCGACCTCTGGGCGTCCATGATCCCGGCGACGTCTGCGGTGAGAGCCGAGATGGAGCGGAGCGCATAGCCCAGGGAGAAGGCGAGGGTGTTCGGGAGGCCGAGAGAACGCATGCTCCCGACAAATTCTGAGAAGGGCGTCGTCATGATGAAGAGGAAAGAGTAGCCGCCGATGGCAAGGAGGCGGAGTCCCATTGCAAGGGCGAAAAGGATGCCGCCTTCAGAGAGGATGAGCTGGAGGGGTCCGATACCGGTGGTGACGTAGACAGCGCCGGAGACGGCGCGGGGGAAGAAGGCGTCGATGATCAGGACGAAAAGAAAGAGGGGCGTCAGAAAGCGTAGCGACCGTACAAATGGTCTGAATAGGTGGGAGAGTGTAGCGATGAGGGCGACACCTGCACAGAGGGCGAAGACGGGCAGGGGCTCTTCGGTGAGGAGAGCAGTCGCACTGACGATGACCAGGGCCGCGGTCTTTGTCGCCGGGTCGAGGCGGTGGAGCCAGGTGTTCCCCGGCACGAAATAGACGCCTTTTTTTGTCATCCTTCGTCTCCCTCCGCCACGATCCGTCCCCCCCTGAGAGCGACCCTCCGGCCGCCACAGAACGCGGCGAACTCCGGGTCATGGGTGGCGACGAGGACGGCACACCCGGCGCCGGTGCGGTCTCTCAGCAGGGCGGCAAGTTCGGTCTTGCGTGCAGGGTCGAGGCCGAGCGTCGGTTCGTCCAGGACGAGGACGGGCGTGTCCATGGCAAGGATGCTCGCGATGGCGACGCGCTGCTTCTCCCCCACCGAGAGGTTGAGAGGGGGCGTGTCCGTGCCTATCCTCTCAAGGCCGAGTATCTTCAGCGCCCTTTGCACGCAGAGGCCGGTTTTTTCCGGGGCATATCCAAGGTTTTCAGGTGCAAAGGCGATCTCGTCCCTGACCGTCTCCGCGAAGAGTTGCGTGTCGGCGTGCTGGGCAAGGAGCCCGATTGAGCGGGCGGCCGCGGCCACGGTGAGGGAAACCGTCTCCCGACCGTTCACGATAACCTTCCCCCGGTCCGGTCGGAGAAGCCCGTTCGCATGCCGCAGGAGAGTGCTCTTCCCCGAGCCGTTCGGCCCGGTGAGGAGGACGATCTCGCCGGCACCGACCCCGAAGGTCACGCTGTCGAGGGCCGGGTGGTCCTGGCCCGGGTAGGTATAGGTCACTCCTTCGAAAGCGAGGAGGAGGTTTCCGGTGCCGGGTGCGGTGACGGCCGAAAATGCCTCAGGTAGGGGTCCGGCAGATGCCACGGGAGGGCCGTCGGATACGACCGTCCCGTCCCTGATGCCGACGACACGCGTGCAGACTTGCAGGAAGGGGGCGGTGCGGTGCTCCGCGACGACGATGGTCAGGCTCCTCTCCCTGTTCAGGTGGGAGAGGACTGCAACAAGCCTCCGGGAGGCGTCGACGTCGAGCCCTGATGTGGGCTCGTCGAGGAGGAGAACGGAGGGCTCCATCGCAAGGACCGCCGCGATCGCCACCCGCTGTTTCTCCCCCCAGGAGAGGGCGTCCACATCCCTCTTCAGGAGATAGTCGATCCCCATCGTCCCGGCCGCATGACTGATCCGTGCCTCCATCTCCAGGTGGGAGAGGCCGATCTGTTCGAGCCCGAAGGCGAGTTCGGCCTCGACACTGGTGGTGAAGAGCTGGTGGTCGGGGTCCTGGAAAACTGTCCCGACCTCAAGGGCAAGGCGGCAGACCTGACAGTCCCTCACCTCGTGGCCGCGGACGACGACCCGGCCCTCTGCCGTCCCCCGGTGCGAGTGGGGAATGAGGCCGTTGATGCACCGCAGCAATGTGGACTTGCCCGATCCCGAGGGGCCGGCAAGGAGGACGAACTCCCCCTCCCTGACGGCAAAGGAGACGCCCTTGAGTGCTCGCCTCTCCTGCCCCGACCTGTCGGGCGGATAGGAGACCGAGAGTCCCTCGATGAGGATCGCGTCAGGTACCATGGCCTCCGATCACTCCGGCCCTGAGGAGGCGGCCGATGACAAGAGCGCCGATCGCCCCACCGATCCCGCCGCAGATCAGAAAGGTCACCGAAGAGATGCCGATGCCGAGGATGATGAAGGTGGCCGGGACACCGAGGAGAATGTGGACGCTGTAGTTCACCGCCATCTTCGCGATGTTGCCGGCCGCCCCGGCGATGAAGCCGACGGCCGGGTTTTCCATGCGGAAGGCGAAGAGAACGGAGACGGCGTCGACGACGAGGCCCATTGCCACGTACTTGAAGACATCGAAGAGGTGGAGAGGTTCAAGGCCGAAGAAGGAGAATAGGAGACCTGAGATCAGCCCGATATAGGTGGCGGCCCCGGGCTTTTTGACGAGCCCGGCACCGATGATGAAAGGGATCGCGATGAAGATCCCGGAGTGGCCCGGCACGTGGAGGGGGATCTTGACCATGGTCTTCGCGACGAAGACAAACGCCCCGCAGAGGGAAAGGAGGGCAGTCTCATACAGGGAAAAGTAGGGATCTTTCACCGCCATCATGCCACCTCCGCGTACTGTGTCGTGAGTTTCAGGGAGAAAGTGTCGGGCTGGGGGCGGTCCACCGCGATGAGGAGGTAGACCGACCCGACGGCGCTCCCGCCCGTGTGTGTGAGGTAGAACCGCCCGGTCTCGGGGGCGTCGCGCGTGACTCCGCCCTTCCTCTGGGCCGGGTCGGTCGTGATATGGAGAGCGTCAAGCCCGCTCCCGTCCCGCTCGAACACGAAGGTAACGGTGCCTGTCGGGATCTCGTCGGGGCCGAGGCCGTGGGTGTTGGAGAGGCGGACCATAGCCGGGTTGCCAGCCTTGAGGGGGACTGTCCAGGGCATGTCCTCGCCCACGTCGGCCGTGCCCTGGACAAAATACCCGCATGAGCCATAACCGTCCTGCCTGTTCGTCCATGCCGCCCCACCGAAGGGCCGCGCCCCGTAGACGGAGACGGCGGCCGTGCCGGCAAGGTCGGTGAACTCGTAGTCGACGGCGACAGACTGTACTTTGAAGAGGAAGGGGTTGCCCCCCTGCGGTGTTTCGTTCAGCATGACGTACATGAGGTACCACTGGCCATCGGGGTCGCCTGTCAGGGTGTTCAGGGAGAGGGGATGGGCGTACGGCCTGTATTCCGCGGGGCCGTACAGGAAGTCGGACCGCGTGAAGGTCATCTCTGACGAGATGATCGGGAGCGGTGTCTCGTCATCGGTCATGCAGAGGGACTCCGCCATGATCTGGACTGCCACCGCAAGGACAGCGATCACGGCCAGAACGGCGAAACCGGCGATGACGCGCGTCCGGAACTCCATGTCAGTCTCTCTTTACTCCCCAGAGTTGCCCGTCCTTCTCTTCGACGTAGAGGACGGCCCTGCCACCGATCGGACAGGGTTTGACAGACTTGCCCTCTTTGCACCAGATTGTTCCGCCGTCGACCGGTCTGCCGTCAAGGGTGCAGATCATATCGATGCCGGCGCCGAGAAGAGTGTCGACCTCTGCGGGGCCTGTGATCTCCCTGACCCGACCAATCTGGAGGAACCTCCCGTCGTTCCCTGTGGAGGCAAGTCCGATCCCGGCCATAGACCCGATCACGCCGTCCTCTGTGCCGCCGAGCCCTTCGAGCCTGATGCCGAGGTTGCGGGAGAGTGTCCGCGCTTTCTCCTGGGTAAGCACGGTACATTTTGCGTCCTTGCCAAAGGCGACGAGGGCAGGAGAGATCTGTTCTGCCGCGGCGACCGCAAGGCCGGGGTCGCTTCCCTCGACGAAGTCTCCGAGCATGATCTCCTTTGTCGTCTCGAAGATCTCCGGGATGTTGGCCTTCCCTTCCCCGGGGAGGTGGACGACCGCACAGGAGTTGTGGGAGGTGTAGGGGATCGCTTCATTGAAGAAGAGCTGGTGGCGGGTGACACCGTACACGGTATAGGTCTCCGCGAGGGCGGCGGCGACGGCCCGTGCAAGCCGCCCGGTCCCGCGTGACTCGAGGTTGTCGGTGTCGTCCATTGCAACATAGACTGTCATAGAAATCTCCTGTACTCGTTTTCGCTGTTGCTCGGATAAAAACCTGCGGAATTGGTCCTGAAAAGGGGGAAGATACGACGTGCGGCTGGAGGCCGCCACGCCCGGGTTAAATAGATCATTTAAACTCCTCGCGGCCACCGAGATGCCGCCCGATCTTTTCTGTGATACGGATAAACTCCTCATCAGACGGGAACCGCCCCGCGAAGGCGACTCTGCTACAGACCTGCAGGGCGTCGCGCACCCACGGTGCCGCCGCATCGTCTCCTGCAAGGAGGACCAGTGCCTCCTCGTCGGTGATTTCGGTCCCCCTGCCGTGGCTCTGCGAGATATGCACCCTGAGCGCCCGGGCTGCACCCCGGTATGCGAGGGTTGTCTCCCCCTTCCTGAACTCCTCACGCGCCCGCGCAAGGATGGCGGTCGGTGAGGGGGAGGCTGTGTCCTGTTTCTCTTCCTCCTCTCCCTGCCCTGAGCCCTCGGACGGCCCGCCTGCCCGCAGGGCCGCCGCCAGCACGGCGACGAGGGTCGCCATCAGGGCGGCAAGGGGCAACCAGTTCAGGTGCCTGTGGAGGGCCACCTCTGTCACCTCCCCGCCGACGACGGTGGCATTGATCCAGGCCGCCGCCTCCCCCCACGCCAGGGTTATGGTACTCTGTTCTTGGGTTGTATTGATGACTGTCCGCCCTCTGGAGAGTCCTTCGGTGGTGAGGGTGGCCGCATAGTCCTCGAATGTTGCGTTTTCTTCGAGCACTGCAGGCACCCTGAGGGGTGCGCCGGTCTCAAGGACAGCATAGGCGAGCGTCTCCTCCATCACTCCCCTGACAGCCGCCTCATCTCCCCCGCGCCTGTAGGCGAGGGCGAAGGCGCCGGAGTCTGGATCTGCAGACCGGCCGGCCTGTGCAAAACCCTCTGCCTTGAGCAGGCGGTAGAAGTCCCTGACCAGGGTGTCGGCCTCTGCTCGTGCAAGAAGATCGTTTTCTGCCTTCTTCTTCAGACCTGTCTCACTCTGGAGCACTTCCTTGAGAGCGGCCGCGTCCTGTGCCGCCTGCCCGGCCTGGATCTCACGGTCGGTCGTGCCGCCCCTGCCCGGGGGCGGCGACCGCTCCCCTGTCTCTCCGGCATTTTCTGGTACAGAACTGACAGGCCCACCGGTCTCTTTCTCCTCGACCTGTTCCACCTCCTCGACAAAGTGGATGGTGATCCCCCTGAGGGCTGCGGCCTTCCCGTCTGCGGAGGCGAAGGTAACCTCAAGACTGCAGGTCGCCGGGGTGTCGAAGGTGCCGAGGGCCACCGGGACGGCGGTCGTGCCAGGATTGAGGACGACACCCCGTACCTGCGTCCGTCCCGTCGTGCTCCCCTCCGGCCTGAGCGCCACGGTGAGGGTGCCCCTCGTCTCCGTGCCGGCGGTGTTCGCGGCCGACACCTCGATCCCGGCCGGGGTACCGACCTGGAAGGTGTACTCGCTCTCCGCCACGGTGAGGACGACCTCCCCGGCGCTGCAGGTCTGGACGGCCGTGAGGAGGAACAGAAGGAGGAGGACCTTCCTGATCACGGGAGGATCCGCCCCCGCCCGTACCTGAGCCAGCACTCCGCGAGGAGGACGAGGGCCGCGGCGGCGAAGAAGAGTGCGGCGATGTCTGTCTCCTCGGGCTCCCGCGCGATCGCACCCGGGAGGGAGGCATAGATCTCCTGCAGGGTGCCGCCGTCCACAGACCGATAATAGGTCCCGCCTGTCGCCTCCGCGATCCTCCGCAGGGTCTCCTCGTCGAGGTCCGCGTACTGCATCGTCCCGTCCTCTGTCGGCCCGAAGGCGGCGGGGGCGGCAGAACCGAGCCCGACGGTGAAGACCTGCACGTTGCGCTCCTGCGCGAAGGCCGCCGCCTCCAAGGGCGTGATGATGCCCGCGTTGTTCACGCCGTCGGAGAGGAGGACGACGACCTTCTTCCTGTTCGGGATGGCGTCGGCCATGTCCACCGCGAGGGCGAGGCCGTCGCCGAGGGCGGTCGGGCCGTCCTTCAGTCTGACGGTAGCGAGTTTGCCCTCCACCCGCGCCAGGTCCGGGGAGAGGTAGGCGGCGCTCATCGCCCCGGCCTCGAAGGTGACGACGCCGGCATAGTCGCCCTCTTCGAGGCCGGAGAGGAGGGTGCCTCCGGCGGCCTTTGCGGCCTCAAGCCTGTTCGGAGGATAGTCGGCCGCGGCCATGCTCCCCGAGGTGTCGATGGCGAGGACGACGCTCACCCCCTCGTGGACGCCGGCGAAGGGGACGTGCGGGCCGGCAAGGCCGGTGACGATGAGGCCGATCGCAAGGAGGGTGAAGAGGAAGAGGGCGAGAGGCCGCTGTGACGGCCGCGGGAGGGCCGCCTTTACGAGGGCGACGCGGGAGAAGGGGAGTGCCTCCGTCTTCCGCCTCTTCTGCGCCCGCAGGTACAGGATGTAAAGAATGGGGAGGCCGAGGAGGCCGAGGAGCCAGAGGGGATGAGTAAAGCCTGGCATCTACCTCCTCCTCCCCGTTACGGCATCGGAGAGGTCGTCCCCTGCCCTGAGGGGCAGGAGAGGTGTCCTGCAGGTGCCGGCGCCGATGGCGAGGGCACGCGCCTCCTCCTCTGCGGCCTCCCTGTACCCGGCCCTGAAGACAGGGTCTGAGGTGTCGGCGAGGATCTGCTCTCCTGTCTCCGGGTCCTCCAGGGAGATGAGGCCGACATCAGGGACCGCGTCCTCCGCGGCGTCGACGACCCTGACGAGCACGGTCTCGTGGCGCCGCCGCAGGATGGCGAGGTCGTCGAAGAAGGGGTCTCCGAAGAAGTCCGAGACGACGGCGACGGTGGAGCGCCTCGGGACGGCGGCGGCGATGAACCTGAGGGGTGCGGCGATATCTGTCCCCCCCGAGAAGGGGAGGCGGTCGAGGAGTGCGGAGAGGACGGCGGCGATGTGCCTCTTCCCCCGCCGCGCCGGGATGAACGTCTCCACCCTGTCTGAGAAGAGGCAGAGGCCGACCCGGTCGCCGTTCTCCCCCGCGCCGAGGGCGAGCGCTGCCGCCGCCTCGATGATCGCCTCTTCCTTGCCTGCCGTGCCGCAAAAACCGGCAGAGGCCGAGACGTCGACGGCGAGGTACAGGGTCGTCTCCCTGTCCTCCGCGTACTCCCGCACATAGGGGACGCCCCGGCGTGCGGTCACCTTCCAGTCGATGGTGCGGACGTCGTCGCCCGGGACATAGGCCCTGATCCCGGCAAACTCGACCCCCTGCCCGGTGAGACAGGAGCGGTGCCTGCCTGCCTGCATGCCGCCGACAGGGAGGAGGGCCTGGAGGGGCACCGGCCGCACCCCCCGGATCAGGGCGGCGATGTCCTCCTCCATCACGGTACCTCGACGGCCTCAAGGACGGTGTCGACGACCGTATCGGTACCTGTGCCCGCGGCCTCGGCGGCATAGGTGAGGAGGATACGGTGGCGGAGGGCGGCGTGGGCGACGGCCTTGATGTCATGGGGGACGATGTAGCCCCTGCCGGCGAGGAGGGCACGGGATTTTGCTCCGAGGACGAGGGCGATGGTCGCCCGCGGCGAGGCCCCCCATGTGACGGTGTCTGCAAGGTCGAGGCAGTACGCGGCCGGGTGGCGCGTGGCGTCCACCACCCTGGCCGCGTACTCCCGCACCGCGGTGTCGGCGTGGACGGCCCGTGCCGCCGCCCGCACTCTCTGGAGGTCCCGGACAGAGAGGACGCAGGCCGGGGCGATGCTGGTTCCTGAGGCGTACCTGTCCAGGATCTCGACCTCGTCCGCGACTGTCGGGTAGTCGATGAGGAGTTTGAAGAGGAAACGGTCTGTCTGCGCCTCAGGGAGGGGATAGGTGCCCTCTGACTCGAGGGGGTTCTGGGTGGCGAGGACAAAGAAGGGGTCGGGGAGGGGCAGGGTCTCGCCCTGGATCGTCACCTGCCTCTCCTGCATCGCTTCGAGGAGCGCGGACTGCACCTTCGGCGGCGCCCTGTTGATCTCGTCCGCGAGGATGATGTTGTGGAAGACCGGGCCCCTGACAAGGGAGAAGGTGCCGTCCTTCTGGTTGTACACCGTCGTCCCCGTGATGTCCGAGGGGAGGAGGTCGGGGGTGAACTGGATGCGGGCGCAGGAGCAGTCGATGCAGGAGGCGAGGGACCGGACGATGAGGGTCTTTGCAAGTCCGGGCACCCCTTCGAGGAGGACGTTGCCCCCTGCCACGAGGGCGGTGAGGAGGCCGTCGATCGTCTCCTCCTGTCCGACGATCACCTTCTGCATCTCCTCCTTCACCGGGAGGAGCATCTGTCTGCACGCCTCCGCCTCCCCGGTGAGGTCATCTCTCTTCGAATCGGTTATCTCCACGGGATCACAGCCATATGACATCAGGTATGGCGAGTGGCCGTTATTACACTGTTGATTTCCCCATATTGGTTCAATAAATCCTGTTGACTTAACTATCTCTGTAGTCAGCCTTTTTTCGGATATAGATCGCACCAGACCGGGATGCTACGGCGGCCGGTATGCCCGGAGAGCCAAAGCGAAAACTATAAGGTTTCAGGAGTTATCAAATTCTTTTGTTTGATTAACACTTTCTGTTAATCAACAAATATAAACCTCGGAGCAAGCACGATCGGGAGCAGGTACTCCATGGCCCATCGACCGGAAAGAGATCAGCGGCATTCCGGCCGCGGGCATACCTTCTGCACTGCATTGCCATATCCAGGTTCGGGTTCTCACCCTCCTTCCCCTGCTCCCCTGATCGGTATCTGTTCTCCTCTTGCCTTGCTATTGTATGGAGTTTTTCCGCCCGCACCGCATTTCTCGTTGTTTCTATGGATGTAGGGGGAAGGGCCGCAACCTGGTCACCCCTATCGACCTCATTCGGTTGCACGTTCAGTCTCCGGAGTTTCGTCCGCTTTCATCTTCAGGGGACGGTGGAACGCTCCGGTGTTCTTCCATCTAGAGGTTTTCCCTTCTTCTCTGTCGGATACCAGATCATGCGGTTTTGCAGATCCTGTTGTGAAGAGATGTCTCCGAATCAGCAGGTGTGGTCTTTCCCCCTTGATCGAGATGTGCTATGAAAAAGGGGCAGAGAGGGTAGAGGGCAGCGTCGCGTTTGTGCAGGGTCTCAAAATGGCCGCGTTTTTTCACAGGGGCCTTTGCCTAGCGTTTACCCGAACCGGCTTTCAAAGTTTGGGTTATATTTTTCTACGATAGAATTGATTTTAGGCCTGATACGCAGTTTTTGATCTTTTTATTTTGTCTTTATTCTGTAGTATCGAGAATATAATATCGGATGATTTTTATATCTCGTCCGCTTCATGATATTTTTGTTGATTGATCCGCTCAGTTAATCAACAATTGTTGACTTGCGTGACCCGGTCGAAAAAATGAGCAAAGAGGTGAAAACCATGAAAGAAAACACTGGTATCAGGAGCCTGGTCATGGTTGCCGTGGCCCTGATGATGCTTGCGATCACGGTCGCACCGGCGGCTGCGTTGACTCCACTGCCGTACAGGCATTGCTTTATTTCAGTGGCAAACGACAACGGAGTGAGATTTAATCTGGACGGCGCCACGTACGACGGACCGGACAAAACCTACTACATGAAGTTCGACGGCGGCGGCCTCAACGCCCTCCATATCACCACCAGCCCTAACAGCGCTTATGGGCAGGTAACCAACTCGACGGTCGATACCGGCACGTTCTACGTCTCGGACACCGGCGGCAGGGGCTATGACGACGACATCATTCTGATGTTCGCTACGAACAGTTCAGACACCGACTTCACTCTCGCTATTAACTCGAGTGGCTACCAGTGGACGCCGACGGGCGATGGTTCCATACCTGTTGTAGACCCCGTAGACGACTACATGGCAGGAGCGCTGAATGACACCTTCACAAATGTCAACTTCACGTATGGTTACCAGATAAACAAATCGTCGAGTGTTATGGTGTATCCCATCTTCTACGGCCAGAACATGAGCGACACTACCAACACATTCAAGTTCATGTTCATCGACCTGAACGTCGGTGCGCTCGGCGTCAACAGTTCCTTTGAAGGTAATGGCATGGCGAAGGTTGATTACACCCTCAGCAACTTCGACGGCTTCTGCGCCTTCAATGCCTATGCCTGGTGCAACCAGTCCAATCAGGATCAGGGCATCTCCTGGACCAACAGGGTCCTGGATGCGGGCAGCAGCGGTTACACCGTGAGCCTTTGAGCGTGTAAATCCCGAATTCCTCTTTTTTTATCTCTCTCCATCGGTCGGTGCGTCCGTCAACCGCATCGCATGTTAACTAAATTTGATATACTTGTCTGAAAATAATAAGATATTTATTCTGTTGTTTCCCGATAGTACAATCATTACCTATTTGGGGCAATTAAATAGGATCTATTACCTTGAGTCGGTATATTATTCGATATTTTATCCTCAAACGGGAGGAATCACAGGTATGATAACAGATTATTCCGGACGCGGCGGTGGGCGCCTGCGGTGGATCGCCGCAGCGCTCATCCTGCTCTTTCTGATCATCAGTATCGCCCCGGCTTCGGCCGAGCCCCTCGAACAAACGCGCCACGTCTTCATCAATGTGTCAAATGATGGAGGTATAAAGTACGATCTCGATGGCGGCGTGTATGGTACAGGAAACAACGGCACTTACTACATCAAGGCCGACGGCGGAGGTTTGAACGAACTCCACATCACCGCCGACACCAGCGCCGATCGTGGACAGGTGACGACGAGCAACGACCAGTCCGGCGTCTTTTACGTATCCAACACCGGCGGCCGCGGCTTTGACGACACCATCGTCCTCCTCCTTGCCGTGAACGGCACGGTCCCGGACGACTTCGCCGTGCACATCAAGACGAGCGGCTACACCTGGACGCCTTCCTCAGTCGTCAACCAGCTCCCGACCAACTACACCTACGTCGATGGTGCGGTGGACGAGACCTTCACGAAGGAAGACTTCCTGTACGGTCCGCAGACCTGGAAGCCCGGTCCGGGCAATGCCGAGCCCTATCTGCCGCCCGGCCTGCCCCTCTACGAGTACCAGGACGTGAGCGACACCAACAACACCTTCAGCCTGATGTTCATCGACCTGAAGGTCGGGAACATCGAACCTTCGAAGTTCAGCGGCGCCACCTTCACCGACAACGGCGATGCAAAGGTGGAGTACTCCTTCGAGAACCTTGAGACCTTCGCCGCCTTCAACGGCTACGGCTGGTGCCTCGCCTCTTTCCAGGCCCAGGGCATCTCCTGGACCAACATGGTGAACGCCGCTGGCGGGACCAACGCGGGTACGAGCGGGTATTCCGTCGCCGGCATTCCTCCGGTTCTGACCTCGATCAATGTCACTCCTGCAAGCGCTGACGTCGGGATCGGCACCTCGATGCAGTTCACTGCCACTGCCCTCGACCAGAACGACCGGCCTATGAGAGACATAGCCATCGCATGGTCGAGCAGCGACGAGACGGTCGGCACGGTAAATGAGACCGGCTACTTCACGGCCCTTGCCACAGGCACGACCACGCTCACCGCTGCGAACGGCACTTTCGAGGGTACTGCCGATGTGACCGTCACCGGGGCGGCCCCCTCCGGCATCCAGCCCCTCCCCGACTACAACAATGTCTTCTTCACCGTCGTCAACGACGCCGGCGTGAAGTACAACGCCTTCGGGAACAACACCTACAATGTCAGGTTCGAAGGCTACGACCGCGGCCTCAACGCCCTGCATATCTCCACCGACCCTGCGGCAAACTTCGGTCAGGTGACCGTCTCCGAGAACCAGAGCGGCACCTTCTATGCGACCGACTCTGGCGGCAAGCACTACGAGGACGAGATCATCCTGATGGTCGCGGTGAACGGCACGGTCCCCGACGACTTCAGGCTGCGTGTGAAGGCCGACGGCTACACCTGGACCCCGAACCCGGTGAGCAACCAGGCCCCGCCCCTTGACACCGTGACCTACCAGCCCGTTGCCCTCGACGAGGTCTTCACGAAGGAGGACTTCAGGTACGGCCCGCAGATCTGGAAGCCGACCGGCAACGGTTTCGACTACCCGATCTATTTCGGTCAGGACATGAACGACACGTCGAACACCTTCCAGATGATGTTCATCGACCTGAACGCCGGCGTGCTCGCCCCGAACGCTGACCTCGAAAATCGGGGTGCGGTGCGGATCAATTACTCCTTCGAGAACCTGGAGTCCTTCGCGGCCTTCAATGTCTACGGCTACTGCAAGAACTCGAACAACGGCGACAATATGGTCGCCTGGAGCAACGCCCTCCTGACGGGCGCGACGGGCAAGGAGACGAGCGGCTACTCGGTTATCGGCGCAGGGTCCGGCCCCGCTCCCTCCAGGATCGAGGTCGCCCCGGCCATAGCCGCCCTTGCCGTCGGCGACGACCAGCAGTTCACCGCCACGGCCTATGACGCCGCCGACAACGCCATGACCGGCATCACCGTTGTCTGGTCGAGTTCGAATGAGACCGTGGGCACGGTGAACGCCAGCGGCACCTTCACCGCCATCGCCGCCGGCACGACGAATGTCACCGCCTCGTACGGTGCGGTCGAGGGCACGGCGGCGGTGACCGTCACCGAGCAGTCGGGCGGCCTTGCCGACTCGGCGTGGCCGATGGCAGGGCATGACCTGAGACATACCGGGCAGAGTCCCTATATCGGACCGAGCGACCCGATGCAGAAATGGTCGTACAAGACGGCCGGTTTCCTCACGGTTCAGCCTGTGATCGACCGGAACGGAACGATTTATGTCGGCTCCCGGGACAGAAAACTCCACGCCGTCAACCCCGACGGCACGCTGAAGTGGTCGTACGCCGCAGGTCACCAGATCTATACGGCGGCGGCGATCGACAGCAACGGCACCGTCTACTTCGGCTGCCGTGACATGAAGATCTATGCCGTCAACTCCGACGGCACTCTGAAGTGGACTTTCGCGACCGGCGGCGCCGTCTCCTCGGCCCCGGCGTTCGGGTCCGACGGCACGATCTATGCCGGCTCCGCCGACAAGAAGATCCACGCCCTCAATCCTGACGGCACGGAGAAATGGTCGTACACGGCCGGCGGTGCCGTCTCCTCGGCCCCGGCGATCGGTTCGGACGGTACGATCTATGCCGGTTCGGCCGACATGAAGGTCTATGCTCTGAACCCAGACGGCACCCTGAAATGGTCGTACACCACCGGCGGTGCGGTCAACACAGCCCCTGCGATCGGTTCCGACGGCACGATCTACACCGGTTCGGCCGACGGCAGCCTCTATGCCCTGAATCCCGACGGCACCCTGAAGTGGTCGTACGCCGCCGGCGGCGCCGTTGCGTCCCCGGCGATCGGTAGCGACGGCACGATCTACGTGGGTTCGGCCAGCAAGACCGTCAACGCCGTGAACCCCGACGGCACCTTAAAGTGGTCCTATACGACCACCGGCACCATCACGGAGGCACCGGCCGTCGATGCCGAAGGTACCGTCTATATCCCGTCCACCGACATGAACGATCGGAACCTCTATGCGATCGGTTCAGACGGCACCCTGAAGTGGTCGTTCGCCAATCCGAATACCACCTCGCGGTTCTTCTACGCACCCTCCATCGGTGCGGACGGCACTATCTACGTCGGGTCGAGCGACAGTAAACTCTATGCGATTACCGAGAACACCGCGCCCAAACTCACCACAATCTCTCTTGTGCCGAAGAACCCCCTCGTCCTCAAAGGGGATGGACTCTCGCTCAATGCAACGGCCATCGACCAGTACGGGAACCAGATGGAGGGGTTCGTCTTCGCCTGGACGAGCAGCAACGAGACGGTCGGCACGGTGAGCGCCACCGGGCACTTCACCGCCCTTACCGCCGGCAAAACGGTGGTCACCGCCTCAAACAGCACGGTGAAAGGCAACACCACCATCACCGTCCACCCCGACAGTCCGATCACCCTGTACGTCGATGCCTCCGGCGGAGGAGATTTCACCACCATCCAGGCGGCCGTCGACGCGGCGTTCGATGGCGACCGCATCATCGTCAGGGACGGCACCTATGTTGAAAATGTCGTCCTCGACCGGTCGGTGTACCTTGGATCGATGAACGGGTCGTCATCGACGATCATCCGGCCGGCGGATACGAACGACAACATCGTCACGATACGATCAGATAATGTCACCGTCGAGGGATTCTCCCTCACCGGGACGGACCTTACTTATTCTGTCGGTAAGTGGTACGTGCGAAATGCCGTCTATTCCTATGAATGCGATAACCTTACCATTGCAGGAAATGATGTTTTCGACGACTATCTGGGCATTAGCGTCAGGATGGCGCACAACTCCACCATCACCGGAAATACCATTCATGATGTGACCTACAGAGGGATCTGGCTGGATGGTCAGGCGTCCCTATGGGACAATAGCGTCAGGGGATCAAGCGGGAACACGATCTCCAACAATGTTCTCTATAACATCACCGATGCAACAGATCTCTTCGGTCCGATATGCGTCAGGTATGCCACGGATAACACTATCACAGGGAACGAGATCCATGACAGCGGCGACTATGGATTGTCCATACTTTCCTCGGAATCGAATATCGTCTCAGGAAACCAGTTCAGAAATATCAGTGTCGGAGGCATTGAGGCGTATTTCGCCACCGACAACCTCTTCGTCTCCAACACGTTCACGGGCGGGCAATATGCAATGTTCATCAGGAGAGGCGGTTCAAACATCGCATACCTCAACACGTTCAACACACCATCTGCACATGGATGGATAGCCAATCAACCTGCTGCATCCTGGCAGTGGAACTCCACCGAACCAGTGACCTATATGGTCCACGGTGAGGCGCGGCCCTCGTACCTCGGAAACTTCTGGGGCTCCTCCTTTACCTGTAACGACTCGAATACCGACGGTATCGGCGACGAACGCTTCGTCATCACGACGTCGTCGTCGACACAGATCGACAATTACCCCCTGTGCGGCCCCTGGAAGGACGGCGTTATTCTCGCTCCGGCCTCGATCGTCCTTACACCGCAGACGTCTTCGCTTACCCCCGGCGACGTCCTGACGTTCAGCGCCGTCGCCTATGACGACAACGGCGCTGAGATCTCGCCCCTCGCCTTCGGGTGGACGTCGTCCGACGCCACCGTCGGCACGGTGAACGCCACCGGATACTTCACCGCCCATAAGATCGGCACGACCACGGTCAGCGCCGGGGCGAATGGTGCGGTCGGCACGGCCACAGTGACGGTGACGCCGCCGCACGGTGACCAGACGAAAGACTTGCCCCTGAACGTCCCGGGCTGCAACATGACGACGAATGGCGATGGGAAGCAGGAGGTCCGGGTCAACACCTCCGCCACCAACGCCACCGTCTCCGGGAACACCATCCGGATTGAGGAGGGCACCTTCAGCCTCAACATCAGGACTGAAGGCGCTCCCACCGTCGTGAACGGCACCGTGAACGGCACGGTCGCCGGGATCACCCTCACCACCACGCCGATCACCACGGTCCTTGACGGCATCGGTACGGTTACCGCCTCCGTCTCGGCGAACCTGACCGGCATCCCCTCAGGCGCCGGCCTGCAGACCACCGTCTCCGCAAACGTCTCGGCCGACGCACAGAGCGCCTTCCAGATCGCCGCCTCCAGCGACGGTCTGAACGTGAACGCCGTCGCCTACACGATGAATATCGTCAAGACGAACCTGACGAACGGCCAGGACGTCTCCAACGCCACGATCCGCATGACCGCGAGTCCGGCATGGGTCAACGCCCACGGCGGCGTCGATGCGGTGCGGATCATCCGGTGGGCCGAGGACGGCACGAAGGAAGTCTTGAAGACCGTGCTCGTCGGCACCGACGCCGACGGCAACCTGGTCTTCGAGGCGTATTCCCCGAACGGCCTCTCGGTCTTCGGCCTGACTGCAGTCTCACCCACAACGAGCGGCGGGGAGACTGGTTCCTCACACTCGTCATCCAGCGGTGGAAACTCAGACGTCGCCGCGATCTCGGGCTCCATCCCTGCCGGGGAAACACAGACCTTTGTGGTGAGAGAAACAGCGATCACCAGGATCACGGTCGCTGCCTGGGACGCGATCGATGACATGCTGGTGACGGTGGGGAAGGCCTCCCTGCCGACGGGCATGGACGCCCCCGGCCAGGCGACCTTCGAGGTCATCGAGACCACACTCTACCGGGCCGACCCCTCCGTGATCGACGGCATGACCCTCGAATTCGCGGTGCCGACGGCCTGGATCAAGAAGCACGGCCTCTCCGCCGACAGCATCGTCCTCCTCAGTTACGAGAAGGGTGCCTGGAAGCCGCTCAAGACCTCTTTCCTGAAGGAAGAGAACGGCCAGGCCCTGTACTCGGCCGAAGCCTCCGGCTTTTCGTACTTCGCGATCGCCGCGGGCACGACCGCCTCTGCCGGTCAGCAGGCCGGAGAGACGGTCACGCCGACCGTGACGGCGACCGACGCCGCGGAGACGACCGCCCCGGCAACCACTACCCCGACGACACAGAAGTCGCCGGTACCGTGGTTCCTCTCTCTTGTCGCTATCGGGGCCCTCTTCCTCCTGAAGAGGGATTGAATCCTCTTTTTTTCTGGCCAGGCAAGGTTAACGAGATCTGATGAACATTTTTCAGATCATAAGAATAATCTGTACACAATCCAGAATATGGATGTATAACCTTCGTTTCTGCTTGATACCATGACCTAAAGGAGATTATCATGAATCAGGGAATAAAATCACGACATGTGTTTCTGGCTCTGGCCATGCTTCTGGCTGCCGTCTGCATCGCCCCCGCGGTTGCCGACGACGTCGGCGGGATCACGATGCCTGGCACCAGCAATTTCGATCTCATCCTCTCAGACGGGATGACCAAGTTCTTCAAGTTCGAAGGCGGCGGACTCAACGCCCTCCATGTCACAACCGATCCCGAGTCCGAGCCCTATGGGCAGGTAACGACAACTGAAGAACAGTCTGGTGTCTTCTATCTCTCAGAAACAGGCGGGCGCGGCTTTTTTGACGATATGATCCTGATGGTCGCTGTCAATGGCGCCGTTCCTGACGACTTCGCCCTCCATATCAGGGCGAGCGGATACAGGTGGACCCCGACACCGGCGTTGAACATGCCGCCCACAGCGGATCAGATCGAGTACGTCGACGGGGCCTATGAGGGAACGATCACGAAGGAAAACTTCAAGTACAGCCCACAGACCTGGAAGCCTGCCGGGAACAATCTACCCGGGGCATATCCCATCTACTATGGTCAGGACGTCTCCGACGGTTCGAACCCCTTCCATACCGTCTATATCGACCTCAATGTCGGTAATATTGGCAAAAATTCCCAGATCGATGGCCTGAAGGATATGGGTGCCGTGAAGATCGAGTACGAGTTCGAGAACTTCGGAACCTTTGCAGCTTTCAATTCTTATGGTTGGTGTAACCAGTCAAACCAGGGTCAGGGCATCTCCTGGACAAACCGGATTGTCGGTGAGGGGTCGAGCGGCTACGCGGTCATCGGGACGGCGCCGCAGGGAGGCGACGTGGCACCGGGCAGCGGTGAGGGTTCAGATACAGGTGCCTCTTCCGGATTATCTGGATCTGAGTTCACCAAGCAGGAAAGCGGGGAGGTGAATGGTCATGTGGCCCTTGTAACGACCAACAGTGCCCCGGCCCTCCTTGACGGGGGAGGGAGTGCGACACTATCCCTTGTTCCTCCGGCCGGTACGGAAACCGTGAAAAAGGCGACCCTCTACCTCTTCGTGGACGGGTCGAAACAGGATGACATAGGGATTGACCCTGCCCTGAGATTCACGCTCAATGGGCGGTCGGTCTCTCCCGACCGCACAGTCACCGACCGCGAGGGCGGGAAGGACGCCCCGGTCGCCGCCACCTATTCCTTCGACATGGACCGTCTCCCTGAGGGCGCCCTCTCCATCGAGGTCACAAACACAGGTACGCAGGGTGCTGTCTGCACCCTTGACGGCGGTGCCCTCCTTGTCGTGTGCGAGGATCCGGCCCTCTCCCAGGTCATCTGGCAGGTCGCCGAAGGGTGCGATGCCGTCGCGATCGACGACGATAACGGGATCTATGAAGAAGACGTCGTGACGAAGATGATCCTCGACGAGCATCTCGACCTCGACTGCGTCGGTGCGGCGAGACTGTACGTCGTCGGCACCGGGCCCGGTGCATGGACCGACGGCGGCGGCAGGGTCGGCCTCAATGATCGGGAGTGGCCCGGTGCCTTCGGTCGGAACGGTTCCATGCTGCTGGCCGACCTCGATGCCACCCGCTCGCTCCTCCCCCGCGAGAACACCGTCACCGTCCGTGCGCAGAAAAATGTCGGGGACGGCGGGGTCCTGGTGAACCGTCTTGCCGTCCTGGTCACAACCCGCGGCACACCTGTCAGTGCCGATGCCGGGGTAGCTGCGGGAACTGTCCCGACAATGACGAAGGCATTCCTCATTGACAACCCTGTGGTATCCCAGGTTGCGGTGACCCTCCCCGAACAGCGTTCCCCCTTCCTGGTGACGGTGGAGGATGCGGAGACGGCCGGCGGAGGTGCGCCGCCCGAGGGTGAGGTCTACCGCTACCTGAAGCTCAGACTCGAGGGTGCGAAGGCCGAACCCACATTTCTTGCCCTCACCTTCCGTGTCCCCTCTGCATGGATCGCCGACCATGGTCTGAAGGCAGAGGATATCGTGCTGATGCGCCGGGTCGGAGGAGAATGGCAGGCCTTCCCGACTGTTGCCGGAGAGGAGAAAGATGGGTCGGTCGAGTTCACGGCACAGGCTGAGAGGCTCTCGCTCTTTGTGATCGGCGGGAAGGCTGGAAATGGAGCAATTGTTTCAGAGACGAAGACTACACCGGTAGCGAGTGCGACCACCGCACCTCAGAAGTCGCCGGCAGGCTGGTTCCCTCTTGTCGCCGCCTTCTCTCTCCTCATGTTGCTACGGCGGCACTGACAGGATACTCCCCTCTTTTTTTCTGTCGTCTCCTCTTCGGCCCTCCGCGGCGGCGTTAACCACACACAATTAACTCTTCAGGCAATTCAGAATATTAATATCGTTGTCTTGCAAAAAGTAGCCCTGAATATCCACAAAATGTTAAAAAAGTTTGTTTAACTCCCCCGTTCCCCACGGGAATTCTAGAAATGAAAGTCTGAGGACTGAAGAACATGACAATATGTACGACTGATTTAGGCCGCATGCAGTGGAAATGGGGGTTGGCCCTCCTTCTCCTCCTGCTTTCGGCTTTCTGTATTGCCCCGGCGGTGGCCGAACCGCTGGAACTGAGTGAGACCGCTGGTTCGGATGCTGATTCCAGCACCTACAAGGTGATTCCTTCGAATAGTAATGTTATACTACACGTTTCAAATGATGGTGCTGCCCGTTTCAACGATTACGGCAACAACACCTATCATTTCTTCAGCCCGACTCAGAGTGGCACACAGGGTCTGAACGCACTTCATATTACGACTGATGCTTTGAACTTCAGCAGCCAAGTTGTATTCAGCAACGACCAGTCTGGTGTCTTTTATATCAACGACACAGGTGGCCGCGGCTGGGACGACAATGGCATCCTGATGCTGGCAGTCAACGGCACCATTCCCGATGACTTCAGAGTCAACATCAAGGCGAGCGGTTATCAGTGGACACCGGTTCAGAAGGGCAATTTCCCGGCATTCGAGAACATCACCTATGTGCCTGAAGCACTGGACGAGACGTTCACAAAGGATGATTTCCTTTATGGACCACAGATCTGGAGGCCCTGTCCGGCGGTCAATTACCCGATCTTCGACAGACAGGACATGACCGATACCGGGAACACCTTCTCAATCATGTTCATCGACCTGAACGCAGGTATCCTCGGAAAGAATACGCTTTCACAGCCTGACTTCTCCGGACAGGCGATCAACGACAAAGGTGCTATTAAGGTCGAGTACTCATTCGAGAATCTGGAGACCTTTGCAGCCTTCAACGCCTATGTCTATACTGTTTCCTCGAACCAGGGTCAGGGCGTCCGCTGGACTAACCCCCTGAGTGCGGGTGGTGCGTCTGGTTATGCTGTGACCGGCATCAAGCCAATTCTGACCTCGATCAATGTTACTCCCGCTGTCGCCGACCTGAAGGTGAACGAAAAGCAGCAGTTCACCGCCGCTGCCCTCGACCAGAATGACCGGCCGATGACCGGCCTCACCTTCGAGTGGTCGAGCAGCAATGAAACTGTCGGGACCGTGAACGAGACCGGATACTTCACTGCACACGCGGCGGGCACGACGACGGTCACCGCAACAAACGAGACTGTCGAGGGTACCGCGGATGTGACGGTGACGACAGCGCCTACAGGTGCGGATCTCCTCTATGATGGAGATGTTTTCCTCCCCAAAGGGGAAGCCACTGTGACTTCAAGTCAGGGTTCTTCCTACCAGATCCCATACCGGACTCCACTTGGCGCCCTCGACACCGTTGCAAAGGCTGAGAGCTTCACCTATAAGGTCACCGACAGGAAGTGGATCGATTCTGGCATCCTGATGCTCGATGACATCGATTCTTACCCATTCATCAAGAGCCAGAAGAGCTGGACCTGCTACGTGAACGATGTGGCCCTTGATGATTACGGCAAGCCGAGCACCGACGGCCTGAACAAACGTGTCCTCGTCGACGGCGACAGGGTGAACTTTTACTACGGCCCAAAAGGTGCGACCACTCCGGAGAACGCTGAAGCAGCGGTACTTATCACGGCACGCCTCACAAATGCTGACATCGTCTACAATGGCGAAGTTACGCTCGGCGCGGGCAACGTCACCGTGACCGCAAGCCAGGGCACCACGCACAGCATTCCGGCCCTCACCCCTCTCGGCGCCCTTGATGCCGCCGCACAGGAAAAAGGCTTCCTCTATAACTTCACCAATAAGAAGTGGCAATATGGCCAGTTGCTCCTTGATGACATCGGCACCTATCGCTACAACAAGGTGAATGACACCTACAAGGAGGCCTGGGCCTGCTCTGTGAACGGTGAAGCCCGTTCAGCCGCCTATAACAGTGCCGACCAGCCTCTCCAGAATGGTGACGTCGTACTCTTCCTGTATGGTCCTGACGGCTCGACGACACGGGAGAACGCCCTGGCAATCATACAGGCCACCGTTAAGGTCGCATCCGCACCCGGTGACTGGGCTCTCACCCTGAAGGGCAAGACCACCGTCTCGTTCACCAAGGCACAGTTTGAAGATGCGGTGGACTGCGGCCATGTCGCCACCTACACTGACGGAGACGGCGAATGGAAGGGCGTGCCCCTCTGGTACCTCGTGGGAGCGGTCGACGACGAGGATACCGGCAGCCACTACACATTCAACAACGAACTGGCAGCCGAAGGGTACTCGGTGAAGGTCACCGACCGGAACCTGACACATCCGTACGACATCAACTTCCCGAGCGCAGCCATTGCCAGGAACAACAACTATATCGTGGCCAACACCCTCAACGGGCAGCCTCTCCCAGAACTGACCTCAGGAGGCAAACCCTGCTGGCCGCTCCAGATGGTGGGTTCTGATGTCACGATGGGCAAAAAGATCGGGAACATCGGCGCGATCGAACTCGTCGGCCTCCCCGAACCCTCCGAAGGCTGGACCCTCACCCTGAAAGGCGACATCGAAGACACCTTCACCCAGGCGTACTTCGAAGAATCTGTGCGGTGCCACGGCGTCACCTACACAGACGAGGCCGGTGAGTGGAAGGGCATGCCCCTCTGGTACCTCACCGGATGGGTCGACGACCACACCATCCACGGGTCTGGCGCATTCAACACCCAGCTCGCCGCAGACGGCTATACCGTGAGGGTGAGTGCATCTGACGGTTTCAACGCCACCTTCGCCAGTGCAAATGTCGCAAAGAGTTCCGACTATATCGTGGCCAACACCCTCAACGGGCAGCCTCTTGCAGAAGGGGACTTCCCGCTCAAACTTGTCGGAAAGAACGTCACATCCGGGAAACAGAAAGTCGGAACAATCAGTGAAATCTCACTCGTCGGCCTGCCGGGAGGACCGAAGCCCGGTGAATGGACGCTCACCCTGAAGGGTGAGATCACCGACACCATCACACAGAGCGAGTTCGAGGCGGCCGCAGCATGTTCGCACCACACCGTCACCTGGACCGACGACAAGAACCGCGAATGGTCGGGTATCCCGCTCTGGAGCCTTTGCGGCTGGGTTGACGACTATACCATCCACGGGTCTGGCGCATTTAACAGCAAACTTGCTGCACAGGGCTACACGGTGATCGTCACCGGGTCAGGAGACTACAGCAAGGAGTTCAGCAGCAAAATCGTTTCCCAGAACAACGACTTCATCATCGCCAACAAACTGAACGGAACCCTTCTGACCAACGAAAATGGTTACCCTGTCAGGCTGGTCGGTTCTGCGCTGACCGAAGGGTCGCAGAGTGTGGCAAGTATCGAAAGCATCGAACTGACCGCGTTCCAGAAACCGACCGAGATCCCTTCAGTGCGGATCGTCAAGTACGCTGCCGACCGCACGACGGTCCTCAGCGAGAAGACCATCGACTACAGGTACATGGAAGAAAAATTCCCGGTGTACGGTGACGGCGAGACGCACTACTACTTCGAGGGACTGAACTTCCCGCCCGCGGACCCCTGGGATCAGGCCGAGACCTATCCAGGTGGTTTGAAGATCGATGAGCAGATCAAGGGAACCTCCGTGCGTGACCTCTGCAACCTCGCCGGCGGCATGGGCCCTGACACTGAGATCACCTTCGCAGCCCCTGACGGATGGGAGACGTCCCTCCATTACGGCAACATCTATGCCCCCGAGGAGCAGCAGGGCGAGGCTGTCCTGGTGTGGTACACCGGACGGCAGGGCTATGTCCCCGACTATGCCGACGGCTACCGGCTCTTTTTTGCGCCCGACGACCACGTCTTCGGGCAGTGGAACATGCACGAGTGCATCGACGAGAAATACTGGCACTACAACTCAGGTCTCCCGTCCTGCGCCGGGCTCTCGGCCAAATATATCTCTGAGATCAGGATCTACGACGTAGCAGAACCCACCTGGAACCTCCAGCTCGACGGAGCAATCGACAAGACCATCAGCAAGGGCTACTTCGAGAGCGGTCTTGCCTGCACCATGGGCGCCAACCACGAGAAGTCCTACACAGACAGCAAGGGCAGAGAATGGTCAGGCATGCCTCTCTGGTTCCTCCTCGGCTATGTCGATGACGAGAACTTCCATACAGGTAAGTCATTCAATGACACCCTCGCGGCCGAAGGCTATGCCATCCATATCGTCGGTAAAGACGGTTCGGAGACTATCATAGACAGCCGCGACGCGATGTACAGCGACAAGTACATCCTTGCCAACTCTCTGAACGGCATGCATATTGCCGGTGACGACGAGAACTGGCCCCTCCGCCTTGTGGGCGAGAATGTCAGCGGTATGGACACCATCAAGGGTGTCGTCAAGGTCTCCTTCATCCCGCCGAACCTGCAGGGTAACATCGTCTCCCTCGGGAACATCAGTGCTGGCGGCGAGAAGGCACTGGATCTTGAGAAGGGTGCAGTCTCAAAAATAACCATCAAGGCCGCCGGAGACGTCAGGGATGGAGAACTGGCCATTGACGTCCCCGATGAACTCCCGAACTACATCGACACACCTGCTGAGAACATCTTCCAGTACCTCCATATCGTCTACCCTGCCCCTGAAAACACCATCGACGAGGCAGTCATCGCCTTTGACCTCCCTCTCACCTGGCTGAACTCCCACAGGATGGCGGTCACCGATGTGAGGCTGCTGCGGTACACGAATGGTGCATGGCAGGGTCTCCCAACAACATTTATCAAAGAGGAGAATGGAAGGGCGTACTTTAGTGCAACCACACCAGGATTTTGTTACTTCGCGGTCGGCGGCGTTGCGGCCCCAGCCCCGACTCCGTCGCCCTCGTACAGCCACTCATCCTCTAGCGGCAGCACCTCCGCGGTCTCAGCTGTTTCCGGCTCCATCCCGGCAGGTGAATCGAAGTCCTTCTCCGTGACCGAGACCGCGTTCTCAACGATCACGGTCAGCGCCTATGACCGGATCGAACACTTCCTCTTTACGGTGAAGAAGGCAAGCCTGCCGAAGGGCGCCCCGGCACCAGAGGGTGCGGTCTACGAGATCCAGGAGGTCACACTTTACAAGACCGACCCTTTGGCGATCGAAGGAGTTACAATCGAGTTTGCCGTTGAAGCCGCGTGGCTGAAGGCCCAGGGCGTTTCGGCCGGCGACGTGGCCCTCCTGCGGCACGTGAATGGAGAGTGGATCCGTCTGCAGACGACCTTTATCGAGGAGAAGGAAGGCAAGGCATATTATTCGGCCGAGTCCCCGGGCTTCTCCTTCTTTGCCATCACGGCAGAGAAAGGTTCGGCAGTGGCCCCCGACGATGTGCAGGCACCGGTGGGAGAGGTCACGGCCCCGACACCGGCGATCAATGAGACAACGGCAGCGACACCCACTCCCACGACCCCGCAACAGTCGCCGGTCTTCTGGGCCCTGCCCTTCATCGCCTTCGGCGCCCTTCTCCTCCTCAGGAGGAGATGATATTCTCTTTTTTTGCCTTGGAAGGTGATGAAAAAATGAGAAACCATAACTTTGTTCTGATCGCCCTTCTCGCCATTTACCTTGTAGTCCTGCCGACGACGGCGACGAGCGACATCCATATCGTCAGGTATGCCCCAGACGGCACGACCATCCTCAACGAGAAGACGGTGAACTATATCTGGATGGAGACGAACCTCCCCGTCCTTGGTGACGGGACGACCCATTACTACCACCAGGGCCCGACCTTCAACGAGTCAGACCTCTGGGATCCGGCCGAGTACCAAAATGTGGAGAGCAGGGACTATGGCGCCGTGAAAGGAACGGCCGTCAGGGATCTCTGCGGCCTCGTCGGCGGTATGGGGTCAGGCGACACCCTCAAAGTGAAGGCAGAGGACGGGTTTTACAAGAACTTCTCCCATGCAACTGTCTATGCCGAGAATCCAAGGAAGGGGACGATGGGCCTTGCATGGTATGTCGGTGAGGACTCGGTCACCGGTGACCCGCAGGGATCGGGCTATGTCCCGGAGTATTATGACGGCATGCGCCTGATCTTCTTTGCCGACGCCTCGACAAATCCCTGGGGTAGGCACGTCTTCGGGGACACCGACATGAAAGAGACCCTGCCCGAGGGCGAGTGGCACTTCTTCAGCGGCACATGGCCGTCGACGAGCGGTCTTTCGGTCAAGCAGGTGAGCGATCTTGAGATCTATACCGGCCACGAGACAAATGGAGGAGAAAACACCCCCGAAACGCCGACTCCACAGGCCCCCCTTGGAATTGCCGCGGTTCTTGCCGCTCTCGTCGCAGGCATCCTTCTCCGGAGATGATGATACATATGAAGACGACCCTATCTGAACGACATCAGACATTTCTCTTTGTTTTTGTCGTTCTTCTGGTTGTTGAGGCAATGACAATCCCGGTGTCGGCCATTGCGACGACAGAACTGAAGATCACCAAAATCGCCTCTGACGACACCACCGTCCTCGCCGAAAAAACGGTCGACTGGCAGTGGATGCGGGACAATCTCCCTGTCCAGGGGGACGGAGAGACGATGTATTACACGCAGGGGCCGATCTTTGAAGGGGCATGGGATGAAGTTCACCCGGGCGAGACCTATGACGGCTGGAACCCGACCGAAGACGTGAACCTGGTCTATAAGGACCACGGTCAGTTCATGGGCACAGACGTGAAGGACCTCTGCAACCTTGTCGGCGGTGCCGAACCGACCGATATGGTAACCATCAAGGCATCGGACGGACTGACGAAGACATGGCCGGCGGAGTACATCTACACCCCCAACCCCAGGCAGGGACCAATAGTGATCGCGTGGTACCATGGCAAGGACACCGGCTACGTGAATGAGAACTTCCGGGAAGGCATGCGCCTCTACTTCCTTACCCCTGAAACGAATGAGCAGGGGATGCATGTCTGGGGCAACTGGGACATGCACGAGTCCTGGGATGAAGAGTATTGGTACTACTACAATGGTCAGTATCCCTCTGCGAGTGGTGTTTCAGTCCAGATGGTCAACCAGATCACCATCCACAGCCAGCTTTCCCCCTCTCAGGGAGGATCCGGCGGGTCAGGTGGTTCTGACAGCAGCGTGAGCAGGCCCCACGGATTCAAGGGTTCTGACCTCACGGTCGCCGACCATGGCACAGTGAACGGCACGGTGCAGGTCATCCCCTCTGATGGAGGTTTCTGCACCCTGAAGAGTGGTGATTCCTGCACTCTCTTCCTGAACACAACCGGCATGGGGAAGACCTCTGGTGTGCGCCTCTACCTCTTCGGGACGAACAACACGGGCAGTCCGTCTGACGACGGTACCGACCTTGAGGTCTCCCTCGGGAACACGAGACTCGCTGCCAATGCGTACTATGCCGACGACGCTGACGGCCGCAACCCTACCGTCGAGACCTGGTGCTATGCCCTGAAGACGCTGTCGCCGGCGAACCATACCCTCCATGTCAGGAATGCAGGTCAGAAAGAGGGTTTGGTCACCCTCTCCGGCGGCGTCCTCGTCGCACCGGTCGCCGACACATCGGGCAACCACACCTCCTGGTGGATCGCCGAGGGTGCCGATGTCATCCAGGCAGACCCCGCATGGGGGGTCACCGAGGACGACGCCTGCACCACCGCCGACTTCACCGACCCGATAGGGAGAGACGACCGGACTGTCGTTGCTCTGTCTGTCGTCAGCACCGGTGCGGCCGGGAATGACACGTTTACAAACCGCGTCGCCCTCAATGGTGGTGAGTGGACCAACCTCCTCACCGGTGGGGAGGACGCCGTCAGTATCTGCAGGGCCGATGCGACGCCCTATCTCAGGGATGCCGGGAACAAAGTCGAGATCGTAAGTATCCCGACCGGCGATCCTGGCGACTACATGGAGAACAGGCTTGTCCTCATTGCCGCAACCCGGATGTCTGTCCGGGCCCTGCCGATCACGACCGCGACAGTGCCGCCGACAGAGACGGTTACAACAGCTGAAATCACCACTGCTCCCGTAACAGTAGAGACATCTGTGCAACCGACAGAGCCCGAAACCTCTTCGGGTTTCTTTTCCGGGTTGTGGGCGATGATCGCCGGGTGGTTCGGCATTGAGGAGAATGAAAAAACCCCGGCGCCGGTCGGGACAGAACAGGACGTCGGCGGCCCGACCCTGACCCCCACACCTGTGGCGACGCCGGCGGCCTCCCATGCCGCGGTCACCGTCATCACCCACCCCGCAGGTGCGCAGGTCTTCCTGGACGGTGACTACACCGGTCTGGTCACCCCGGCATCTCTCCCCAACCTCCCGGCAGGAGTCCACACACTCAGGATCGAACTGGAGAACTATCGTCCCTACGAGACCTCCTTCGACCTCGACGAGGACACAGATGTTGCCGTCTCCCTCGATCCCTGCAACCAAAATCTCCATGTCGACCCCCTCTGCCTCACCCTTGCCGCTATTCAGGGGATGAACTCCCGCTCCGGTGGCATCTATGTGGAGGCGAGCGACGACGGGGCAGACATCTACATCGACAACAAAAAGATCGATGCACAGACCCCGCAGGTGGTCAACGGCCTCAAAGAAGGCCTTCACCGCGTGAAGGTGAAGAAGGCGAAGGCCTCCTATGAAATCGACACGAAGGAGGTCTGGGTCTCTCCGGGCGTGGTCATCCCTGTACGCTTTGACCGGAACGAGCATGGGATGCAAAAGACACTCACTGTCGACATCCCGGGATACAAGGGCGAACCTTGTTCGGTCAACGGTTACTATACGGGGAAGAAGGTGCCTGCGAAGATAAAGTTCGGCGGCCTGAGTTCCTTTGTCGCATTCAGCAGGAACAGTTCCTATATCTCGGTGCCCATCTCCGACTTTGTCGAAGACGGGAGCACCCAGACACTCCGACCGGAGACCGGGGGACTGACCGCCCTCAGGGTGGACTCTACCCCCCAGGGCGCCGAGATTTTCGTGGACGGCTTTGACACCGGGCGTGCGACCCCGTACGTCGTTGAGAATGTCTCTCCCGGGCGCCACAGAGTCATGCTCACCAAACCGGGCTACCTGCCGAAGGAAGATGTGGTCCTCGTCCCGAAGGGGAGTGATGAGGTGGACGTGAAGTTCATGCTTGCGTCCTATGCCAGTGGTTCCCTGTACGTGAACAGCACGACTGAAGGAGCGAAGATCTATCTCTACGGCCAGAACACCGGCGAGGTGACGCCCCACCTCTTCACCGGCATGGACCTCGGCAGGTACTCGGTCAAGGTCGTCGGCCGTTCTGACTCACGGACAGTCGATGACGTGCTGGTCAGACCCGACGAGGTGACAACGTGCGAGGTCAGGTTGAGGAGATGAGAGGGGCAGGAACTTTCCTCCTCCTCCTGATCATCCCCTCAGCCGTTGCTGCCGGGAATGCCACCTTTCTCTGGGGGCCGTATGTCACCGGTACCGACGAGACGACGGCCGTCGTCTCCTGGAAGACCGCAGGGCCGTCCAGCGGGAATGTCTCCTATGCGACTGCCGATGAGTTTGAAAATGCCGGGGAGTACGTCCACACCGTTGCCGAACCTTCTGGTGTGACCCTCCACCATGTGCGGCTTACGAACCTCACAGCCGGGACGATGTATCATTATGTCGTCACTGCACGGGATGCAAGGGGCCCTGACTGCCGGTTCATGACCGCAGGTCAGGGGCCTTTCGCCTTCGCGGTGTACAGCGACACGAGGGGACAGGTCCCCCTCTTCACCCAGATGGAGAGGCACAGACTCGTTGCCGACAGGATCGCAGAGGAGGAAAACCTCTCCTTTGTCATCCACTGCGGCGACTTCGTCACCTTCGGGAATGACCTCGCTGAATGGGACGAGTACTTCGCGGCGGCGAGGGGGATGCTTGCGAACACCACCCTGGTGCCGTCCCTCGGCAACCACGAGGGGAACAGGACGCCGTACTATGACGCGTTCGGCGTCCCCGAGTGGTACTCCTTTGACTGGGGCGACGCGCATGTCGTCGTCCTGGACTCGAACGACTGGGCGAAGGGAAGGATCGACGAAGAGACTGCCTGGCTGGAGGCCGACCTCGCCCGGTCTTCGGGCCGGATCTTCGTCGCCTTCCACCACCCGGTCTACTCGTCCAATGAACGCCACTGGGGCGGCGACCGCGTCCTGCAGCGGGAATGGGCGCCCCTCTTCGACCGCTACAACGTAACGGCGGTCTTCAACGGGCATATCCATGCCTATGAACGCTATGATATCAACGGCACGCCGTACTTCGTGATTCCGTGCGGCGGCGAGGAACTCTTTCCTCTTGCCAAGAAGAAGGCGCCGGGTTTTGAAAACGGCCTCGACCACACCCTCGCGTACCTGCGGGTCAGTGTGGACGGAGAGACGGTGACGGTCGACATGGTGCCTGTGGCCAGGATCTCAGAGGACAACAGGGAGGTTGTGAGCCTCTACCCCCTGAACAGCACTTTCGAGACAATTGAAATGACGCCGAAGGCAGAAGGGGAGAACGCTGCACAGGCCCCTCTCTCTCCCTTCTGTGCATGCGCGGCGGCTGGTATGGTCGCCCTGCATCTGAAAAAAGGAAGATGATTGTATGAATGTAACAAAGAGTGTATTTCTGCTCCTGTTCCTCTGCGCCTGTATCGCAGGGGTGCAGGCCGCACCGACGACCTCGGTGCATATAGTAAAGATTGCAGACGACGGCACCACCGTGCTCAATGAGACGACCGTTGACTACCTGTGGATGGAGGCAAACCTCCCCGTCCTCGGCGACGGCACGACCCACTACTACCACCAGGGCCCGGTCTTTGCCGATGACAAAGAGACCCAGTGGGACAGGAATGAGACCACGAACTTCAAGGACCGCGGTGCGGTGAAGGGTACCGACATCAAGGACCTCTGCGGCCTGGTCGGCGGGATGCAGCCCGACGATGAGATGATGGTCAAAGCAGGTGACGGGTATCATATTGAGTTCGGGTACACGAACGTCTATGAACCCGATCCGCGCCAGGGGCCGATAGGGCTCTGCTGGTACAATGGCGAAGATGCAGCTGTTGGCGAGCGTCAGGGCGTCGGCTATCCGCCGGACTATCATGTTGGGATGCGCCTGGTCCTCTTTGCCGACAACTCCACCAACCCGGAGGGCAAACATGTCTTTGGCAACCAGGATATGCGCGAATGTTTCCCGCCTGAGCGCCTCCACCTCTTTAACGACCTCTATCCTTCGACTTCAGGCTATACCGTGAAATGGATCGACGAGGTCAGGGTCTATGAGGGGGGGTATAGTGGAGCGAAGAATGTTCCGGTTAAGTCACTCCAGGGATCTGCTGCAATTGAGACACCAGAGGTCCCGACGACCGCGCAGGCCACTCAGAGCCCTGGCCCGCTCTTTGGACTCCTGGCCGGACTTGGTGTTGCCTGCTTTGCATGGAGGATGCGGGGATGAAAACTCGTTTCGTCCGTTTGATGGCAGTTTTCGCTCTGATCTGCGCTGCAGCCGCCTGCGGGTGCACCGGGACTACCAACCCTGCCAGTCCGGTAGGTGAGGACATATCCTGGAACCTCACGATCTCTGACGGCACCAATGAGGAGGTGCTCTCCTTCTCCGAGATCAAAGAACTCCCTGCCTGGGAGGGCTATGGCTATGCGGTCTCCACGGTCGGAATCAAGTACGGACCGTACACGGTCAAGGGCGTAACCCTCGCAACGCTGCTCGATCGCGTTGGTGGGTCTGGAGACGGCGATCAGGTAGGGATATCAGCACCTGACGGCTACTACTGGGTCTTCGATGACGAGCAGATGGCCGGAAAGGGTTTTGTGACCTTAGATCAGAACCTCAAAGAGAAACCTTCTCCTGCTCTTACTGTGGTCCTTGCCTATGAGTTCAACGGAACGGCGATCCCCGACGGAGACGGCGGTCCCCTGCGGATGGTGGTCGGCACCGATGAACCGGACACTATCACCGAGGGGAGCGCCTGGGTGAAGTGGGTGGATAGGATCGAGGTGAAACGCCCATGAGGGGCATCCCCCTCATGTTCCTCGCTCTTGTGGGATTGTGTGTCCTTGCGACCGGGTGCATCGGTGGTGACGATACCCCGACAACCCTGAAGATCGTCCCCGCAGGGAGTCTTCTTCTTCCTATGGAAGAAATTGAGGCAGAGTTTGAGGCATCCCACCCTGGTGTGGACGTGCAGGTCGAGGGGCACGGCTCTATCCAGTGCATCAGGCAGGTGACCGACCTCCACCGCGACATCGACCTGGTGGTCGTTGCGGATGAGGAACTCATCCCTGACCTGATGTACAGGTCGGTCGAGGGCGGGGAGGGGAATTACACCGACACGTACACCCCCTTCGCCACTAACAGGGTCGTGATCGCTTTCACGAACCAGAGCAGGTATGCCGACGCGATCACCTCAGAGAACTGGTATGAAGTGCTGTCGAGGCCCGACGTCGTCGTCGGGATCTCGAACCCGATGCTTGACGCCGCAGGCTACAGGGCGCTGATGGTGACGACTCTTGCAGAGAGATACTACGGGGACGACGAGATCTTCGACGCCGTCCTCGGGAACCATCTCAGGCCAAATGTGACAGTGGAGGAAAAGGACGGCGTCACGTCCATCACCCTACCCGAGGTGCTCAAGCAGGAGACCGGGAAGGTCAGGATCCGCGACGGCAGCATCTTCCTCCTCTCGCTCCTGGACGCCGGCGGGGTGGACTATGCCTTCGAATACCTGAGCGTTGCGGAGGAGCACGGCCTGAAGTACGTCACCCTGCCGCCTGAGATAGACCTTGGGTCTGCGGCATGTCAGGATAATTACCGTACGGTCGTCGTCAGACTCGGCTTCCAGCGGTTCGGCTCCATAGGAAGCGACCGCGTCGGGACCCCCATCGTGTATGCGGCGACTGTCCCGAACTCCGCCCCCCACCCCGACCTTGCCCGCGAGTTCATGGCATTCATGGTTGCAGAGTTCGGGAAGGGGCATGAGGGATGGCCGGCGCCCCTCCCTGCCTGAGGGCAGGGCATATCTCGCAAGATCTTTTTTTCTACGCCATTTATGGCAGGGGTTTATTCCCTGACCCGCGCTGCGATATGGTCGCCGACGTCCGCGGTCTTCGCCGCGCCACCGAGGTCGCGGGTCACCACGCCATCGTGAATCGTCCCCTCGATCGCCCGCACGATCCCTTCTGCCGCCTCGTGCTCACCGAGGTGGTCGAGGAGGAGGCCGCCGGCCCAGATGGTGGCGATGGGGTTCGCGACGCCGAGGCCCTTGTACTTCGGGGCCGACCCATGGATGGGCTCGAACATCGAGGTCCCTTTCGGGTTGATGTTGCCGCCCGGCGCGAGGCCGAGGCCGCCCTGGATCATCGCACCGAGGTCGGTGATGATGTCGCCGAACATATTCGGTGTGACGACGACATCGAACCACTCCGGTTTCTTGACAAACCACATCGTCACGGCGTCGACGAAATTGAACTCGGTCGAAACGCCCGGGTGACGACTCGCGACCTCGGTGAAGACCTCACGCCAGAGGCCGTAGACGTCGGAGAGGACGTTTGCCTTGTCGACCGAGGTGACCCGCTTCTCCCGGCGTTCGGCCAGGTCGAAGGCGTACTCCATCACCCTCCTGCTCCCCTCCCGCGAGATGACGCCGATCTGGTAGGCGATCTCCTCGGCGTCGCTCTCGACATCAAGGCCGAACTTCACCGAATACAGGTCCCGGACGACTTCAAGTTCCTTTTTCTCCGTCTTTTTGAAGCGCGAGCCGATTCCGACATAGAAGTCCTCCGTGTTCTCCCGCACCACGACAAAGTCGATGTCCTCGGGCTTCTTCCCGGCGAGAGGGGTCTGGACGCCGTTCAGGAGTCTGATAGGCCGCAGGTTCACATACTCGTCGAAGGCGAACCGCATCTTCAGGAGGATACCCTTCTCCAGGATGCCGGGCGTCACGCGGTCGTCGCCGATGGAGCCGAAGTAGATCGCCCGGTATCTGGAGAGCTCTTTCAGTTCATCCTCGGTGACGAGTTCCCCGGTCTCCAGATATCTGTCGGCCCCTATGGCAAACTCGTCCCACTGTATGTCGAATCCATATTTCTCTCCTGCAGCGTCGAGGACCTTCTTTCCTTCATCCAGGATCTCCGGTCCGATGCCGTCTCCGCCTATTGCTGCGACTTTGTACACAGTTCTACCTCCTTCATCTGTTTTGCATATTCAACCAGCCCTCCCGCGTCCACGATCTCCTGCATGAAGGGCGGCACCGCTTCGAACGGGTACCTGGCCCCTTCAGACTCCAGGGATCCACCTGCAAGGTCGACCGTCAGATCGTGCCCTTCAAGGAGCGCCCCGGTGTCAGGGCAGATGAGGGGGAGGAGACCGGTGTTCACCGAGTTCCGGTAGAAGATCCGGGCAAAGGACTCTGCCACGACGATCTTCACCCCCGCCCCGAGAAGGGCGAGAGGGGCGTGCTCCCGCGAGGACCCGCAGCCGAAGTTCCTGCCGGCGACGACGACATCGCCCTCCTTCACCGCGATCCTGAAGTCGTCTCTCGTCCCCTCGAAGACATGTTCCGCGAGCTTTTTCGGGTCGTACTCGGTGAGGTACCTCCCGGGGATGATCGCGTCCGTATCGATGTCGTTGCCGAACTTCCAGATCCGCATCGTCACACCTCCCTCGGGTCGGTGATCTCGCCGGTGATCGCACTTGCCGCTGCCGTCGCTGCGGAGCAGAGATAGACCTCCGCCTCGGTGCTCCCCTGCCGCCCTCTGAAGTTCCTGTTCGACGTGGAGAGAGACACCTCGCCGGGGGCGAGGAGGCCAAAGGACCCGCCCATGCAGGGGCCGCAGCAGGGTGCCTCGACGAGCGCACCTGCTTCAACGAACTTCTCGATCAGTCCGGCCCTGAGGGTCTTCATGTACTCGTCCCGCGATGCCGGGATGATGAGCACCCGTACATCGTCGGAGAACTTCCGGTCGCCGAGAATTTCGGCAGCCTCGGCAAAGTCCTCGTACCGGCCGTTCGTGCAGGAACCGATGAAGACCTGGTCGACGTGGGTGCCGGCGACCTCATCGACATCGACGACATTGTCCACGTTGTGCGGGACCGCGACCTGGGGCACGAGATCAGTGACATCGAACTCGCGCATCTCCGAGTACGTCGCGTCCTCGTCGCTTTTGAGGGGGAAGGGCCTGACTTCGGGGCGGCGTTCCCGGAGGTACTCCCAGGTGATCGCATCAGGCGGGACGATGCCGGCCTTCGCCCCCATCTCGATCGCCATGTTCGAGCAGGTCATCCGGCCAGGCATCGGCATCGACTCGAAGGTCTCGCCGGTGAACTCCAGGGCCTGATAGGTGGCGCCGTCCGCACCGATGTCGCCGGCGATCGAGAGGATGAGGTCCTTTGCCCCGACACGGGGAGCGAAGGCACCGTTCACCTCGACCCGGATCGAGTCCGGCACCCTGAAGTAGAGGGCGCCGAACTTGAGGACGAAACCCATGTCTGTCGAACCGATGCCGGTCGCGAAGGCGCCGGCAGCGCCGTAGGTACAGGTGTGGGAATCCGAACCGACGACGATCTCGCCCGGTGCGGCATGCCCTTTCTCCAGGACCACCTGGTGGCAGACGCCCTCCCTGAGGTCGTAGTTGTGAATTCCCTGGCGAAGTGCAAACTCCCGCATGAACTTCTGGTTCTCGGCTGCCTGAATGGAATCAGCCGGGACCTGGTGGTCGAAGAGCATTACGATACGTGCCGGGTCAAAGACCCTCTCTCCGCCCATCTCCCTGAACTTTTGAATGGCAAGGGGGCCAGTGATGTCATGGATCATCGCGCGGTCCACGGCCGCCATCACCACATCGCCTGCCTCTATCTCCTTCCCGCACCGGGTGGAGAAAATTTTCTCTACGAGAGTTGCTCCCATGCTGTGATCACCAAAATAAGGAGTTTTTCGCAGTTAAGTTATTTGGGGTCGGCGGCGGCCGGTGCAAGGATCGGAAAAGAACAGAGATAAAAATCTTTATGGATATCCGGGAGTACCTCCTCTGAATGCCCGAAGAAACGCTCGTCCTGGACCGGAACCGATGCAAAGTGCTCGCTTCTCAGACTCGGGTGGCGATCCTCAAGGCCCTTGACCGGCGCCGGCTGAGTCTCAGTGAGGTTGCCGGAGAATGTGATCTCGCCCTCTCGACCGTGCATGAGCAGATGACTCATCTTGTGGAAGCGGGCTTTGTGGTCTCTGAGAACGACGGGCACAGGTGGGTGTATTACGCGCTTACTCCAGACGGGAAGGCGATCCTCCATCCCAACAAGCAGGTGAAGGTGCTCGTCGTCCTCGCAACTGCGGCCCTCACGGTTTTTGCCGGACTGAGTACAATCGCTCTGTACCTGTATGACCTCCTGGGGCCGAAGGACCTCGGCTGGTATCAGGATGGAGACGCGAACCTATCTCCTCTCATCGTCGGGATCGCTCTTCTCGCAATAGGGGGGCTCCTGGGCTACCTGGCCTTCTGTCGCAGGAGAGGGAAAATTTCGGCGTGACTGGTGTCGAGCCTCGATTCTTCTTTCGGAAATTTCCGAAGGTTTTCCGTGGGTTTATGTGTGTCTCCCCCTATGTATCCTTGTGTGCGAGTTTCTCCTCCCCAATCTCAGAGATCCAGGCTCGCACCAGGCCTGAGGACAGAAAAGGTTGCCCTTTCCTTTGGGTCGCACCCATCTTCGGATAAATAGGTGATATCATGGCGCAAAAAAACAGGAGAGCATATGCTCTCGGTATGATCCTGGTACTACTGTGTATCTTTGTAATACCCTGCGTGAGTGCATACAATGATTGCCTTGTTGATCGAACACGAGCATATCAGGATCCGACAGAACCGGCCCTAACAAATTACATCAATGCCAGAATGGATGAAACAAAAAGTTCTATTTACAATATATTCTGGGTGCAGGGTGTATCCGATTACTCCTATTCTAGCACAGATCAGGATTTTATTGGCCATATTAATGGTTTGTCGTCCAGTACAAACATCGTTGCGGTTCAGTCCCATGGAGGTACATCTGGTTCCAGTTCCCATCTGACTTTCGGAGATAGCAGTTATCTGAGTGCATCTGACGTAGATTCCTATTTGGACTCTGGCGGCTACTTTATCTTTGCTGGTGCGTGTAATTCTGCAAAATATTCAGATCTTGGCGATGCCTTTGTGGATAAGGGATTTAACGCGTATCTTGGTTATTCAGATTCAGTTCAGACCATATTTACTGCTAAGTTCTGTTCTGAATTCTTTGGGAGAGCGAAATATCTTGATATCCCAATATCAAATGCTGCTGAATATGCGTTAGGTAGAGTTGAAAATGAACTTGGTTCTCCGGGTGGTACTGAGAATTATGAAATTATTGGGGATACGAATCTTTGTTTGGCCCCCTCGAATTGGTGAGGTGAAATGATGCGTAAAATCATAATTGCAGTTATTATCGTTTGTATGGTTATAGTGGCCGTACCTGTACTCTCATCTGCATCACCTGATAGGGTAGGAGCGGAGATAACACCAAAAACACCATTATACCTGGACCCTGTCGATGAAGCGGTTTCCATCACTAAGGAGGATGCAATAAAGAGTGCAGAGATGAGCATTCCAGATATAACGATTAGAAAAGTAACTGGGGGGCTCATCCAGGATCACGTTTATGGGAAGATCTGGCAATTCAGTGTCATTACCGGAGAGGGTGACAATCTACTTGTAGGGATTGATCCTAAAACTGGAGAACTTGATTTCTATTATGGAAAAGCAGATAAAAAGACCGTGACGAGAGAAGAGATCACGGTTGATGAGGCAAAGCAAATTGCCGATGATTATATCAAGACCCAGAATATCAAAGGTGAACTCCTCTTTGATGAGGTTGAATACAGGCCTCCTCGTGCAAAAGATTTGGCTGGAAAATATTCTGTTCACTTCTGGAGGATCATCAAAGGAATTCCCTGTCTTTCGGATGGTGTGCGTGTGGGCGTCAATCCTGAAACCGGCGACGTCATGAGTTATCAGAAGACCTGGACGATGCCTGAAGAAAAGATCGCAGTCACTGCGATGCCCGGCATACAGGACAGCCAGGCGCAACAGATTGTACGGGACCTGATGAAGGAGAAATATTCTACCGATATCACGGTCATCTCCTCAAGACTTGTCTGGGTTGATATGGATTATCTAACAGGGACGAATGATTGTCATGATATCAGGTTGACGTGGTGGATACGTTTCAATGATTCGTATCTCCAGGAAAATGAAGCCGAACCCGGATCGGCATGGATCGATGCACATTCTGGTGAATTCCTCAAAAAAGCCTATTTTGTATAGATTCTAGGGTTATGGTGCGGGAGGGTTCTCAGATCCTTCCTGCACTATGATCTGGAACGGCCTTTTCCTCTCTCCACCTGTCCCAACAGGATCCTCAAAGACAAAAAAATCCAGAACTCGTCCATTTATTCTTACTCATATCAGGAAAGATCTGAGTGAATAGGAAAAGGGGATCGATCTGGAGGGTCTTTCCAGAGCTCGCCCTTCTATAGTTTTATACAATCTTGTAGCGAGAGTTTCCCCCATGCTCAGGTGTCCGAAGTGTGGGAGCATCGACCTCTATGAGGTGCTCGGCGGCTATGCCGGGACGATGTACAGGTGCAAGAGGTGTGGGTACACCGGGTCTTTTGTCGTCGAGTCGGAGGAGGAACTCCCGCCGCCGCCCGATGAGGATGAGATAAACCGGACACAGATGCGGTACTCTTTCTATGACGGCGTAAAAATCGCCGCCATCTTCTTCCTCGCCCTTATCCTGCTGGAATATATCGTCTGAGAGGGGCAGGGAGGGGGCATGTCAGTGCCTGTTCCGGAGTCTCACCGCACATCCATCCTCATGAAACAGAGGTAGGCGGTGAGGAAGAGCACGCCCGGAAGGGCGAGGAGCAGGGCGATGTTCCCCCAGAGGCCTGCGAGGACATCCGTGAAGTGCGGCGGCGTGGCGTCCGGGTCGGTGACAACTATTCCGAACGGGCCCTGCGGACTGTTCTGCATCTTTACGACGCGATAGGGATCGATGACCGCCTCCGTGATCTTTTTATAATTGGTCTGCGGGGAAGCCGCCTCGACGATGGCGGTGACGGCCGCTTTCTTCTCATAGTATACCTTTGCTTCGGCCTCGTACGTCTTCATCGCCTCTTTCTCTCCCTGAGGGTCCTGTTCATCCGTATCGACCGGGATCATGGCCCCGCTTTCAGACATTATGATCTTCTGCACGTACGGCGGATCTGGTCGCTCACCCGCCCATGTGTCGATGGCGATCTCGCCTGCGAGAGGCAGGAGGGATGAGAGGATGATGAAGACGACGAGGGTGGCGATGAGCGCGCTCCCGCTGTCCCGTGCAAGAGTGGAGAGGGTGAGGGCGAGGGAGAAATAGATGAGGAGGAAGAGGATCGAGACCGCCCCGAAGGTGGCGATGGCGGAGAACTCGTCGACGGTCGGAATGATGCCGGCGATGAGGAGCATTGCAAGGGAGACAAGGAGGGCCAGACCGATTGCGAGGACAATTGCCGCTCCCCCGCCGATCGCCTTGCCGTTGATCACCTCGTCACGGTAGATCGGGTGGGAGAGGAGGGTCTTGAGTGTCTTCATCTCTTTCTCTTTTGAGACCAGGTCGAAACCCGCCACGATCGCAAGGACCGCCTCGATAATGATGCTCTGGTCTGAGATGGAGGAATATACGGAGAGCACAGAAGGTCTGTCGGGCATCCACCCGGTTACTCCGCTGCTTTCGACAGCCGCTATCTTTTCCTGGTACGCTGCAAGGTCTCTGTCGTACTCTCCGATACCCAGGGAGATCCCGATGACCGAGATGATCAGGAAGAGTGCCAGGATGACAAAGAAGCGTTTGCTGGTGAGGTGGTCGGGAAACTCCTTCTGCACTATGATCATACATCTGGAAACATTCATACATCGCCCTCTGAGACTGGTATCCGTGAGCCGGTCTCGACCGACATTATCCTTTTTTTTGATGGAACGCCCTATCAGGACCCGGGGCAACCGTGTCCCGGGAAATGGGACAACGACGCCCGGAGAAGTCCGCCAGAACCCCCCTGACCGGACGACATAATTAGTACAAATGCGAACAATATTCTATGGCATACATGAACTGGTCAGACGACCTCTCGGTCGGTGTCTCCGAGATCGACGAACAGCACAAGAAACTCGTCGCCCAGATCAACACACTCCACGACGCCATGCGCTCGGGGCAGGGGAAGGACGTCCTCGAAAAGATCCTCGGAGAACTTGCGGCGTACACGCAGTACCACTTCACCGCCGAAGAAGAGTACATGCAGAAGTTCGGGTATCCCGCCTATGCCCCCCACAAGAAGGAGCACGTCGCCTTCGTCACAAAGATTGCTACTTTTCAGGAGGCATATGCCGCTGAAAAACTCGGCCTCTCCATCGAGGTGATGACGTTCCTGCGTGACTGGGTTGCAGGCCACATCAGGGGGAGCGACACACATTATACCGCGTGCTTCAGAGAACACGGCCTGGCGTGACATGACCGGGCCCGTGTTTTCTCCGGGGAGATAACGAGACGCATCGGGCAATGAGTGAGAACGAGAGGGTATCTATCCCGACGCGATGAAGCCTTTGATGCGAGCAGTGATCTGTGCATGATATGGCAATACTCTCCTCTGCCTCCCCTCCTTCTCATATCGGCAGCTCTGACGGCGGTCCTGTCGGTCATCGCATGGAAAAATCGGCAGTCGCCCGGCGGAAAGGCGCTGACGATCTTTCTTTCCGCCGCCACACTCTGGAGCGCCGCCTATGCCCTGGAACTCTCTGCTGCCGACCTGGAATCGAACCTCCTCTTTACCGATATTGAATATTTCGGCATTGCGGTCGTTCCCCCGGCATTCCTCGCGTTCGCCCTCTCCTATACAGGGCGGGAACATCTGCTTACCAGGAGTCGCGTCCTCCTTCTTGCGCTCTTCCCGGCACTCACCATCATCGCGGTGCTCTCCAATGACCTTCATCATCTGTACTACACCGGGTTCACGTCCTCTATCGACGGCGGCGCCGTGATCTGGCTGTTCCATTACGGCCCCCTCTTCTGGATATACTGGATCATCGCCGCACTCCTGATCCTCGCTGCACTCGTCCTCCTGATCACGCATCTGCTTGATGCCCCGGCAGCCTACAGGAGCCAGATCGGTCTCCTTCTCATCGCCTGCATCGTGCCGCTCATCGCCGATGTTCTCTACGTCCTGAAGACCGGCCCTGTCCCCGGACTTGACCTGACACCGGTGGGTTTTCTCGTCACCGGTCTGACCCTGGAGGCGGCGACGATCAGGTACCAATTCTTTTCCGTCACGCCTGTGGCGCGTTCCCTTCTGCCCGGGGTCATGACCGACAGCATGATCGTGCTCGATGACTCCGGGCGGATCGTCGATGTCAACTCCTCTGCCGCTGTGATCGCCGGTCTTCCCGAAGAGGCTGCGATAGGGATGCCTTTCGATCGGGTCTTTCCCTCTCTGAAGTCGGTTGTTGCCGGGTGCACCGAAGAGGCCGGGAGGAGCGAGGCCGAGGTGGAGATGACGGTCATCGGCCAGGCCAGGGTCTTCATCAGTCGGTGCCAGAGGATGAAGGAGACTTCACGCAATATGGCAGGGTATCTTGTCGTCCTTCACGACGTCACCGACCTGTTGCACGAAAAAGCGGCGTTGAAAAAGGTCAATGAAAAACTAGGTCTTCTCGCGGATATCACCCGTCACGACATCCTCAATCAACTCACGGCGGTCACCGGATATATGGACCTCGCTATCGAATCGGAGGATATTGCTGAGATCAGAGGGGATCTCGGGAAGTCGCGCGCCGCGGCGGAGAATGTACGTCACCAGCTTGAATTCGCCCGAGACTATTCTTCTCTCGGAAGAGGAAGTCCGCAGTGGTTCGATCTTGTGGCTGCGGCGCAGTCGGCACTTGTCTATGCCGGGCAGAACGGCATGCGGACCGGTATATCCTGCACCGGCGTGACGATCTACGCCGACCCCCTCATCGAGCGGACCCTCTTCAACCTGGCGCACAATGCCGTCGCCTACAGTGCGACGGCAACCGAGTTCAGGATATCGTGCACGATCGCCAGCGATGGACTGGTCATCGTCGTGGAGGACAATGGCATCGGCGTTCCCGATGAGGAGAAGGAGATCATCTTCAGGCGTGGTGTCGGGAAGCACACGGGCCTCGGCCTCTTTATGGTGAGGGAGATCCTCGGGATCACCGGCATGACGATCAGGGAGATCGGGACGCCGGGACAGGGGGCAAGGTTCGAGATATCGGTTCCGCCCGGGTGCTTCAGGACCGATCACGCAGGAATAGACGCCGTCACCGTGTGAGACGGCAGAGGTCGCGGCTGATCCGGAGCACGAGGAGGTCTTCGTCCTCCGCCTTCTCCTCCGCGGCGAGGAGCACGATATAGCCAAGGCAGGCGAAGAGTTTCCGCACCTCGTCGGGATCGGTGAGGGAGGAGACGAGGAGGAGGACGCGGCCGAAGGGTGCAAGCACCCGCCCGACGTCGGCGGCAAAGCGCTCGATCGTCGCCCTCCCTGTCGGGCCGCCGTCCAGTGCGTATTCGAGCCAGTCATCGATCCTCTCCTCCGGCTGCGTCGGGAGGTACGGCGGGTTGAAGAGGACGAGATCGAAAGGGCCGCGGAGACCTGCCATCAGGTCGGTCCGGACTGTCTCGACGCCCCTCTCCCACCCCGCCCCGACGGCGTGGGGGTTGATGTCGGTGGCGACGACGCTTGCTGCCCGGTCGAGGAGGGACGTCGAAACCGCGCCGCTCCCGCACCCGACTTCGAGGACGCGGTCGTCGGGCCGCACCTCCGCGAGGGCGGCGTCGCGGAGGAGAAACGTGTCCTCCGCAGGTTCGTAGACCTGATCGTGCTGGTACTCCATTCTTGCCTCTCGGGTTGGGTCTCCTCCGACTTATCCCTGTGGATTTTAAAAGACCCTCTCCCCTCTTGCTGCCAGGTTATATCCCTCTCATTTCGGATATTTTTATCATATTGATGGCGCGCCGGGGCTCTGCGACGCTTTTTATCTCATCCTTGAATTATTTTCAGTATTTCATCTTCCAATGGTGTGATGAACCATCTTCATCCATTCGAATGTTAAATAATTGCATCAATACCTCTAATAGTCGTATCGGTCACCCCTCGGCCACCGGCCCCTCCTCCACACCGGCCGGCACTGCCGCCATGCAGACCAAGAGGAGGCCGACAAGGGCAGCACCACCCGGCCCGATTACTTTTTTCCATTCCATGATTTTTTTCACCTCATTCATGCACATCCCCGGAAGGGACGCGGTCCAGAACTGCCGCACCCGACGCACAGCAACTTTCATGTGAAGAGGGGAGTCGAAACGTTCAGCCTGCTCTCAGAGATAGTCGACGTGAGCAGAAACCGGCCCTCTCCGGACCCATGCGGAGAGCAGGAGACGCTCAGCGTCCCGGAAGAGACACCTTGCGACTCCCGGGTAGTGCTGTGCGGCACCCCCACGGGGTCCCAGACAGTCAGGGTGAAGACGGCCGTCTTCACACCGCCAAGTTCATTTTCCATTTCATTTCTCCATGTGGCGGTGAAGGTGCTCGTTCCCGTTCCCGTCTCGATTGAAGAGAGAGAACTCGAAGAGACTGCGTTTTTATCGAAGTCGGCAGAAGCCACACCGAGGTGGAAGGTACCATGGGAGTCGTTGTCATGAAAGACGACCCTGCCGCCGGACTCGAAAGTATCCACGATAACGTCCTCCCTGGCGTACGACATCGCATATGCCAGGGCACCGGCAAGGACGAGGACCAGGACAATGCTGCACAGTATTTTGCCATTCACACAGATCACCCTTCAGACATAGTCGAGATCGGTGTAGTCAAGGGCCGATGCCGTCTCCCTATCGAAGAGGTCGTGCGTCTCGCACCACAGTTCATACTGAGCATCGCCGCCGCCCTGCGAATTGAAAGTCACACTGATTTCACCGCTGGCCGCGGAGTCGACCTTTTTCTCGGTCGTGTGCGCCACGCCATGCGCATCATAGACTGTCAGGCGGAAGATTGCCCCCTGCCCGTCATATTTCCTGTCGCTGGCATGGGTGTACGTCGCCGTGAAGGTGTTCTGTCCTGCCGGAGCGGTAAGAGGTCCCACAACGGACACGCCTGCCGTATCGCCGTCGCCGTCCGTGGATATATTCCCCACAGGTATTGCGGGCAGAACCCCGATCCCGTCCGGGTCTCCGGGCACGGCACTCACCGATATACTCGTGGCTGCAAGCAGCAGTGCCGCCAGCACAAAGCCATAGTCTTTTTTCATCTTCACACCTCTTTCTGCATCTCCCCGGAAGGCCGCGGACTGCAATGGTCATCCTGATATCATCCATTAACCGATCAGTCTCCGGGCAACCGTGCATGCAGGTTCAGGTGCCCGGCCACTCGTGGGACGCCTGTTCGGGTATCCACGGTCCAGAATATCTCTGTCGTTATATATGTCTGTTCTGTGCAGATCGTCTACGCGTCGGGGGAACCCCATGAAGATCCGGAGTGCTCTTCTCACCTGAGATCAAGCCTCTGGAAGCGGATATAGGCATAACCGAGGAAGATGGCCGGGACGAGGAGGAGTGCCACTATGTTCTTCCAGAGGTGGCCGAGGACCTCGGTGTAATCGGGTTCGCTGTCGGGTCGGTAATAGTCGGGATCGTCGGGGGGGCTGTGCATGATCAGATACTTGTTTGGCTGGGTGACAGCCCGGGTGATCTCGTTGTAGTTGATCTCGGGCGAGAAGAGGTGGACAGTCTGGACGACGGCGTCCCTCATCCCATGCTGCCGCCGCCACTCTTCCTGGTAGGCGTACCACTTTTCCATATCGGAGTCGTCGGCAACGGTCGGTTCTTCCGGTCCATCCCCGACAACGGCGTCGGCGGCGGCGACCCCGGCAGCGGGCAGGACGAGGGAGAGGAGGAAGAAGACAATGAAGGCATACATCAGCGCCTCCCCGCTCCGATCGGCGACGACCGACATGGCAAGGGCGATCGCAAAGCACCCGGCAAGATAGAGGAGGGTCGCTACCCCGAAGATGACGATCATTCCGCACTCTCCGGGGAGAGGGACATGACTGGAGATGAGGAGAAGGGAGAGGGTAATGCCCATGGCAAGCACGGTCGCAAGGGCAAGCGTCGCCACGCCGCCGAGGGCCTTGCCGGTGATCACCTCGTCCCGGTACACCGGGTGGGAGAGGAGCACCTTCAGGGAGTGATCCTCCTTCTCGCGGGAGAAGAGGTCGAAACCGACGGCGATGCCAAGCACCGCACCGAGGAGGGAGACAGTCTGCCCCATCCTGAAGAAGACGTCCAGAACTGTCGGTTTCACCAGCCAGAAGGGAGAGACACCGGTGGTGCCGAAGGTCAGCATCTTTGAGTAAGAGTTAAGGGCGGTATGGTAACTCTGAATGCCCTGCAGGGCGCCGATGAAGGCGATGATGAGGAACATGCCGAGGACGAGGAGGAAACGCCGCCCCCGCAGGGTGTCGGCGAACTCCTTCCTGGCAATGATGAGAATGCGTCCCGTCTCCATGATCTCCCCTCAGGTCGCATCCGGCCGGTAATAGCAGGAAAGCACGTCGCCGGTGTGGGCATCGATATCTGCGTAGGTGTAATGCGGGCATGTGAGAGAATGGTAGTGGTCGTCGTCGAAAGAGATCTGCCAGATCAGCGGGACACCATCCGGATAGTCGGGGTACGCCCGCGGGACGGCCCACCTGAGGCCGGTTTCATGGATGGTCAGGCCGGGAAGGTCGCCGTAGGTCTCCTGAAGATATTTTTTCAGTACCTCTTCGGCCTGTGCAGACGATACCGACGGATCCGTTGCGACGCGGCACGCCTCCTCGTCTGTCTCCCTGTCAATGCTGAACTGGCGGATCTCCCCGGTGACCGCATCGACCTCGACGGTATGGCCATCGGTAGCGGAGGGCACGCTGTGAATGAGACGGCCGTACCTGATGAAGTACGTCCCGGCAACTTTTCCGGTGAGCGGCGACTCTTCGGCATCATATCTTTTCACCAGCAGTTCCAGAGGTTCCCCGTCGCTCCGGTTCCCGATATACCTCTCTGCAATCGTACATGCCTCCTCCATCGTGATGGCAGGGTCGACCGGTCTCCCCTGTTTCCCGGCATGAACGGCAAACTGATAGATCTCGCCGGTGTTGGCGTCGACCCAGACCTGGGCGTTCCGTGTGCCCGGCATGCCGAGATCGGCGCTGAAGTCGTCGACCTGCCAGGAGCGCCGGGAATGGGGTTGGTCGATGAGCCTGAATTCAGCCGTGTCGACCCCGATGATCGCGGGGAAGGCGGCGATGGCGATCGCCTTCGCCTCATCTCCGGTGATCCCGGTCGCGTTCGCGATGGGAGTCGTCGCCGGGATGTCGGTAGTGGGAGGATTTGGAGGCGGTATGGGGTTTCCCGCACCTGAAAGGCCGGGGACCGCGATAAGGATAAGGGCAAGGACTGCACAGATTATGATAAGAATCCCTATAATTTTTTTGCTCATTTTCTCTCTCTCCGGAAATACTCATTAATTTGCCATAATTTTGAAAAATGGGTAAATTTGGATCTGGTTCAAGTAACCAATGTAAATTCCTTTTTTTATCCTGCTCCTGTGTTTGTCCATAAGTAGGGCAGCGACCTTCGCGTTGGTCAATAGATGAGGTCGTTGCTTCTGTAAGTTGCATAATGGTTAGGATTTATGGTCTCCGCCGTGGCAAAAGCATAGTATGTGCCGCTTGGAGGGTGGGATGCGAGGTTTTCCTGTGGCTCGACGTAATTTGTGTTATACAGACTATATGCAGTCTGCTGTACTTTTTGACCAGTTCTCTTGTCTATCAGTTTGACCACGACTTCCATGTGATATGCAGTTCCCGATGCTCTTCCCCATCCCCCATACCTGATCCAGTTCGGTTCACCGGAGAGATATGCGTAACAGTTGAGGAAATCATCGCCGCTTCTGTCAATCCCGATGGAGAGTACGGGATCTGAGGACAGAATCCCATCATTCGCACTTGCGGGAACGAAAACAAGGCTTGCAAGCAGCAGTGTCGCCAGTGCAAAGCCTAGACCATGTTCTGTTTTCATGTTCAACACCTCTTTTTCATCTCCCGGAAAGAGCAACAGATCGCAACGGCTATCTCTGATGACATCCAACAACCCGATCGCCTCCGGGTACACGAGGGGCCGGGCGCCGTGTGCAGAACGAACAGCTCGACACCTCGCGGGACACCTTTTCAGGCATCCACGACCCAGAATATCTCTGTCGTTATATATGTCTGTTCTGTGCAGATCGTCTACGCGTCGGGGGAACCGTACGCCCCGCACACCCGTGCCGTCCCACAAGAGGGGTCCGACCCCGCAAAAAAAAGAAAATTTTCTGATCCTTACCTGTTCCCCCACGTCTCCAGCGCCTGCGCCAGTTCGTAGCGGTCCTTCGCGAACTCCTCCGCCGACGCACCGGGTGTCGGAGGAAGATGACCCGCACCCGGCGGGAGCAAAACCGATGGTGTTATCCCGTCGCCTCCCCATCGGTATCGCATGGAGAAGCGCCTCCTTTTTTCCATCCTCGTCCTGTCCTGTATCCTGACCGCACCCCCCGCCGCCGCCCTTGGAGGATACACCGTCACCCCGGCCTATGACATCCCCGACCAGGAGTACCATGACTTCGACGAGATCTCCTTCTCTGATCTCCCTCCCAGGATGATGATCATCGAACTGGCACTCTTTCTCTCACCGGCACTCATCCTTCCGGCGGAGATCCTCTCCTCACTCTTTCTCGTCTCGTGCCTCGGGTTTCACCGGGTCACCAGGCAGACCATCCTCGACCATAAAGAAAGACGTGAACTCTATGAACTGATCCGGGGCAATCCGGGAATATCCCTTTCCACTCTTCGAGAAAAGACAGGACTGAATGACGGGACGGCACGCTACCACCTCGGACTCCTGAACCTCCACGGTATGATCGTCTGCCGCTCCTATCACGGGTCCAGGTACTACTATGCCAGGAACAAAGACTACGGCAGAATGGAGGCGGCCCTCCTCACCTACCTCCACACTGAAAACGCCCGCGTGATCCTCGACCTCCTCTCCCGAGACGACGACCTCTCGCACCACGACCTGATGGCGGCGACCGGCACCGCAAGTCCGACCATATCCTGGCAGATGAAACGCCTCATCGCCGACGGGGTCGTCGCGTCGTACCGCGAAGAAAAAAAGACGAAGTACCTCCTCACCCCCGCCGCCGTGGAGGCCCTCGGGACTGCGAGGAGGGAGGCGGACCAGAGGACGACACCGGAGTCCGGGCCCGTCCCCGGATGACGACTCACTCTTCAGGCACGCAGAGATTCGCGATCATCGCGAACACCATCAGGGACAACTCCTCCGGCCGCATCGAGAGGATCTCCTCAGGGAGTTCGCTGACCGCCCTCTCCACGTTCTCCGCACCCAGGGCGGCACGGCCGCCGCGAAGACCATTCCGCACCGTCTTCCGCCGGTGGGAGAAAAGTTCCCGCACCACGTCCGCATACACCCGCCTGTCCGCGATGAAGTACGGGGGCTCGTGCGGCGTGAGGCGGACCACCGTCGAAGCGACCTGCGGCGGCGGGGAGAAAGCCCCGGGCTTGAGGTTGAAGCAGAGTTCCACGTCGGCGTACGTCTGGACCATCACCGAGAGACGCCCGCACTCTGGCGTCCCGACCCGCGCCGCCATCCTCTCGGCAAACTCCCGCTGGTACATCAGCACCGCAGACTCGAAACCCGCGTCAAGGAGGCGGAATGTGATCGGGGACGACGCAGAATAGGGAAGATTCGCAACGACGATATCAAAGGACGGATACGGGATCTTCACGGCGTCGCCGTGAACCAGTTCAAACCGGCCAGACGCCATCTCCACGGCAAAACGGGAGGACAAATCCTCGACCAGAGCGCCGTCGAGTTCGATTGCAACGACACTCGCCCCGGCCGAAAGAAGTTCGGCGGTCAGCACCCCCTCGCCAGGCCCGATCTCGAGCACCCGCCGTCCGGAAACAGGAGCGAGGGCGACGATCCGCCTGACTGCCCGCGGGTCGGTGAGGAAATGCTGGTCGTGCCGGGCCTTCATTTTGCCGTAAAGAGACGGTACTTCACCTCAGGGTCCTCGAGCTCCTCGAGCACCCGTCCGACGATCAGCTTCACCGGGCCTGGCAGGGACTTGATCCGGAGAGAGATATCTTCGAAGCTCTCAAAGGGCTTCTTCTCCCTTTCCTGAATAAGTTCCCACATCAGTTTCTTTCCGACGCCCGGCAACAGGTGGAACATGTGGAGCTTCGGCGTGATCGGGACGGCCGTATTGAAGAACGTAACGAAACGTGCCTCGTTCGCCTTCACGATCGTCTCGATAGCAAAGGGGAGTTCGAGTCGGGCCATGTTCGTCAGATCGGATAACCCGATCCGGCGTTTCACCCGCTCGACCTTGTCCCGCGCCTCGTCCCCGATATAGACCGTATCATGGATCTGGATATCGGTGCCCTTCTTCGGGATCAGTTCAAGGAGCTTGAACTGGTCGGTCCCGACCGCCTGCACGATAGGATCGCGCTTGAAGACCGGTTTCGGGTCGTCAGCACGTCCCTGAAGAAGTACATCCACAACTACTGCGTAGATCTCCTTTTTCTCAGCCTTCATAGAAACCCCTCAGAGGTGGGTGATCACCATCTCCAGAATAGCATCGAGTTCCTCGCCGGTGAGCGTGTACCGCTCTTTGGCGTAGATCGCCCTCAACTCGTCCCTTGACTGGGGCATGATATTGGCGATCCGGTAGGCGATGTCGGGTTTCATCTTCTCAAGGGAGAGAAGGGAGTCCACCAGGGCACGGGACTGTTCCGCTGTCGTCTTGGAAAGGTGATTGGCATGCTCAATGCTCTGGCGGAGTTCATAGGACATCTCCTGCCCTGCCTCACGGCGCTTTGCGTCAACCCGAGAGAGTTGATCCCTCATATCAGGGAGGGTGACCCGCTCTTCGCTGATAACTCCTTTAACCTTCATGCCAATCACTCGTGCAGATTTATTGCCTCTGAGGCTTTAGATGTTGTGGTCTCGAAATTACAATCTTCGTTGCATTTCCGTCCGGGATCTCGACAAGCCATGCACGACCGCGCTGGCCGATAACGGTGCCGGTCTTCCCGTGGAACCTGCGGTGGGGCATTCCTTTCTGGATGCTCGGTTCACAGACAATGTGGACCTTCTGCCCCATCTCGAACTTCTGGATCACTGCCGTGAGAGGGACCAGACCGCGGCGTCTGAGATCCTTCTTAAACTTATACCGTGTCTTCTTCCTTGGACCGTTATGATGTGCCATTGCATTCACCACTCCCTGGTTCTTCCACCAGCACTACATCGAGGCTGGTTACATGAGCGTCTTTGCCCAGGATCCCGGCAAGACTGGGATTCGTCCGCCCGCTGTCGCCCGAGACCAGTTCCTTGATATACAGTCCGGCCTCGCCGACGACCTCGATGACAAACCTGCCATCCTGCATCCCGGGCGACTGGATGTCGATCACCTGGCGATCCCGGATCAGATCGGCCCTCCGGTGTGCAACCCTTTGTGGGGTGCGCTGGTGGATCACTGCCCCGTTCAACAGGACAAGTGCGGATCTGAGTTCGTCTATGGAGATCTCTCCACCGACCTCAACGAGAATCCTGTATTTTTTATGCGCTTTGTTCGATTTAAGGGTTTCCACTTCGGAGTGAGAACTCCATCCGGTCAGTTTCACCCCGACGCGGTCTTCGGCATACCGGTTGATCTCGGCCTCGAGTTCGGAGAGATCCACGTCTCTCTTCCGGGGGTTCATCATTTCCATCACGAAAGGACGACCGCTCCCGATCATCCGGGCATCGATGTCCTCCCGTCCGGCACCGTGGAGGACTGCGTTCTCGGCATCAAATGCCTCCATCGCGCTCTTCCCGATGAGTTCCTCGACCGAGTCGGCGTACATCTTCCCGGTGAAATTACACCTCTCGCAGCCCTTGCCGCCACAGACCCGGCAGTCCCAGTGCGTCTGCGGGATGCCCCGTTCGTACTTGAAGTACCGGCCCCGGAAATAGACCGGGTTGATCTCGATCTCCACCCTGTCTTCTGCAAGGTTCAGGATGGCGACGACGTCGGGGCGCTTGAAGTCGACGACTTTTCCGTTCAGCGCCGAGACCGCCTTTCCGACCTCCCGGTTCGCCTCTGACTTCAGGGGCTCGGGATCGGCGAGGGAGAGGTCGCTCCAGACCATCTCCTCGCTCTCGGCCATGAGGGGGGGCACACGTGTCCCCACAAGGAAAGTGGTGTGCTCGGTCCCCTCCACAGCCGCAACGACCCGGTCGGCCCAGAGGTCGACATGATCGAAAAGCCTTCCGCAGACCCAGCACTCGTCAGGTTCTCCGGCAAAAGGCTCGTTCTTCACCAGGGCATATGCCGTCCGCAGGGCATGCCCCCGTTCATTATTAGACAGCCCGAACGAGCGTTTCCCGAAGAAACGCCCGAGGCAATGGTCACAGATCGGGCCATACTCAAGGATCGCCCCGACCGTCTCGATCAGATCCATCCTCTTTCTCTCCTGTCCTGTTCGTTCTGCAGGACCACAATCGCCTGGTCGGCATGGAGGACGGCAGGGCCAAGGGAGTACGCCGGCAACCCTGCTATCGCCCCCTGTTCTTCGTCGGTAAAGTTCAGGTGGTCGGAGAGGAGGAAGGTGTCGGGAAGGGACGAAACCTTCCGCACGTCCTCTCCCCCCTCGTCGAGCACCGCGCACCCACACCCGGCGAGCACCCCGGCAAGACCTCCCTTGCGCACCGAGACCCCGGGAGTGGACTCCCGGAAGACGGTGCCGCATGGGAGGGCAAGGGCCTTCCTGATGAGACCGGCAATGTTCCGCTCGTCGGGGCTGAGATTTCTCATGCCGTCGCCTGAAAAACAGATCGTCTTTGGCGCCTTCGGCGCCCCGAGGAGGACAAGCCAGCACTCTACGTCTTTCCTCATCCCGTGGGAGAGGCAAAGAGACGCTGCCACGCACCGGCAGAGTTCGTCCATCCTGCCGGCGCCCGGCAGGTCATTCAAAGAAAAGTCAGGGTCGGTGCACGCGAGATGACCGACCACCACAAAACGTCTCATCTACTGCATCTTCCCGAAGCGCTTCATCATGCGCTGCATGGAGAACTTGCTCCCCCGCATACCCTTCAACGCCTTCTGCATGGTCCGATAATATTTCAGGAGTTCACGCACGTCATCGGGAGAGACGCCGGCGCCACGGGAGATCCTCTGGACATGCGACCCCGAGATGACCTGGGGGTCTTCGAGTTCGACATTCGTCATCGAGTCCATGATCACCTTGTACCGGTCCATCTTGGTCGAGGTGACGTCATAGGCGTCGTCGGGGATCTGGAGGCCGCCGAGAGGGAGCATGGACATCACCTGCTTGAGGGGCCCCATCTTGTTCACCGCCTCAAGTTGCTTGTACATGTCCCTCAGGGTGAACTTGCCCCGCAGCATGGCGTTGACGTCCATCTCTTCGTCAGCCATCACTTCCTCGGCCTTCTCGGCCAAGGCCTTCAGGTCGCCCATGCCGAGGAGACGGGAGATGAATCCGTCAGGCTCGAAGCGTTCGAGGTCGTCGATCGTCTCGCCGGCGCCGATGAACACGATCCCGCTCTTCGTTTCCGAGACCGCGGAGAGGGCGCCGCCGCCTTTGGCCGTGCCGTCCATCTTCGTGATCAGCACGCCGTCGATCCCGATAGCCTCGTTGAAACGGCGCGCCTGTTCGGACGCCTGCTGACCGAGAGCAGCGTCGATGACAAGCCAGCGGTGTTCGGGCCGTGCGATCTCGTTGATATTGACGATCTCCTCGATCAGTTCGTCCTCAAGGGCGTGGCGCCCCTGGGTATCGATGATCACGACCTGCGCCCCGGCAAAGTACTTTATCCCCTCGCGGACGATCTTCAGGGCGTCCGTCTCGTCCGGGTCCCCGAAGATCGGGACATTGATCTTCCCGGCAAGGGTGGCGAGCTGCTTGTAGGCACCGGGCCTGAAGGTATCGGCGCAGACCAGCCCGACCTTGAGACCCTTCCTCTGGAAATAGCGGGCGAGTTTCGCGGTCGTTGTGGTCTTGCCGCTCCCCTGTAGACCGGCCATAAGGATTGTCTGCGGGACAAGTTCCACCTTCCCGGCCCCGCCCATCAGGCCGACCAGTTCCTGGTAGACGATCCGCAGGACGTGCTCACGCACGTTCATCCCTTTCGGCGGCTCTTCTTCGAGGGCACGCGTCTTGATCGACTGGGAGAGCTGCATCACGAGCTTGACATTCACGTCTGCCTGCAGCAGGGCGCGCTGGAGACTCCGCACCAGCTCCTCCACCGCCGCACGGTCGACGACCGTCTTGCCTGCAATCTTCTTCAACGCGTCTTTCAGGGATGAACTGAGCGAGTCTAACATTATTTTTCCACTCCAAGGAGTTCGTCCACGACAGTCGCCGGACGGAAGGGCACGATGTCGCCGTACGCCTGGCCGGTACCCAGGAAGAGGATCGGTTTCCCGATCGTCTGGGCGATCGAGATGGCCGCACCGCCCCGCGAGTCCATGTCGGCCTTTGTGAGCATCACAGCGTCGGTCCCGACGAGGTCGTTGAAGTCCTTCGCCCTGACGACGGCATCGTTCCCGGCAACCGCCTCGTCAACGTAGACGACGAGGTCAGGCTTCACCACCCGGCGGATCTTGTCGAGCTGGTTCATCAGGTTCTTCCTGTTATGGAACCTCCCGGCCGTATCGCCGAGCACCACGTCGATCCCATGGGCCTTTGCATAGTCCACCGTGTCGAAGAGGACAGCCGCAGGGTCGGATCCTTCCTGATGGTGGATCACCTTGACGTTCAGCCTCCGGCCGTGCTCCGCGATCTGCTCGATCGCACCGGCCCGGAAGGTGTCGCCAGCACCGAGGACGACCGAATAACCATTCTCCATCAGGTGATGGGCCATCTTCGCGATTGACGTCGTCTTGCCGGTGCCGTTCACGCCGGTCACCAGGATTTTTACCGGCTTTTCGTGGCTGTCAATGTAAGCAGGGAGATCGAAACCGTCCCCGAGCACCCGGAGGAGTGCCCCGCGAAGAGCCGTGCTGACGATCTCGTCCACGGAGGTGCCGATCTTTCGGTGCTTCCCGACGAGGTCCTCGCGCATAGAGGCGAGGATCGCGTCAGAGACCTCCAGGGCGACATCGTTCTCCAGGAGGACCATTTCAAGGTCGGTCAGAGGTTCCTCAATGTCCTTCTCAGAAACGACGAGTTCGCGCTCGATCACCAGAGACTTGAAACGGGAGACCAGTCCTTCAGGCTTCTTCGATTCGACCGGGACGATTTTGACCGGTACGGGGACGGCCTTTTCAGGCTCGACCGGGGCCCTCGGGGCCTCCGGCAAAACAGGCTTTAATACAGTTTCGGGCTGCGGTGCAGGGATTGCTACCAGCTTCTCCACTTCCCGCACATCAGGGCCGGCCGCATCCCCGATGGATTTCCCGAACTTCTCCCTGATGCCCTGTAATTTGTTCTTGAGGCCCTCAAACATGGGGATTACCTGCCCGGAGCCGGTTGCTGCTGGCGATAGGCGGCGTCGAGCCGGGCGGCGAGGTCGTTCATCTGTGCCCGGATCTTCTCGATCGTCTCGGAAAGTTTCTTTTCAGAGGCTTCGAGCTCGCGAGCCCGGTCTTCAAGATAGGATACGGCCCCGGCAGAACTCCGCCCGACCGTCACCCCTGCCCCAATGGCGACGAGCACGCTGTCAGGGTCAGGCACCTGCACCCTGACGCTGACACCGCCGCCGAGGGGGAGAAGAACCGTACCGTCCTCCGCACTACCCAGGGACTGGAGGGTCTCGACCGCTGCGAGGGACTCAAGTCTCTGCTGCTCCAGCATCTCCAGCTGGCGGGCAAAGACCTCTGCCTGCTGTCCATACTCGTTCAGATAATACTGGAGCGACTGCAGCTCCCGCGGGTCGGCCTCATCCATATTTTTACTCACCTACTACCGTAACGCCCTTGATTGAGATATAATTTCTCTTCAGGCGGTGTTTGCTGCCAATATCAGTGAAGACATGTTCCCGGGCAACATCCTCATTCGGGGCCGAGACCACCTTCGTGAAGGGCTGCCAGGAGTCGCCGATCAGGCAGGCACCTGTGATTTCATAACTCTGCATAGCCATTATACATCACTCCAGAAAGCCAAAAACTTCCTCAATTCTTCCAAGCTCAAAACCGGTGGTCTCAAGCCCGGCAATATACCCCTTGCTGTTCGCAAGGACGCCGGTCCCCACAAGGCCACCGCCCATGTTGACGGTCCCGGCCCCGATCTGGAGGCCTTCCGCACATTCAACAAGACGGGCAACCTCGGTGTCGCTGCTCCGCGCATGGATGAGCACACCCTTGTTCGTGGCGACTGCCGCCATCCCGACGGTCTTGATCCCGCCGAAGGTGAGGCGCCTGACCGGCACGCCGAGGAACGTCCCGACCGCCTCAGCCTCCTCGATCGACATCTCGGGGTGCACCGCCGCGAACTGGTCGTTCGCGAGGATCACATTCCCGGCTGCATTCATCGAGGTCCCGAGGGTCATCACCTCGCCGTGCTCCTCCAGGACGGCACGTTCGTCCTCGGTCACAAGACCGCTGACCACCATGCCGTTCGAGTTCCCGGCAAGGAGCGAGCCGATGATCGAAGACCCCTGAATGGTTGTCCTGACAACGTCGACGTCGAGCGCCTCGGCTATGCCCGCCACAAATGCGTCGGGTGCGGTGGGCGGCACGACGGCGAACTCCTCAAAGGCCCGCGCAAAGACACCGATATGGGGATCTGCGGCAAAGGCGATCGTTCTTTGCATTTCAATCCTCAGCGAGTTCGGCCTGAACCTGGCCGTCCTCGAACTTCATGGCACGGATACGGATCTGCGCCGGAGGCTTCTGGCTGCCGTGCTCCCAGACCTTCTCGTTGATGCTGCTGTCAAGCCTGACGTTCTCACTCTTCATGTGACGGACCAGGTACGCCCTGATGTCCTTCACCGCAACATTGCAGCGCTTCCACCGGGGAGCGCGTCTGGTGCTGCGAAGAGGGACAACATAGATCTGCTCTTTTAAGACTTCGACCATGTCTCTACACCTTCAGCGTGCTTCTTCTCCACATGCGCCTCTTCGGGTGGGATACCACCTGGCGCTTCGTCCGAATCATCACCCATGCAGGAACGCGCCGGTTCTGCATGCACGCCTTAGCCAGCCGAATTTTCCGGCCTTTTGATACCTTGCTCATGGTTATCACCAATCTCTCAGGTGCCGGTCGCACCAACAACAAGGGACTGCCCGTGGTGCGCGGGGAAAAGCCCCGCACACGGGTGCCCCATGCGCTCAATGGCGGCCCTGATCTCGTACTCGTAGTCCCCGTTCTCGAGGGTGCCCGTCTCGCCGTTCGTGACGATAAGGTATCGTCCGGCAAGACGCTGCACCTCGGTCTTCCCATATCCGAGGAGGGGTCGGACATAAGAACACCCATACCGGTCCGCGATGCGGAGAACATCGCTCTTCGTCAGCATCGGCACCCGGTCGTTGAGCCGCGTGCCGTCTCCGACCACCCCGTACTCCTGCGCAAGGGCCTCGACGGCCCGCCGGTGCACAGCGGTGATGGCGTCGTTCGGGTAGCCCGAGGCGAGCACCATGCGCGCCGCCTCGTCACGATATTCCAGGCCGAACGACCTTTTGTGCCAGGGAAAGCCGAGCGCACGGGCTGCCGCCTCGACCGACGGCAGCTCACGCTCAGGGTCGAAGACAAAGGTATTGAGTTCGACCTCGTAGTCCCTCGCGAGCATCAGAGCCGCGAGGGCACTGTCCTTTCCTCCGCTGAAGAGAAGACCGGCTTTCATCTATTTTCGTGTGATGCGAAACTCTTTTTTCGGCGGGGCGACCTGCACCAGCAGTGCCTTGAATTGCTCGTCCGTGATCTTCTGCCGGATCCGGCCGCTCTGGGCAAGCATCACAAGTTGCTGCTCGATCGCACGGGCAAACTCAGGTTTGGTGAGTTTGATCGTGTTCAGCCGTTCCCGCGCTTCAGGTTCCAGGATCTGCATGAGCGCAAGCTGCATCTCTGATTCAGCTCTTTTCTGGCGCTCCATATCCTCCTGCTGTTCGGCAGACTGCCGCTGGAGCTGCTCCATTCTCTTGCGTCTGATCTCAGAGAGTTCATCGTCACCCATCAGCATCCCTCACCGCATCAGTAGCGCGCCAGCTCGGGTGCAGCTTCGGTCGCCGCGGCCCGGAGACCGTGCGCGACGCCGTCCATAAAGGCACGGCCCTGTGCCGAAATCTGCCGGCCGCCTTTGACCTTCTCGACAAAACCTGCAGCTTCGAGCTGCTGGAGTGCCTTTCTCGGGATGGACCCGCTTCCCTTCCGGAACTGGCTCGGGTTCGAGCCGCGGTCCCGGTTTCCACCATATGCGCTTCTCAGTCTCTCAACGCCGACCGGACCGTCGATATAGATCCGGCGAAGAACGGATGCGACCCTCGTGTACCACCAGTCAGGGTCCTCGGGAGGCATCTCCTTGTGGATCCCGGTCTTGACGACTGCTGCCCATTCAGGTGGCTGGATAACAGGGAGCTCCTTAAGATCGCGAGCAGCCTGCGGAATGAGCATCTCAGCCGGGATGTCATATACAGTTGTCATTGGTTAACCTCACTGTAACGATCGATGTTACCAGTCTTTATCTATTTGCCATGGATGTTTTTATATATTTCGAGCGGGAAATCCCCGGAGTTTTCCGGCGATCAAACCGGAAACCCGGGAGAAAAGGAGGGACCGGATCAGCGGCCCTGGCTCCCGCCACGGCCCCGTTCGGCAAGCACAATCGTTCGCCCGCGCACACCCACCAGGTCGACCCGGGCGAGACGTGCGAGTTCCACGGGGTCCACATCGGTGCTGCGGAGCCACTTGATCTTGATGTACTTCCGCTCCTTCAACTGGAGCCTGATCTCCTCAATGAGAGTCTCCGAATAGCCATTTTTGCCGATCCAGACAGTCGGCTTGAGTTCCTGGAACAGTTCATTCTTTTCGATGTCTCTTCACCACCGGATACCTTTTCTGATGGCCGCATACAAGGCAGGTGACGATCACCTTCCCGCGCTGCACTCGCACCCTGGCATTGGCGCCCGGGACGAGGTAGGCAGAACACCGCCTGCAGAACCGGTGCCGCAAGTCCCGCGGGATCGAGATACGCTGGCGCATTGCAATCTGGCGGGCGAGCGCCACATACCGGTTTGCAAAGGCCGGGTCTGATCCGAAGGTTTCACTGGCAAGGGCAAAGAGGCGGGCGATCCGCTCCTCCGCGATCCGTTTTGTGCCTGAGGTGCGGGATTTCCATCGCATGGCCATCGTATAGAACCAGATTGATCGCACAAACTCAAAGAGCCTTGGGCGGCGGCAGGATCCTGACATGCCGTCCTTCGACCTGGATACGGTCGTCGCAGAGGAGGGACACGGCCCGGGGAAGGACGCGGTGCTCCTCGACCAGGATCCTGCCCGCAAGGGTATCCTCGTCGTCGCCGTCAAGGACAGGGACACAGGCCTGGATGATGATAGGCCCGCTGTCCAGACCTGTGTCGACGAAGTGGACCGTGCACCCGGCAACTTTCACGCCGTACTCGATTGCCTGTCTCTGCGCGTGGAGGCCGGTGAAACTGGGGAGGAGGGCAGGGTGGATATTGATCATCCTCCCTGCAAAGGCCTCCACGATAGCGTCGCCGACGATGCGCATGTAGCCTGCAAGCACAAAGATGTCGGCGCCGCAGTCCTGCATTGCCGCAAGCAGGTCGACCTCGTAGGCCTGTTTCGAGGGGTACGAGGCGTAGTCGAGGACTGTCACCGGGATGCCGGCCTGTTCCGCGCGGATGATCGCGTAGGCGCCGGGTTTGTCGGTGATCAGCCTGACGCACCCGGCCCTGATCGTACCGGCACAGATTGCGTCGAGGACGGCCTGGAAGTTGGAGCCCCTCCCTGATGCCAGCACTGCAATGCGCTTCATGCTCACACGTCGGCGCGGGGAGGTATTAACGATTCTCTCCCTCCTCTGCCGCGGGAGGCGGGAGGATCAGTTTGACCTTCACGATCCGCCGTCCACGCATCTGCATCACCGCAATGGTGACGCCGCTCGCCAGTTTTACGACCTCGCCGCGGAGAGGTATGTGGCCGAGGATGGTGAAGAGGAGGCCGCCAAGAGTCTCATACGACTCTCCGACCGGGAGACTCGTGCCGAGTTCCTCGTTGAGGTGTTCGACCCAGACCTGCGCGTCCACCATATAGACGCCTTCGCCGAGTTTCTGGATAGAGGGTTCCTCTTCGTCGAACTCGTCAAGGATCTCGCCGACAAGTTCTTCGAGGATGTCCTCGACGGTGACGACACCGGCAAAACCGCCGTATTCGTCCATGACGATGGCCATGTGGACCTTCCGGAGCTGCATCTCCTTGAGGAGGTCGTCGATCATCTTGCTCTCCGGGACAAAGTAGGCGTCGTGCATCAGTTCCTTGATCGTGACGACCTCTTTTTTGGAGAACTCGGCAGCAAAGACATCCTTGATGTTAAGGACACCGACGATGTTGTCGATCTGGTCGTGGTACACGGGTAAGCGCGAGAGGCCGGTCTCGTTGAAGAGGGTGATCGCGTTCTCCAGGGAACTGACGCCCTCAATCAGCACGACGTCCATGCGGGGAGTCATGATCTCGCGGGCGGTCGTCTCACCGAACCTGAAGACAGAGTAGAGCATCTGCCGCTCCTCCTCCTCGATCATCCCTTCTTCTTCGCCGACATCGATCCATTCCTTGATCTCCTCCTCGGTGATCGCGGGTTCGGCGAGGCCTGCACCCGGGGAAAAACGGGCGCTCAGCCGATCGTAGAACCAGAGGATGGGGAGGAGAAGTTTCGTGAGGAAGAGGATTATCGGGGCGGCAAAGAGGGCCAGTTTCTCGGTGTACCTCGACGCATAGGTCTTCGGCCCGATCTCGCCGAAGACAAGCATGAGGATGACGACAAAACCGGTGGCGATCCCGACGCCGGCGTTCCCGAAGCGTTCGATGGCGATCGCAGTCGCAATCGAGGCTGCGGCGACGTTGACGACATTGTTGCCGATGAGAATGGCGATCAGGATGTGGTCCGGGAATTCCTTCAGGCGTGCAAGAGCGTCGGCGCCCTTTTTCCCCTCATTAACGAGGGTGCGGACTTTTGCCCGCGTGATCGATATAAGGGCGACTTCAGAACTGGAGAAAAAACCCGAAAGGGCGAGACATGCGATGAATAAGCCACTTAATATGATTTCATCGGGTGTCATCGCTGCCACGCCGGTGTACGGCTCATTATCCAACTATCGTTCATAAATGTAGTACTATAGGGTGATATGTACTGTGAGTTCTTAAAACCAGCGTTCAGGGGAGACAGCACTCAAGAAACTCTTTTTCCTGCCGTAAAACGGTGATCTTCTCCTCGATAGAGAGCTGATGCAAAAAATTCCTGTCCTCGATCTCGAGGGTGAGGCACCCGTCGTAACCCGCAGCGGCAAGGGCCCTGACAACGTCCCGCGCATACCTGTTCCCGGCGACAGGGAGGTGCATCTTCCGACCGTCTGCAATGCTCAGGTGGACGTTAGCAAGTCGGTCGCCACAGAAGCCGATGTACTGCCCGACAACGGCGGGCGAGACGGCCATGGCGTGTGAGATGTCGAGGGTGAAGGAGAGCCAGGGGTTGGCGTCGAGGACTTCCCGCATCTCTTCGGGGGTGCTGAGGAGGGAGTTGATCGTCTGTTCCATGTTCTCGATCGCGACCCTGATTCCTGTCCTTTCCGCGGCATCCCGCAGGCGCGCGAGATAGGTCCTGAAGTGCTCGTAGTCATAGGCGCTCGGGCGCCTCTTCGCGGTCCGGCGGCCGGGGTGGACGGTGAGCACCTCCGCACCGATGGCACGGGCGAGGTCGACGGCCTCGACGGCGTACTGCTGGGAGGCAGCGGCGACGCGGGGGTTGATGGAGCAGGGGTTGAGGTCGAGGACAGGGGCATGGACGGTGATCGGCGCAAGGGCCGGGTAGGCCCTGACCGCGGCCTCCAGGTCGGCGAAGGGCAGGCCACGCAGCCAGAAGTGCGGGGTCTCGACCCAGAACTCGATGCCGGTGAGGCCTGCTTCCTCGACAGAGGCGAAGATCTCGTCGAGGGGGTATTCATGGAAGAACATGCTTGAGACAGCGAGGCGACCCATGACATGTTCTTATAGGTCCTCGACCCACGATAAAAACAATGGATCCGGGGCTGGACGGAGTGCGAGGCGTCCTTGAGATCACGGCGATCATCAGGGACGCCCTCGACCTCCCGGTGCTGGCCGGGTGCTGGGTGCGGGGAGAGGTGACGAACTACACCCATGCCTCCTCAGGCCACCGCTATTTTTCGCTCTCCGAGGTGAGGGGTGGGAAGAGTGCGGTCATCGGCGCGGTGATGTTCCGGGGGAGCGCACGGGCGCTCGCCTTTGAACCGGCGAACGGGATGGACGTCATCGCCTACGGCCACGTGGGCCTGTACGAACCGCAGGGGAAGTACCAGTTCTATGTGGAGGACATGCGACTCGCAGGGGAAGGGGAGAAGCACCTCCTCGTCGAGCACTGGAAGAGGGATCTCGCAGCCGAGGGGCTCTTTGCGGCTGCACGGAAGAGAGGGATCCCGCCCTTCCCCCGGCGTGTCGCCGTCGTCACCTCACCGTCGGGCGCGGTCCTCCACGACATCGAAAATGTCCTCGCCCGGCGGTACCCTGTCGAGATTCTCCTCTCGCCGACGACGGTGCAGGGGGAGACAGCCCATCTTGAGATCGCAGAGGCGATCAGGCGGGCCGACGGTCTCGCCGACGTGCTGATCGTCGCCAGAGGGGGCGGGAGTTTCGAGGACCTCTTCCCCTTCAACAGGCCTGAGGTGGTGCGGGCGATCGCAACGTGTACGACGCCGGTGATCAGTGCGGTGGGCCATGAGGTGGACGTGACTCTTGCCGACCTTGCGGCCGACCTGCGGGCACCGACGCCTTCGGCCGCCGCGGAACTTGCCGCGCCCGACCGTGCCGAACTCCGGGCCGGCCTCGGGAAGGACAGACAGAGGTTGCAGGACGCCGCCCTCGGGAAGGTCGACCGCTGTCGTGCCGACCTCGATGCCCTCTCCCTGCGGTTCAGGCCCGAACGTCTCCGCCGGCGCACCGAGGAGGGGAGGCAGCAGATTGCAGACCTGGAGGAGCGGATGAGGCGGGGCTATCAGGGGCGGACAGGGCGAGAACACCTCGTCCTCTCCGGGCTTGCGGCCCGCCTGGTGGCGTCAGACCCCCTCTCACCGGTGCGCCGCGGCTATGTGCTGGTGAGGAGGGATGGGGAGGTGGTGCGCTCGGTAGAGGGCATCGCCCCTGGCGACCGCCTGGACCTGAGATTTGCCGATGGGACATGTACCGTCATCACAGAGCGTGTGAGCCATGACAGAGACGTATGAAGAACTCCTGAACGAACTGAAAGAAACGATAAAAAAGATCGAGGACAACTCGACGAGCCTCGAGGAGAGCATCGCCCTGTACGAGCGCGGCGAGGATCTGATCCGCCGCTGCGAACGCCTCCTCGAAGAGGCCGAGATGAAGATCACGGAATTGACTGAAGGGTAGGGAGGAGGGCGGGTCGGGAAAAGTTCTGTTCTGGTGTGCCTGTGCGGGGGACTAACTCGAAGACTTCGGTTTCTTGACCTCACTTCGTTCGGACCTCGAAGGTCTTCGACCTTCTCGACTCCCTTCAGTCGTTCCCGCTCAGGATAGGTCGGGCTATGGTAATCTCCTTATTTGGAGAGCAAGAACGAACAGGAGATCCTGAGAGGGAGATTTCTATCTATCCCCAATCCTGAGCGGGGGTCCAGGGGCGTAGTCCGCCGGGGGCTGTTGCCCCCGGACCCCCCCTTGCGATTGGCCCGGGGAAGAGCGAAAAGGAGATCCCGAGGAGGGAGATAGCCCTACCACGAACCTGAATTTCAGGGTTTGACCGAAGTGAATCAAGAAACCGGAGTTTTCGTTGTAGTCACTACTCAGGGACGGATGCCTCGATCTCGACGACGAGTTCGGCACCGGCGGCAAGGGCGGCGACGAGTCGCCTGTCGATCGATCCCGCGACGGTGTCTGACCCGACGGCCACGGTCCTGCCGCAGGCGAAGGTGCTCCGCCGCCAGACAAGGTCGGCAGGATGGTCGAGAGAAAAGGCGGCGCTGCCGTGAGACCTGACGACGACCTCGACCCCCCCGGCACAGAGACGGGTGGTCACCTCGGCACGGTCGTCGGTAAGCAGGGCCTTCAGTGCGGGGTCGAGATCGGCAGCGCCTTTGTCGGCAGATACCCCGATAATACAGTCGCCGGCCGGCGAAAGGTCGGCCTCCTTCGTCACCTCAAAAGTGGTGCGGTGGAGGGCCCGCACATTGACGTGCCCGAAACAGTGGATAGTGTCCTGCGCCTTCATCCTTTAATAATGGTGTACCCTTATTCTATTGAAATGTACATCACCACCTATTGTCCGCAGTGCGAGGATGAAACCGATCATGACCTCCTCAAGGAGGCGGGCGACCTCCTGGTGCGCTGCACCGTCTGCGGGGCCGTTCATCATGTTCCCATACCCATAGAAAAGACCTTCTCGGTGAAGGCGATCGTGAGCCGCGAGCAGGAGTCAGAGGTCTGCACCGTCGAACTCCTCGAAGAGGATGTCTGTTCTGTCGGCGATTACCTCGTCGCCGAGTGCGGCGAGGAAGGCGTCTCGGTTGAGGTGACGGCGATCGAGGTGGGAGAAAGGCGGGTCATAAAGGCCCAGGCGCCGGAGATCACCGCACTCTGGACGCGTGCGATCGAGGAGGTCGTGGTCAGGGTGTCGGTCCACGACAAGGCCAAGACCCTCCCCCTCTACAAAAAGTGCGACGGCGAGGAGTTCTTCGCCGTTGATGAGGTCTATACCTTCGGCAAGATAAAGTTCCGTATTTCCCACATCAAACTGCGTGACGGGCCCGTCCTCAGAAAGGAAGGCTGGAAGACGGTTGCAAAAAAGATCAAGCGGATCTACGGATACCGGGTGTGAGGGCAGGGGGCGGGGGTACCGCCCTGTCCGCACACCTTTCACATCGTTTTTTGAGAGACTTTTTTTTGGTTGGGGAGAATTCCCGTTCTGGAGTGCACGTGCTGGGGGACTGCCATGAAGACTTTCAGGCCTTTGCTGGTCAAGCGATAGCGAGTTCGAGAAACCGGAGGTTTCTCTGTAGTCCCCCGGCACAGGCTTCAGGTCCTGCAAAACCCTTACAACCGCCAGCCCCAAATCAGACCCCCAGGGGGCCTTAGCCCCCTGGACCCCCACAATCAGGATAGGGTTGGGGATGGGAGAGCAGGGGCCTGAAGGTGGATAGGGGGAGAATACGAAGAACTCGTAGGCTGCGACGACAATTCGCTGCGAACGGTCCTCCACACCCGATCCGCACTGTTCTCACCGATACTTCCCTATCGCCTCTCCGAGAGTCTCGGTGTGGACGACGCCCTCGAACCGTTCTTTGACCTCGCCGTCCACGATGACGAGGATGGTGGGGGTCACGGTGAGGGCGTATGTCTGGATGTCCTCGGGATGCATGACGGCGTCACGTTCCTCGATCGTCACCCCGAAGGTGCGCTCGACCTCGCGGTTGATCGGTTCCTGCTCCATGCACCCCATACAGCCTTCCTGAAAGTAGCAGAGGATAGTCAGTGCCATGGGCAAAAGAAGAGAGCGTGGGTATAAATACCCACCGGGAATCACGCGGAGGCGATCGACCTGACCGTCACGTCGGCCGTGGCATAGGTGAAGTCAACTGTCAGGTTTTCGTTATTCTTCTCAGTGACCTTCCCGATACGGAGGTACGATATCGAAGACTCCGGGTCGGTGAAGACCGTCGCGTTCTTCGTGATCGTCATCTGCCTGATGAAGCGGTCACCGACATTGACCTCGGAGAAGTTCAGGCCCAGACGGTCAGACTCGTTCGCCCCAACAGTGATGGAGGAGGACTCGGTGTTGATCGGGATCTTTTTCGTCTCCAGCTCGTGCATGCCGAGAATACCCTTGTTAAGGGCGGCCATCTCCCAGGGGAGGATGCCGAAGTCGCCCTGTGTGATGCCCGGAACGACTGCCGGCACCGGGTGGATAAAGGTGTCTTCCGAGGACTCAGCCCCGCCGACGAGGCTCATCGGGGAGGTGAGGAAGACGGCCCGCTTCTTTGCATACTCATCGGCCTGGATCTGCTGGCTCGTCGTAAGGACCGGAATGCCCGCGTCATCGCGGATGGTGCAGTCGACCAGGACAGAATCTCCAGGTTGTACGCTCTTGAACGCGCTCATTGCCGGGACGGCATACGAAGCCACCATGAGGAAGGCAAAGAGCACACCGAAGACCAGCATCGCGATCTGGGTCTTCGTTCTCTTCCCGGAATCTTTCTCTTCCGGGGTGCGCGTCTTTGGTTTGCTGACCATTATGTACTCAATCGTATCCCCAGGCCATAAAGGACGCTGTCGGCACACCATAGAGAATGTATAAATATAACAGATACTAACGAGAGGTTAGCACCACACAGAGGGTGCAAGGAGAAAAGAAAATATGGCACAGAAACGTGGATTTTACTCATTCTGGAGAGATTTCGACGAGGTGATGAACGAGATGCGGGCAGAGATGGAGGGACGCTTCCAGTCCCTTATCGCCGAGTCGGCACCGGCCCGCGCCCTCCCCATGCTCAGGGGGGAAGGGCCGAGGGTGGACGTCTATGCTCACGAAGACGAGGTGATCGTCGTCGCGGACCTCCCGGGCACCGAGAAGGAGAACATCACGCTGCGGCTCATCAACCCGCGGCTCCTTGAGATTGCAGCCGTCCAGAAGGAAGAGAGGGAGGGCGGTGAGGAGGGATATGTCATGCGGGAGCGTTTCTACGGGACCATGAAAAGGGTGGTATCTCTTCCGGTCGAGGTCAGGGAGGAAAGCGCGAGCGCCACCTTCAAGAACGGCGTCCTCGAGGTCCGCTTCAAGAAGGCGGAGGTCGAGAAGGGTGCGGTCATCCCGATCGAGTAACCGCCAATTCTCCCCCTTTTTTTCGTAAACACTATATATCACCGAATCCTTGATGTAGCCCTGGTTACAAGAGATGTTAATGGATAAAAAGCGGGTCAAGGATTACATGACCTATGATGTCGTCACCGTCGGCGCCAACGAAACGGCCAAGGACGTCATCGACAAGATCCAGAAGACCAAACACGACGGTTTCCCGGTCGTCAACGATAAAAAAGAGGTCGTGGGCTATATCTCCGCACGGGACCTCCTGACGATCCATCCGGGAACGCCGGTCGAGCGGGTCATGAGCCGCCATCTCATCGTTGCCGACCCGGAGATGAGCGTCAACGACGCCGCCCGCGTGATCTTCAGGTCAGGGATCCAGAAACTCCCGGTGGTGGACGAGAACAACCACCTGATCGGGATCATCTCGAATGCCGACGTGATCAGATCCCAGATCGAGCATGTCTCCCCGGAAAAGGTCTACAATTTTATGGACACGCTCAGGCGCCTCCACGGCATTGAACCGACCCTGTCGCGGGGTTTCGTCCCCATCGACCAGCTCCTCCCCACCCAGGCGAAGATATACGAGGACGAACTGGAGGGGAGGATATACGAGATCAAGAAGGGCCTGGCCGAACCCCTGATCGTGGTGAAGCGCCCGGGCCGTTACATCCTTGTCGATGGCCACCACCGTGCAATCGCCGCAAAGAGACTTGGGTACAAGACCCTCGACGCCTATATCATCAATGTCACCGAGAATTTTGAGCTCGGCATGGAGAGGACCGCCCACGCCCAGAACCTCAGGACACTCGACGACATCAAGGTCATGGACTATGCCCGTCACCCCCTCGTCGCCGTCACCCACCGCCTGGTGCGGCAGAGTTAGAAGGTCGTCCGGAGAGGACCCGCGTATTCTTTTTTTCAGGCTCTAGAGAAACCCTCATTCTCGGGTCGATATGTTCTTGGTGATCCCATGATCTCCATCAGGGACACCGATCAACCGCTTTTCCCTCAAAACAGGATTTTCATCCGATGCAGGAAATCAAATCCTGCAAAGTTCTTATGACTGCCATCCCATAATCAGACGCCGGGGGTTTCACCCCCGGACCCCCTGCCATCAGGATAGAGTGGGGGATGGGAGAGCGCGGGAAAGAAGGTGGATCGAGAGAGGAGAGTACGAAGAACAGGTGGGTCCCTACAGCAATACCCTGCCTATCCTGCACCGGAGGGTCGGGGGGAGGTAGTCCCCCGGCGCGGGAAACCAATCCACTAACCGTCCCACATTCTCAAAACGGGGACTGCCGCCCATACGACTGCAGCCCCATCAAAAAAAAGGTGAGGCCCCTCACGACCCCTCATAGCGCACGTCATATTTGTCGTTGAGGACATGCTCCTTGACGACAGACCCGTCGGGCACGATCACCTCGGGCCAGAGGCGAGTCCCGGAGTGGATGGTCACCCTATTCTGGATGACGCTCCGGGGGCCGATGACCGTGTCGTTCTCGATGGAGCACCCGTCACCGACGATGGTTTCATTGTCCAGGATAGCCCCCGAGACTGTGGTTCCATTGCCGATGACGACCTGATTGTAGATGGAGGCAGAGAAGATCTTCGCGTTGCTCTTGATCACGCAGTCCTCCCCGATGCTTGTGTACGGGCCGATGAGGACATTGCTCTCGATGGTTGTCCCCCTACCGATCGAGACCGGGCCGATGATCTGGGAGTTGTTCCCGAGAGAGAGGGAACCGCCGAGGGAGACAGGGCCAACGATCTTCGCACCCTTCACATGGAGGTCGCCGGAGATGTTCGTCGTCGTGATCTCCTGGAGTTTCCAGCGCTCTGCCTGCCGCAGGGACCGCGGGCTGCCCACATCGCTCCAGTTGCCGCGGGCAAGCCAGGCGCGGATGGTCTTCCCCTCACCAAGGAGACGCGGGAAGACGTCCCTCGCGAAGTCCACCTTCTCGCCTGTCGGGATATAGTCGAAGATCTCCGGGCTGCAGACGTACATCCCTGTCGAGGCGAGATTCGAGAAGATCTCGCCTGGGCCGGGCTTCTCTTTGAAGCGCTTGATGCAATAGTTCACGTCGATCTCGGCGATGCCGTACTCCGAGGGGTCGTCGATGGAGATGAGGCCAATGGTGGCGATAGCATCGCGTTTCAGGTGCTCACGGTAGAACTCCAGAAGGTTGAGGTCTGCCACATGGTCGCCGCCGACCACCAGGAAGGGAGCGCCGTCAAGAAACTGCTGGGCGTTCTTGACGCTTCCGGCCGTCCCGAGCTTGATGTCCTCGTGGACATAGGTGATCTCGGCGCCGAAGAGCGAACCGTCGCCGAGGGCCTGCTCGATATCGTCCCCCTTGTAGCCGAGGGTGATGACCATCTCGGTAAAGCCGAGGTTGGCCAGGTGGGTGACGAGATGGGTGATCGAGGGCCGGTTCACGATAGGGATGCAGGGCTTGGGCCGCTCAAAAGTGAGCGGGCGGAGGCGGGTCCCTTCTCCCCCGCACATGATGCAAACCTTCATAGTGAAGAAGAATAGCGCGAAAAACCATTTGAACCTACTGGAAAGGAAAAGGCTATTGGCCGGCCGGGAGAGTACGAGGTATGAGAGAAGAGCCCTTCACCTGCACCCTCTGCGGCAGATGCTGCATGGGCTTCGGGCGCTCTGTCAGGATCCTGCGGCAGACCGGGCCGCAGGAGTTCAGGTGCACCGTCGCGATCACAGGAGAGACATTCACGGCGAGGGTGGAGGACTGCCACCTCCCGGCCTTCAGGCGTCCATCCGTCCAGTGGACCAACCCTGCCGCCTGCCCCTTCCTGAGGGCGGAGAAGGGGACGTACGTCTGCACGGTCCATGCTTCTCGCCCTTCATTCTGCCGGGACTTCGCCTGCTGCAAAATGCGGGTACTGCGCGACGGCGAGTTTGTCGGCGAACTGAAAGGGAGGCTCGACCTCAGGACAGACGACCCGGCGCTGAAGGCCCTGTGGGAGACGGAGGTCGTCCCCCATGCAGGCGATGCCGGGGACGCCTGGCACGCCGCTGCCGACAGGGTGCTCGCGAACGCCGGGTATGTAGCGGAGTGGTACAGGGAGGAGTGAGATGCGGGTGCTGAAGGTCGAAAAAGGGGCGGTCCCCTCCTGCCAGGCAGGGGCGACGCGGACACTGGACAACTGCCGGTTCTGCGTCCACTCAGTACGGTTCTGCGAGGACGGACGATGGGTGATCTCACCGGCACGCGCCTACTGCATGCTGAAGCGAGCGACCGGAGAGGTGAACATGGGGCAGGTGAGCGCCGTGGAGTGCGACGACGACGGCAGCGAGGGCTTCAGGAGCATCATGTCAATCATCAGTTAGTCCTGACGATCATCGGTCACTCTTTTCTTTTCATCAGGTAGTCCCAGATGTTCCTCGTCTGGTACGGGACGCACCTGGCTTCCTTGCAGTAATCCGACTCGATGGTGTGATGGATCAGCCGGAGTTCGTCGCGCATGTGCTGCACGATCTCTTTGAGCCCGTCTATATCGCGCCGGATCTGCATAAACTCCTCGAATGCCCGCTGCTTCTTGATCTCGATCTCTTTGCCGCTCTCAAGGCTTGCAAAGCCCGTCTCAATCAGTTCAAGGATCGCTTCATTCCGTTCGATCGAATGTTTTTTCGCAAAGGCGTCGATGCTATCAAGCATCTCCGGGTCGAGGGTAAAAGAACACCGCATCACCATACTCTCTCACTCCGCAGCCAGTTCTCCGGACACAGTATTGAGAGTACGTTCCCTGCCGGCATAAATCATCGTACCCTCCCGAGAGCAAGCCCGACAATATGGTCCATATCCAGGTGCCTCTCCAGAAGGTCGGCGAGGTCGTCGTACGGGTCTCTGAAAACGTCTTCTTCCTCGATCTCCAGCCCTTTTCTCCCGGCAAGATACGAAAGAAGGGCGGCGGCAGCAGGGGGGCGGGTGAAGATGCCGTGGAGATAGGTTCCAAAAACGAGGCCGTCGTCACTCACCGCACCGTCGCCGTCGAAGGCCTCCCTGCAAACGCCCCTCCGGCTTTCGCCCATGTGGATCTCGTAGCCTTCCACCTCGCCAAACCGGGTGAGGATAGGCGGGACAGGAGCGGCATGGGTCCGTACCTGGCGGGTCGTTTTTCTGTAGGCCGAGAAGGTGGTCGAGACATCGAGGAGGCCGAGCCCCTCTGCCTCGGCAGGTTCTCCCGACTCATAACCGGCATCGGCAAGGTGCGTCCCGAGCATCTGGTACCCGCCGCAGATCCCGATGACTGGCACGCCTGCCGCCCGCATGCGGCATATCTCGTCGGCAGTTCCTGCGGCACGGAGGACGGCAAGGTCGTCAATGGTGTTCTTGGTGCCCGGGAGGATGATGCAATCGTAACCCGCGAGAGATTCGCCCGGCCTGACATAGGTGACCGCGGCATGGCGTTCGAGGAGTTCGAAGTCGGTGAAGTTCGCGATATGGGGAAGCTTGATGACGGCGATCCTGATGGGTTTGTCCCGTGCCTGCTTGTCCTCGATGGAGAGGGAGTCCTCCGAGGCGATGCCTGTATCGGCGTACGGGACGACACCGAGGACCGGGACGCCACAGAGGTCCTCCAGCGCCTTCACCCCGCTTTCGAAGAGAGAAGGGTCTCCCCTGAACTTGTTGACGATGATCCCGGCGACCAGCGGGCGGACGTCCTCGGGGAGGAGCGCCATGGTGCCGAAGGCCTGGGCAAAGACCCCGCCGCGCTCGATGTCAGCGACAAGGAGGATCGGGAGGCGGAGTTCCCGGGCAAGCCGCATATTGGCAATGTCGCGGTCATAGAGGTTGACTTCGGCCGCACCCCCGGCGCCTTCGACGACAACAGTGCCATAGCGCACTTCCAACACCCGAAATGCGTCGACCGCCTGTTTGAGGAGTGCGTCGGTCTCCCGGTAATACTCCCCGATCCGCACGTCCTTATAGGGATGCCCAAAGAGGACGACCTGCGAGATCATGTCACCCTTCGGCTTGAGGAGGACCGGGTTCATCTCCGCGGTGGGTTCGATGCCAGCAGCCCTCGCCTGTTCGGCCTGGGCGATCCCGATCTCGGCGCCGTCGGCCGTCACCCAAGAGTTGAGGCTCATGTTCTGGGACTTAAAAGGGGCGTTCGTAATCCTGCGGTTTCGAAGGGCCCGGCAGAGCCCTGCGACTATCGTGCTCTTACCGACATGGGAAGCGGTCCCGAGGACCATCAGCGACATCGATCTCTGGTTTGTTGTCAGAGCGGATAACAGGTGCGATCAGAAGGGGAGGAGAGCCACATCGGTCACCTCAAAATACATATTCACCGGATGGAAAGGATATTCATGCCAAGAAATATATAACGAGAACTTGAAGGTATAACTAATGAATGGTGGGATATGTCCCAAATGCGGACTACCAAAGGAACTGTGTATCTGTGAGGAGGTCGCAAAGGAACAGCAGAGGATTCAGGTCAAGATCAATAAACGCCGATACGGGAAAGAAGTCACCATTATCGAAGGACTCGATCCCTACGACATCGACCTTGTAGACCTCACAAAATTCCTCAAAGCCAAACTTGCCTGCGGCGGGACTGTCAAGGACACGTCCATCGAGCTTCAGGGTAACCACAAGGAAAGAGTCAAGGAATTGCTGGCTAAGAAGGGGTATAAATTGGAACAGATCAATTAACCCCCGACCTTTTTAATACTTTTTTTAGTCCTGTAGAACCGCTCATGAAACAGAGTTTCAGGTGGTTCTTTGGAAAATTCCGCATGAATAGGTCATGGTACATCTCCATCTCTCTTCACGGAGGTCTCTCTGGTTCCCCGTCTCTATCTCACCAGGACGAATGACCTTCGCAAAAATCAGAGATTATTCTGGCTCAGGAGAATCGGGCATGAGCCGGGAGCACGTCTCAAGTATACTGCAGGAACTGTTTTTCATGGCAAACCCTCATGCTCCGGCAAATGTATCTCCCTGATCCCATGAGGGGAGTGCGGAGCCCCTGCCTTCCATACAATCCAAACCGGGGGTTCCTCGAAGACCTGATGACCTTCGAGGGCGGGTGGCTGCGACCTAGGGGGCGTTCGAGAAGACCCAGGGATGTAGCCCCACGGCACAGGCACCTCGAAACAGGAATTCTCGATCCCGTTCCCTGCCCTCTTCCGTCATGAAGCCGTGCCGGCAGCACGAAAAAAAGGGGACGACCTTCAGACCGCGAACCTGAAGAGAGCCCAGGCAATGATGAGCATGATGGCAGAGAACTTGAGACCGGCCGTCGCCCTACCCTCGCCCATCTGCCCGGCGACGAGGCCGGAGAAGAAGCCCATGACCATCGCGGAGTGGGAGAAAATCCTCTTGTAGAGGTCCATATCAACATTACCCATGAACTGGCTTCCTGCACCGGACGCCGACGCAGCGGCACCGGCCTCGGCCATCGTCGTGAGGAAGGTGGACTCCAGGACCACGATCACGAAGAGGAAGACGAAGAAGGCGATGAGGATGATCACCTCATAGATGATCATGTTGCTCGCCCGCTCTGTCTTCAGGTTGATGAACTCGTAACTGTCGCGCGCAGCCGCCCGCAGCACCTCGGAGATGTCGCCGCCTGCCTTGCTCGCCTTTGCGATGAGGTCGACAGAACGCTCGGCAAGGGGAGTCCCGATACGCTGGCCGAAGTTATAGATTGCCTCGACAAAGGGGATGTTCCAGGACATGTCCACGTCGAGTTTCCTGATGTACGGCGTGAGCGTCCCGTACTCGCCTCCAGCGACGATGTGAATGGCATTGGGCAGGGTCATTCCCGCGTCGTTCATCCCGGCAACGTCCCTGAAAAAGTTCGGAAGCGCGTCTTCAAGGTTCTTCTCCCGCTTCCCCTCCCTGAAGTCGAGAATTGCGAGCGGGATCACCGGGATCAGGACGGTAAAGACGATGACATCGTCGATGAGGGTGGTGTTGAAGAGGGCCGACCACCCGTAATTGACGATGATCAGGGAGAAACCGACGATAAAGAAGAGGAATGAGAAGGGGACCGTCGCTATGAGGCTGTTGAGCGGCGTTTCCGTGAGCACCTGGACCGGGTGCTTCATGAACCGTCCAAAGCCCACCCGCGCCTTCCGCTGGTGTTCGATCTTATCGACGATCTGCATTTCCCGGTTCTCGTACCTTTCCAGTTCGGACGCCTTCACCGGGGCGTTGCCAGTTCTCCCACGGTTGAAAAGGTCGTTAAAGAGTGACTTGAATCCCATTTTCACACCTCCGGGGTCATGGAACTGATCAGGATGATGAACATGATACTCCCGAACGGCACCATGAGATAGATGATGATCATCAGGAAGATCGGGTTCGAGTCGCCGCCGATGATCGACATGATCGACTGCAGGATGATCAGGAAGAGGGTGCCGGCGACCATGGCCGTCACATAACTCTCGGCAATGAGTCCGAGGGTCTCAAGGAAATTTTTTTGCTGCTGGTGGTTCTCGTTGCTGTACTGGACGGCCTTGTTCCGGAAGTACTCGGTGAGGTTCGCACCCGAGGAGATCGTCGCCATCGCACCCTGGAAAAATTCCTTCATCCGCGCACTCGGCGTGAAGGTCGAGGCGATCCGCATCGCCTCGATGAGATCTTTGCCGAACATATCGATCTCGCGGGAGATGTACCGCGCTTCGACAGCGGTCTCCCCGTAGATCGGGCTCTGTCCGAGGAGCCTGAAGACCTCGGCAGGCGTGATGCCTGCAGTGGACATCGCCGTCACATAGTTGATCGCGTACGGGAGAGTGGCATCGATGTTCCGCCGCCTGTTCCCGGACACGACCTTCGGGTAGATCAAGAAGGCAAAGTAGGTGAATCCCCCGAAGATGAGGAGAGAGAGGAGGACGACGACCGTTGTCCCGATGAGGAGACGGTAGTCTGAAAACCCATAAAAGAAGGAGGGCAACGCACCTTTATAGGAGATCATCGAGGGTATGTTCAGGAAGAAGGTGATCGCACCGAGCAGCACTGCCATGCCAAGGCCTGCAACGATGGAGGCGACATAGGCTGTCGAGAGGTACGCCTCGAAAGGGGTCTTCAGCCGCGCCTGCATCAGGTCGCTCCTCAACTCAACATAATCTTCCCTTTTTTCCTTCACCCGCTGCCCGAGCAGGTTGAAACTGAACCGTTCAAAACCATTCATTGCGGTGCACCTTCTCCATAGAGGTCATGCCGTACGACGTCCATGACCGCGTCGGGGTCGCGGAAGTACGAGATGAGCATCTTCGAAACGTCCTTGAAGTGCCGGATCTTCTGTCTCCGCATCCACTCCAGGATCTCCTGCCGCCTCTTGAGTTCCTCGCGCATCCGTGCCTCGCTCCATCCCCGCGTCTCCATGATGCTCTCAAGCACGTACGACTTGCCCGAATACCTGATCTCGTCGGTGGCCTGGTGCCAGGAGAAGACCTCGTTCGTGATCAATTCGTTTGTCCGGGGGTCGATGTCCAGGATCTCGATGACCTGTTTGTTGCGACGGATACGCTGGCCGCCGACCCGCGCCTGCACCTGGATGCAGACGAGGTTCAGGGAGGTGAGCATGTTCCTCGGGACGTCCAGGGGCGGGTTTTCAAGACGGTGGACGACGCTCGCCACCGAGTCGGCGTGCATGGTCGCATAGGTGACGTGGCCGGTGGACATTGCCTGGAAGAGAGTCTGGGCCTCCTTGCCACGGACCTCACCGACACAGATGTACTCAGGCCTCTGCCGCAGTGCAGCACGGAGGAGTTCGTACATGTCGATCGCACCCTTGCCGCCTGTGTCGAAGGAGTCACGGGTGACCGAGGGGATCCAGTTGGGGTGCGGGAGTTTCAGTTCACGCGTATCTTCCAGGGAGACGATCTTCGCCAGGGGCGGGATGAAGAGCGAGATGGCGTTGAGGGCGGTGGTCTTCCCTGATGCCGTGCCGCCAGCAAAGATCGCCGAGTTCCCCGCCTCGACAGCAAGCCAGAGGAAGGCGACGGAGAGGGGCGAGAAGGTGCCCCACTCGATGAGGTCGGTCGGGGTGATAGGTTCGTCCTTGAATTTCCTGATGGTGAAGGTCGAACCGTGGGCCGTGACCTCCTTGCCAAGGGTCATCTGGATACGGGAACCATCGACCATCGTTGCATCGAGCATCGGTTCAGCGATGGAGATGTACTTCCCCGACCTCTGGGCGAGTTTGGTGACGAAGGAGTCGAGTTCGACCGCATTGGTGTACATCATGTTCGTCTTGATCGACTCGTACCCGCCGTGGAAAACGAAGATCGGGTTGTCGAGGCCGTCGCAGGAGATATCCTCGATAAACTTGTCGTGCATGATGGCGTCGATCAGACCGTCACCGAGGAAGTCGCGTTCGATGTGGTAGAAGAGTTTCTCGCGGGCGACCGGTGTCAGGCTGATACCGTAATCCTGGATGATTTCGTCGGAGAGGTCGCGGAGAACCTTTCTGGCCCCATCTCTGGAGATGTCCTTCGTGTTGACGTCGAGCTGCTCGAAGAGACGGCTCTTGATCTCGCCGAGGAGTTCTTTTTCGGCATCGGAGAGGACCGGTTCAAGCACCTCGTAGGTGTACTCGTGCGAGGCATTGTCGTAGATGATCCTGATATAGGCATAAGGTTCGTTGACCGGGTAGAGTTCGACTTCCTCGATGCCGGGCCCAGGTGTGAAGGCGAGGTCGACGAGAGGGCCGTGGCGCCGGGGGTCGTACTCCTCCACTTTCTGGACAAGGTTGGTAAAGAGGTTGATCTTCCCCAGGAAACCGGCTTTTTTCTCCTGGTCTTTCCCGATCACCACGCTCCGTGCCTCTTCGGTGATCGTCGGGAACGCCTCCTTCCAGAGGGTGTCGATCTCGGGGGGGAGAGAGCCCATCCCGAGCGGGGCATCGCGCGCGGCCTGGTCGAGTGCAAGTTCTTCGACGTCGAAAGTCGCGGCCTTCGGGAGGATCAGTTCTGAAAGGGCACCGATATCCTCGGCATCCGTGATCCCGGCAAGGACAGATTCTCCGTTCTCTTCGGCGTCGGGAACGGCCCCTCCCGACCACCGGGTCTTTTTCGGGGTGGCTGTAACCGGAGACGCCGCAGGCATGTCGGTCAAACCTGCAATGTCCCCATTATTCGCCTCGTTGAGCCGGGATGCCGCGGGGGTTGTGGCACCCTCGTCACCGAAGATCGAATCGATCATGCCCTGGAGCGCATCGATATCGTCAAGGTTGATAGCCGGCACCCGGCTTTCCGGTGCCGGGCTTTTCTCTTCTGCGGGGACCGGACCAGGAGCCGTTTCAGCCTCGCCGGGGTAGGGTTCCGCAGGAGTGGCAACAGGGCTTTCTTTCACCGCAGGGATCTCTTGAACGGCCGGATCCGTGGGACCCGCGCCGGAAACCTCGTGCATGCTCCTGACATCTCGGATTATGGAATGAATGTCAAGGTTTCTGTTTCCTTCCACCATTGACCTGAGGGAGGTGAGGGCCCTGTCGTCCTCGCCTTTTTCCGCGTCCTCTCCGGGAGAGACATAACCGTCGGTCTGCTCTGTCGGATTTCCCCGTATACGATCCAGAATATCATGCAGGCGGTGCTGCGCGTGTTTGCCTTTATCCATCCATCATCCCACCCAGTTCAATGACCAGTTCACTGCGGGACCCATGAAAGTCCACCATAAAGGTGTAGACCTCCTGCGCCCTGTCAACGACGACAACATCATATCGTCCGTTGAGGAGGCGGAAGGAAGCCCTGCCATCGCCGGTTGTCGTATCGGTCAGGAGCACGTGCCGCCCTTTCCGGATCGAAACCCGCATCCCCGACTGAGGACTGTTCTCCTTCTCTACCACGATCGAAAGGACGCCGGGACTCTTTCTCTCGCCCCCGAACTCGGGGATGTCAGACGTGAGTTGATGCGGGAAATGGCTCCTGTTAAAGACCCGGCACCGCGCCACGATCATATCGACAATCCTCTTCTCCGCGGCATAGAGTTCGTACTCACCCATCTCCAGGATCTTCAGTGCCGCGGGGTCCCCGTAGAGCGCTCCGGCCTCGTCCCCATAGATTGCCCCCGAGGGTTCACCGCAGGAAAAGAGGACCACCGAGTTCCTGAGACCATCGACGAAGACACCTATGGCCCCTTCCTCGGACCCGGCCCTCTGTGCCATCTCGCAATAGGGGAACGACCCCAGGTATCGCGACTGACCAAGGATCTCGTTAATGACGTCCATGATCTTCATCGATCGTCTCCCGGGATTTTTGCCAGGCTCTGTGTTCCGCTCACCGCCAGCATGTCGGTATCCAGATCAGAACCGAGCACAGAAAATGATGAGATGTTACTGGGCCCCCCCGAAGAGCGTGTGAGCCAGACGGTCGATGAAGTGCTGCTTACTCTCCTCGGTCTCCTCCTCATAGTGGACACCGGCGATATCGGCGGCGATCCTCCTGAATGCACGGGAGGCCTCGGAAGCAGGGTACTTGATCACGACCGGCGTCTTATACGCGGCCGACCTGCGGACATTCGGGTCTTCAGGTATCATGTCGATGACACGAACACCGAGCACGTCCTCGACAGAATGTCTCCTGATTTCGGTGTTCTCCATTCCCGAACGGTTGATGATCGCTCCATAGACCTCGCCCCCCACCATCTCAGTGAGGATCTTCGTCTTGAGGGCGTCGGCCATGGAGGAGAGTTCTGGGTTCACCACCAGGATGACCTCGTCGGATATGGCGAGGGCGACAACCCCGTCCTTGCTGATGCCAGCGGCGGCATCGACAAGGAGATAATCGCAGCGGTCGACGAGATCCCTCATCACATCACGCAGACGATCGGGATCGGCGTTCTGGAAACCCTGGAGGGAGATCCCGCTCGGGACCACCTTGACACCGTTCGGTCCTTCATATATCGCGTCGTCCACCTTCGCCTTCCCGGCCAGCACCTCGTGGAGCGTGACAGGTGCGTCTTCAAGCCCGAGCACCAGGCCCAGATTTGCCATACCGATATCAGCATCAAGAATGTAGGTTTCTTTCCCGAGCTGGGCAAGAGAGGTGCCGAGGTTGACGGTTACCGTTGTCTTCCCCGTCCCTCCTTTCCCCGATGCGATCGTAAATGCCCTGATCAATCCGACACCTTCTACTCCAATGATTGTGAAAGATGGTATTTAATTATACCTAATTTATCGCGTGCCGATAGAGCAGCCTAAACCATCATTTAAGGATGGATCTCGAATATATCAGATCCATCACTGATCCGGGCTGTTTCCTGGATCGACAATGAGGTGTCCCATGTGCATTTCTTTAAGGAGATCGGATGCGTCGGCCATGAAATTCTGTTGCATCTTTTTCAGGGCCGTAACCGATTCCGGGTTGAGGACGTCCTTCTTCTCCCCGGTCTTCGGGAGAGGGGGCGTCGCCGACCTGTCGTCGCCTGCCTCCACCGTCCGTATCACCTTCACCGTTGCAGACCGGCTCTTCTGGCCGACCCGCACCGCATGGATCGTGGTCGCCGGCCGGGCATCACGCGGCCCGGTTGTCACCCTGCAGGCATCGTTAAAAAGAAGAGCGGCGCCGATCTCCACATCAGAATACCCGGAAAGTTCTGCGGTGACGACGTCAAGTACTCTCTCCATCTCCTCAAGTGCCCGGATGCCGGTGGCCCTGCCAGACTCCGCGCAGAGCGGCATACCGCACCTGAAGAGGAGAGACGCCGGCGAGCCGTGCACCATAAAGGTCACGGCACCGGTGAAGCCCTTCTTCCGGCAGTCGGCAATGACGGCCCTGAGGGGCATGGTCAGGCTAGCACCAGAAGACCCTGACCGCGGCAGGCGCATGATCTATCCCTCCCACCTGATGCTCCGCAGGGCGACCCGCACGAGACCAAGATTGGCATTGGCTGCGGTGAGGACACAGAGGGAGAGGTCGCCGAAGGGAGCGATGATCAATTTTCCGCCCGGGGTCTCAAGAATTATCTCGTCGAGACCGCCCATCTCCATATCATCGGCAATCTTCAGGCCGGCCCGGAGGAGGTCCTCGGAGATGGCGGCAATGCGGTCAAAGTCGGTCGCACCGACAGACTGAACAGCAAAACCTTCATAGAACGCGGATACGGCGACGACTCCCGGCTGGGAGAGAATGAGATGTAAGGACTCTTCGTTCAGTTCGGGCACCGCGGACCCTGCAGGGGCAGAACCCTCGGCCTCGGGAAACGTCGTTACAGGGACCGCACCGTCCTCGTCCGGACTCTCCCAGCCAATAAGGTATCCCGCATCCCGGCACCTCTCCAGGGCAAGGCCATATTCATCATTCCCGTACCTGCTGAGCTCGCACGAGAGTGACGATTCGGCAAGGAGACGGGCGAGGGCAAAACCACCTCTCAAATCCTTTGCCCCCTCCCGGCACCAGGCAGCTACCGCTTTTCCCTCGTCAGAGAGGACGAAGCCTTCGCCGTCGTCGGTGCGTATTCGCACAATGGCGTGGAACGCCTCGGTAAATGGCAGCACCTCGGTGAGCGGGGCCGTCATGCTCCCGAAAGTCTTCCCATCAGGCAACATCATGATACGTACTCTACAGGGCTGCGATGATCCGTTCCTTGTTCTTCTTCAGTTCGTACCGGATCCTGCCGATGTTTGCACCACCACCGGCAACGATGGCGATGAGTTCGTCCTCGGAAAGAGGAGAGAGGAGGATAGGCCCGCTCTCCAGTTCGACAAGCATCTGATTGAGGTTTCCCTTGCCGAGCTCGGTACCCATCGCTTCGGAGGTACCCATGCCTGTCGATGCCATGGCACCGAGGGCATCGGTGTCGATCTCGCCGGATATGGCGTCCTCGATCACAAACCCGTCCCGCCCGACGACAACAGCAGCAGTCACACCATCAAGCCTGAGAAACTCCGTCAAGATCTGTTTGAGCATCTCCATTTTAATTCACTTCCTTTTCCTGAATGATCTCATGACCGCTACCGGACCGCTGTACCACCCGGATCCGCATCGGCATCCGACCCAGGGCATGGGTTGCACAGGAGATGCATGGATCATAGGCACGGATGACGGTTTCGATCCTGTTCGATGCGGCTTCGGTCAGTTCACCGCCGACGATCACCTTGCGGGCAACTTCCTCGACACCCCGGTCCATTGCGTAATTATTCTGGCAGGTGGCGACGATGAGGTTGCACGTCTCAATCATGCCCTGATCGTCCACCACGTAGTCATGGATGAGGGTGCCGCGGGGGGCCTCGACGATCCCGACGCCACGCTTCTCCACGACGCCGGTGACCGGCGTCCGGACGTCGGTGCCGGTGATGGCCGTGTCTTCGAGGAGGGCGACGGCCTTCTCGCAGGCGCCGAGGAACTCGACGTACCGCGCGATGTTGTAGGCGAGGGTCGTCTGGGTGCAGGCGCCGAAGGTATCGTGATACCGGGCAAGGGCGGCATCGGCCTTCGGAGTGCCCATGGACCGGACGATGTTCAGCCGCGCAAGGGGGCCGACCCGGTAGTGGTCGCCGTTCGCAAGGCGGCAGAACTTCAGGTACGACCAGTCCTCCGAGTATTCCCGGATCTGCCGGGCGTAGTCCGCACCGGTGAACGATCCCGCGGGAGAACCGTCCTTTCCGAGGATGGTCACGGCACCACCGAGGACGCTGTGGACCCCGTTGTCGGAGAGGCTCATGAAGGCCGTCTCGACCGCACCGAGGGAGAGGTCGACGCCGTCCATGATCCCCTGCGCCGTCTCCCATCCCTCTTCGGCAATGGCAAGGCCTGCCTGTGCTGAGGCAAGGAGAGTCTGGCGCTGGTCTTCGGAGAGGGGTCTGGACATGCCGCCGGGAATGGCGTTCGAGGGGTGGATAGGTTTGCCGCCGACGGCCTCGGTGATCCTCTGGCCAAGTTTTCTCACCTCGATCGCCTTCTTTGCGATCTCAGGGGCCTTCTTCGCAAGCCCGATGACGTTTCTCTCCTCGGCAGGGGCGTCGCCGAGGAGGAAGTCAGGGGCGGCAAGCATGAAGAAGTGGAGGGCGTGCGAGTGGATGTACTGCCCGGCCATCAGGAGTTCCCTGAGTTTTCTGCCTGTCGCCGGGGGTTCCGCACCGAAGATCTGGTCTGTGGCCATGGCTGCCGCCACATGGTGGGAGGTGGGGCAGATCCCGCAGATGCGCGGGGTGATCCGAGGCGCCTCCTCGACAGCAGCACCGATAAGGAACTTCTCGAAACCGCGGAGTTCGACGACATTGAAGTGGGCGCTCGATACCTCGCCCTGTTCGTCGAGGTCGATCCGCACCTCCGCGTGCCCCTCGATCCTGGTCACCGGCGAGATGGTCAGCCGCGTCAATTACCTGCCCCCTTCACGAGGTCACGGATCTTTGAGATCTCTTTGTCTTCCATGATCAAGCTCCCGATGGTGAAGGGATACATAGTATGGGCCACGTCGTAGATCTCCTTCTCAACCTCCTTTTCAGGGAGGTCGGTGAGGTCGGCGATCCGCTTCACCATCATATTGTAGATGTCACGGCAGGGCTCCCTGAGAATGTCAAGGGAGGGGCCGTTGCAGCCGTGGCAGGGGATGTTGTTGCGCGGACAGGAGGCGTTGCACCGGCCGAAGGTGACAGGGCCGAGGCAGAGATAGCCCTGACCAAGGAGGCAGTGCTCGCGGTCAGGAATACCTTCATAGCGCCTCTTCAGGTGCCAGTCCTTGACGTCACCCATCTTCCTGTCGCACTCGGAACAGACCGATTTTTTGGAGAGTTCGATTCTGTTCCCGGAAACAAGAGCCGGGAGGATCTCTTTCAGGAACTTTTCCTTCGGGGGGCAGCCGGTGACATAGTAGTCCACCTTCACCAGGTCGCCGACGGCGAAGGCGCGGTACAGGAAGGGAGGGACGTCGGTGGGGACGACGTTCCCTTCGTCCGCTGTCTCGACGCCGCGGTAGACGCAGGCAAAGAGGTCCTCCTGTTTGCCGAGCATGGACAAGCCCGAGACCCCGCCGTAGCAGGCACAGGTGCCGAAGGCGATGAGGGTCTTTGCCCGCTTCCTGAGAAGTCTCAGGCGCGCCTCGTTCTCCTCGTTCCTGACGGCCCCGGTGACGAAGGCGATGTCGATGCCTTCAGGGGGTTCTTTCGCATCCATGATCACCGGGGAATAGACGATATCGGCCTTTGCAACCAGGTCGAGAAGGGCCTCGTGGAGATCGAGGACAGAGATGGTGCAGCCCGAGCACCCTGCAAGTTCTTCGATTGCTATCTTCATAACCATCATCACTTCAGGATCAGTTTCTTCAGGCAGGCATTCGGGCCGGTGTGGACGATCTCCAGTTTCGCCCGTTTTCCGGTGATCTCCTCAATCGCGCCGACCACATAGCCGTACAGAGTCTGGCAGAGGGGGCCGCCCTGCTCCATGCCGTTGCGGCGGAGGGTCTGACGGACGATGCAGTCGTGGAAGACGAGGAAGATGAAGGTCTCCCCGTTCTCGGTGACGACATAGTTCTCTTTGTCCTCGGGTTTCCAGAGTTCGAAGGTGTACTGGCCGTGGAGGATGTACGAGAGTTCGCGCAGGGCTTCCTCGACATTGTCGATCTTCCTGAAGTACTTCGCCGTCTCATGGCCGAACTTTTTGCCGGCGCGGTAGGTGACGGCGTTCGCACCCCGACCCGCGATCTCTTCCAGGGACTTGATGATCATGCCGTTCATATGCATGACACCGTGGAGAGTCGGTTCGAGCTCCTTCGGGTTCGGCGAGCAGGAGAGAGGGACGTCCTCGGCCTTGAAGACCGCACCTGCATGAAACTGTTTGTTCATCTCTTCCGCAGTAATGTCGACCATCAGATCACCCGATTGAGCATCTCGCAGACGCGGATATCGACATAGTGACGTTTCGAGGGGTAGACCCCCCGGTGTTCCAGTGCCTGGGCAGGGCAGATCTCATGGCAGGAGAGACAGCCCATGCAGTTCTCGGGACGGACAGGAACACTGATCCCTCCTTTGAGTTCATAGACCCGCATCGGACAATCCTTCACGCAAAGACCGCATCCGTTACAGGCCGTTGAATCGACAGTTATCTCTATCACACACACCACCGGATTCAAACGGAGAATGATACAATTCTCCTATCCCACAGTATTAAAATGTATTGAAAATAGTTAGCCTTAAAAAGGGATGAAAATATAAGAAATATGAGTCATGATACTTCCTCTTGTCATCGCATCTCTTGCTGTGGGTGCAACGCTTCTCTACGCATCGATGCTCGATCACCGTGAACGGCGGGTGCCTTTCCGCACCTGGTACCCGATGCTTATAGTGGCAGGGCCCTCTGCCATCATATTTTACGCAGGCCTCCTCGCCGGAGGCCTTTCCGGGACGGCCCTGTACTTCCTCGCGCTCTCCCTGATCTTTGCCGCCGTCTTCTATACCTTCGGCATGCTCCACCTCTTCGGCGGCGCCGATGCCTGGGCCCTGATCTTTCTTTCCCTCTGCATCCCGGCCTTCCCAATCGAACCGCTGCTCGGCGTCCCACCCATGGGTTTCTTTCCCTTCTCCGTGATCACAGACGCCCTCCTCCTCAACCTCGTCGCGCCCCTCGCCCTCTGCGTGTATAATATCGTGAAGGGGAACAGGGCGCCCTTCCCGTACATGTTCTTCGGCTATCCGGTGGAAGGGAAAGATATCAGGAACCATTTCGGCTTTGTGATGGAGGAGATCACCGAGGAGGAGGACATGACGATCACCCGCCGCTTCCTCACGATCCGCGAGTCCCTGCGGCGGACTGTGCAGGGCGGCGAAAGGCGGATGTACACGAAGGATCTGCGCGAGCACCCCGAGCGCTACGCGCAGGAACTCGCCCTGTACAGAAAGGCAGGCAGAGTCTGGATCAGTTATGCCGTCCCCTTCATCATCCCGATCACCGCCGGTTTCGTCACGGCACTTTTTATCGGCGACCTGCTCTTTATGATCATAAAGGTACTTGCAGGAGTGTGAGGTGATGGAACTGAACTATGCAGACGGCCTTGTCCCGGTCGTGGTGCAGGACGCGGGGACAAAAGAGGTTCTGATGCTCGCCTGGGCAAACGAGGAGGCGGTGCGGCTGACCGGGGAGACGGGCTTTGCCCACTACTGGTCGCGCAGCAGGCAGAAGATCTGGAAGAAGGGAGAGGAGAGCGGGAATGTGCAGGAGGTCGTCGAGGTCAGGGCCGACTGCGACGCGGACGCCCTCCTGTACCTTGTCAGGCAGAGGGGAGCGGCCTGCCATACCGGCCATTATTCCTGTTTTTACCGGACGATCGAGGGGAGGGAGATCGCCGCGCCGCTCTTCGATCCTGCGGATGTATATCCTAATAAAGGATAAAGACACGTAGAATATGGTGAATTTTTTATGAAAATAGTGCCTGATACAAGTGTCGTCATAGACGGACGCATCACCCAGATGATAAAAACCGGTGAATATACAGGGTCGACAATAATCATTCCGGAAGCGGTCGTTGCTGAGCTCGAGGCCCAGGCAAACCAGGGCCGCGAGATCGGTTTCTCCGGTCTGACAGAACTGCAGAACCTCTCCAGAATGGCAGGCGAGGGGACTATAGAACTCCGATATGTGGGGGAACGCCCGAGCCTCAGCCAGGTCAAACTCGCAAGCGGCGGCGAGATCGACGCCCTGATCAGGAACGTCGCCATCGAATATGACGCAAGGTTCGTCACGAGCGATGTCGTCCAGTCAGAGGTGGCGAAGGCGAAAGGGATCGACGTCATGTACCTGAAGCCCCAGGTCGGGGAGTGTACCCCTCTCATGCTCGATCAGTACTTCGACGAGGAGACGATCGCCGTCCATCTTAAGGAGCGCGTCCCGCCGATGGCAAGAAAAGGGACGATGAAGGACCTGCGTCTGGTCCAGCTCCGCGACAGCCCGATGAACGAGTACGAACTCCGCACCATGGCACAGGAGGTGCTGGAACGGGCAAAGCGCGACCCAGACGGTTTCATCGAGATCGAGCGCCGCGGCATCACCGTGGTGCAGATCGGATCGATCAGGATCGCGATCGCCCGGCGGCCCTTCTCCGACGGGATGGAGATTACGGCGGTCAGGCCGATCCGTGACGTGGCACTCGAAAACTACGCGATGGCAGACCAGATCAAGGAGCGGATCACGGGCGTCCGTCAGGGCGTTCTCATTGCCGGGCCGCCGGGTGCCGGGAAGAGCACGCTCGCCCAGAGCGTCGCCACCTTCCTTGCCGATAAAGAGTTTATCGTCAAGACGATGGAGGCCCCGCGCGACCTCCAGGTGCCTGACAACATCACCCAGTACACCGCCCTTGAAGGGAGCATGGAGAACACCGCCGAGGTGCTTCTGCTCGTGCGGCCCGACTACGTGGTCTTCGACGAACTGCGGAAGAACGAGGACTTCCGTGTCTTTGCCGACATGCGCCTTGCCGGCGTCGGCATGGTCGGCGTGATCCATGCGATGGAGGTGAAGGACGCAATCCAGCGTTTCTTCGGCCGGGTCGAGCCGAGCGTCCTGCCCCAGATCATAAACACCATCATCTACGTGGACAACGGCGAGATCACCAGGGTCTACGATGTCAGCTTCTCGATAAAGGTGCCCGAGGGCATGGACCCGGGTCTGCACATCAGGCCGGTGACGACCGTGCGCGACGCGGTGACCGGCAGGATCGCCTTCGAGATCTTCAAGTACGAGGGCGAGACGATCGTGATGCCGACAGGGAACGGCGCCGAAAAGAAGGCACCAGCGAAGAAGGTCGAGGAAAAGGTCGAGGCGAAGGCGGAAGAGAAAGCCCCCGAGCCTGTTGCCGAAGAAAAACCCGAAGCCGAGGAGAAAGAGACCGCCTGGGAGGTCACCGAGCGGGAGGTCCAGCGTGAACTCGGCCGGTTCACCGCCGGGGCTATCGATGTCTTCATGAAGAGCGACACGAAGGCCGTCGCCTATATCGAGGACAAGGACGTCCCTGCAGCCATCGGGAGGGGCGGCAAGAATATCGCCGGGATCGTAAACAAGATCGGCATCGGGATCGATATCAGGCCGCGTTCCGAGCTCCCGCCCCCGGAGGTGAAGGAGACCGCCGAGGAAATACCCGCGAGCGAGGGCCTGTGCCTCCGCGTCGAGAAGAAGCATCTCACCCTGGTCGCCCCCGAATTCAGGGAGGCGATCGTCGATGTTTTTGCCGGGAAAGAGTACCTCTTTACTGCAACAGTAAACGAGAAGGGCGAGATCGACCTGGCAAAGAGCAGCAGCATCGCACAGGAACTGATCCGCAGGTACAACGACCGTGAGGCCATCAGACTGAGACCTGTATAAAAAGAGTATCGTGGGAGTGATATACCGTGGCTGAATGGGATATTCAGAAACTGGAAGAGAAGTACCGGGACACATGGCCGGCGGCATTCGAGGCCAACCCGGACGACAAGGAAAAGTTCTACCTGAACGTCGCCTTCCCGTACCCGAGCGGCGCCATGCACGTGGGGCACGGGCGGACCTATATCGTACCCGACGTGGTCGCCCGTTTCTGGAGGATGCAGGGCAAAAATGTCCTCTTCCCGATGGGTTTCCATGTCACCGGCACGCCGGTGATCGGGATCTCGCGCCGGATCGCGAAGAACGACCCCTCGACGGTGCGGATCTACCGCGACCTGTACCGGGTGCCGCAGGACGTCCTCGACAGGTTCGACGACCCGATGACGATCGTCCGGTACTTTGCCGGGGAATACGAGAGGTTGATGCGCCGGTGCGGCCTGTCCATCGACTGGCGCCGCCGGTTCATCACCGTGGACCCGCAGTATTCGAAGTACATCGAGTGGCAGTACAAGCACCTCCGCGAGGGCGAGCATGTGGTGAAGGGCGTCCACCCGGTGAAGTACTGCCCGTCGTGCGACAACCCTGTGGGCGACCACGACCTCCTCGAAGGCGAAAAGGCGGAGATCATGAAGTTCACCCTTGTCGTCTTCGAGTGGCAGGGTGCAAAGATCCCGTGCGCAACCCTGCGGCCGGAGACGGTCTATGGCGTGACCAACCTCTGGGCAAACCCGGGCGTCACCTATGTGCGGGCGACGGTGGACGGCGAGGCGTGGGTGCTCTCCCGCGAGGCGGCGTACAAACTCGAACTCCAGGACCACACCGTCAAGATCACAGGCTCGGTGAAGGGCACGGAGATCGTCGGGACGACGGCGTCGCACCCGCTCTGCGGGGCGGTGCCCGTGCTGCCCGCTGACTTCGTGGACCCAGACATGGGCTCAGGTCTCGTGATGTCCGTGCCGGCCCACGCACCTTTCGACTATATCGCCCTGCGCGACCTCCAGGAGGAGGGGCGCTTCGCCGAGATCGCGCCGGTCGCGATCATCAAGACCGAGGGATATGGCAAACTCCCGGCAAAGGACGCCATCGAAAAGGCCGGGATCAGGAACCAGCTCGACCCGAGGATGGACGATGTGACCCGCGAGGTGTACGCGGCCGAGGTGCTCCGCGGCACTCTTCTCGCGAACTGCGGCGACCAGGCCGGCAAGCCGGTGAAGCAGGCCCGCGACGACGTGGCCGCGATCATGGTCGAGAACTATGGCTCGAAGGAGATGTTCGACTTCGACACCCGCCAGGTGATCTGCCGGTGCGGCGGCCGGGTGTACGTGAAGATCCTCCATGACCAGTGGTTCCTCCAGTACTCGGACCCGGCCTGGAAGGCGGAGGTGCACGAGCAGCTCGACGAGATGAAGGTCGTGCCCGCGGAGGTCCGCGCCGAGTTCCACCGGACGGTGGACTGGCTGAAGGACTGGGCCTGCACCCGCCGGGTCGGCCTGGGGACGAAGCTCCCCTGGGACCCGGCCTGGATCATCGAGCCTCTCTCAGACTCGACGATCTACATGGCCTTCTACACGATCGCCCACCACGTGAAGAAGATCGAGGCGGAGAAGCTCACGCCCGAGGTCTTCGAGTACGTCGTTTACGGCACGGGCAACCCGACGACGGTGCCGAGGGAGACTCTGGACGCGATCAGGGCCGAGTTCCTGTACTGGTACCCGTACGACTACCGGTTCTCGGCAAAGGACCTCATCTCGAACCACCTCACCTTCCAGCTCTTCCACCACCGCGCGGTGATGCCGGCGGACAAACAGCCGCAGGGAATGGTCATCTTCGGCATGGGCCTGTTGAACGGGGCGAAGATGTCCTCGTCGAAGGGGAACGTCGTCCTGCTGGAGGATGCCCTGAACGAGTTCGGGCCTGACACGGTGCGGATGTTCCTGATCGGTTCGGCCGAGCCGTGGCAGGACTTCGACTGGCGGAACGAACTGGTGATCGGCGCGAAGAAGCAGATCGAGCGGTTCTGGAACACGGTCTCCGAGGGGCTCGCGGTCGAGGAGAATGACGGCCGCGAGATCGACGGCTGGCTCATCTCCAGGCTGCAGCACAGGATCGAGAACGCCACCGCAGCGATGCTGAACTTCCAGACGCGGCAGGCCCTCCAGGAGGCGTTCTTCGGGATCGAGGCCGACCTGAAGTGGTACCGCAGGCGCCTGCCGACGATCGCGCCGGGTTCTGCGGCGGTGCAGGAGCTCTGCTCTGTCTGGGTGCGGTTGCTCGCCCCGATCGTGCCGTACACCTGCGAAGAACTCTGGCACGCGATGGGCAATGACGGCCCCGTGGCCTTCGCCCCCTGGCCTGTGGTCGACACTGCGAAGGTCGACGAGAAGGCTGAACTTGCCGAGGAACTCCTCGCACGGACTGTCGAGGACGTGGAGTCGATCACGAAGTTGATCCAGCTCCAGCCGAAGGCGATCAGGCTCTATGTCGCCCCGACCTGGAAGGAGCAGGTCTTCGCAATGATCGCGGCGGCCGAGGACAGGACCAATGCGGTGAAGCTCGTGATGGCCGACGAGGGCCTGCGGGCCCGCGGCAAGGAGGCGGTGAACACGGCGAAACAGGTGACGAAGTTCATCCACCGCCTGCCGCCAGAACTGGTCAGGAGCATTGCGACGCACGGCGTCGACGAGATGGCGGTCTTTATGTCGGCAAAGGAGTTCCTGGAGAGGGAGTTCGGCGTGCCGGTGCAGGTCCTCAGCGCGGAGGGAAGCGGCGAGGCGAAGGCCGACGCCGCCCTCCCCTTCAAGCCCGCGATCGTGATCGAATAATCTTTTTCCTCTTTTTTGCCCCATCCAGCCCATAAACAGCGAGATACGACCCCATTTTCTCTCTGATCACGGGCGCATCCCGGATCCGCTCCCATATCGGCGGATAGGGCCCCATCCCCCAGAAATGCCCGGACGGAGGGGAGAGGAGCGGGCGAAAAATCCTTTTTCAGGCACTCATCCCGACATCACGCCACTTTCAAGCAACGCACACGTTTTTCACGGTTTTTCAGCCCGCCTTCATGCCCGAGACATTAACAAAGGCAGTTTAACATAATTAACAGAATAATGAAAACCAATTTATAATACCGGCAGAGAGGTGATATCGATATACATATTACCGGATGAGATCGCATGAAAAGTGAAAAAAATAGCAAATCAAGATTATTCAAAGAATCAATATCTGAATCGAGGATAAAAGCAAGCATCACCCCCCTCCTTATCCTTGTTCTCCTGGGCCTCCTCCTGGTGGCGCCGGTCTCGGCGGGAACCCCAACGACAGAGGTGACGGTTTCCAAACTAGCCGTAGACGAGACGTTGATTGCACAGGAAACAGTCGACTATCACTGGATGGAGGAAAATCTCCCGGTACAGGGAGATGGGGTGACGCATTACTATCACCAGGGGCCCGAACTCGGGGAGAAAGACGAGGACCTAAGATGGGACAGAGCAGAGAGTGGAAATATTCCTGAAAAGGACTATCACGCCGTCAAGGGAACCGACGTCAGAGATCTCTGCGAACTGGTCGGCGGTATGAACCCGGGCGACACAGTCACGATCAAGGCCGAAGACGGAATGTACAAAAATTTCGGGTACCGGAACGTCTACGACCCCGATCCCAGGCAGGGGCCGATGGTCATCACTTGGTGGCGGCCCGACCTTGGACATGTCCCAACCTATTTTGAAGGAATGCGCCTGATCTTCTTTGCCGACGACTCCACCAACCCGTGGGGGTGGCATGTCTTCGGCAACTGGGACATGCACGAGTGCATGGACGAGAAATACTGGCACTATTACATCTCCGGCAAGGTTGATGAGTACCCGGCGACCACCGGGCTGTCGGTAAAGTACATCGACCGGGTCATCATCCATTCGCAGGACCCAGCGCCCCTCTTCAGGGTCACCTTCGCCGCGAACCAGACCTCAGGATATGCTCCCCTCACCGTGGCCTTCACGCCCGAGACCTCGGCGACGACACCGACCGGATGGCAGTGGGACTTCGGCGACGACACCGCCGTCTCGCCGGATGAGCGGCCGGTGCACGAGTACAAAAAACCTGGCACATATAATGTCACCCTCACGGTGACGGCCGCGGAGGGTACGGTGTCCTGGACAAAGAAGGGATATATCAGAGTGAGCGAGCGGCCGGTGCTGACCACCATCTCGGTCTATCCTGCGGATGCAACGGCGGTGGTCGGGAAGACGAAGCAGTTTTCGGCCGTGCCCAGGGACCAGAACGGCGGACCGATGGAGGGCGTCGCGGTCTCCTGGTCGTGCGACAACGAGACGGTCGGGACGGTGGACCCGGCCACCGGGCTCTTCACGGCGCTGGCAGAGGGGACGGCGACGGTGACGGCGACGACAGGCGGGGTCTCGGGATCAACGACCGTGACGGTTGCCCTGGCACCTCCTCCGGCGAAAACGATCGTCGTCGATATCGGCGGGAGCGGGGATTACACCACCATTCAGGAAGCGGTGCTCTCTGCCAATCCCGGGGACACCGTCCTTGTCAGGGACGGGACGTACACCGAGAACATCGATGTCGGCAAACGCCTGACCCTCGTCTCAGAGCACGGCACCGCAGCCACGACGGTGAAGGCGGCGAATACCCAGGACGACGTGATCGCCGTGACTGCCGATAACGTCACCATCGAAGGGTTTGCGCTGACCGGGGCGATGAACGAGGGGGCCGGGCTTCTCCTGGACGGGGTGCGGGATTGCCGGGTTGCAGATGTCACTGCTTCGTCCAATTTTCATGGAATTATCTTGAGGGGCACAGAAAACATCACCCTCACCGACTCTTTTGGGGAGAGGAACGCCCAATACGGAATCTACCTCAATGCTTCAAAAGGCAATGTCATTGCAGGATGTACCGGGAGCGAGAACTCGCTTTCTGGAATAGATCTGAATGAAGCGGATGAGAATACAATCCGGAGATGCGTGATGGCTTCCAACGGAGAGTCCGAGATCAAGATCACGAACTCGCATCAGAACATCATCTCCGACAGCAGCGTGAGGGGCGACTCAAAATATGGGCTGTGGTCCATCTCTTCAGATGGCACCATCATAAACAATGTTTCTTTTTCAGAGCATGAGGCCTTCGGGGTATCTCTGAAAAATTCAAATAATACGACATTTGTGAGAAATAGTTTCGGAAACGAAGGACAGCCTAAAAAAGGGTATTGTGATCTCAATTGCAATGGGTGCTGGAATGTCACAATTAGAGAGAACGAATTCTCTAAGAGCAAAAACCCGATGAAGATTTATTTCAGTTATGTCAGAAATGCAACCATCTCAGCGAACAACATCTCCTGTGGGTATAACGGAATATTTATGGAAAAGTCGCATAACTCCCTCATTGCCGACAATCTATTCACACAGAACGGAGGAGATGCAATTTACTTAGCCGAGACATCCGGCGACATCATCACCAACAACACCCTCACAAAGAACGGAGGCGGTCTTAGTACCCTAAAATGTCAGGGTGTGGAAATTATTTATATGAACTCCTTTATTGGAAATACAGTCAATTGGAGGAGTTCTAAATCGGCCACAACAGTCAATGCCTCCCTGCCGATCGAATATCTTTACAATAGCACGCCGTACACCGGACACCTGGGTAACTACTGGGATGACTACAACGGCACCGATGCCAACGGCGACGGTATCGGCGACATCCCCTACATCGTCTCGGAGACGGATCGTGATAATTATCCCCTGACGGAGCCAGTCGACCAGTACGAGGTCCTCCCGCCGGTGCCGGAGGTACAGTGGGGGCCGTACCTGACCGGGACGACGACGAACGGGACGACGATCAACTGGAAGACTGAGATCCCGGCGGCCGGGATGGTGGAGTACGCCGCTGAAGCGTACTTCACCGAGCACGGGAAGTACGACCGCAATGTCTCCGCCGCCGGCGAGGAGGTGCTCAGGCACGTGAGTCTCACCGACCTTGCGCCCGATACGCGCTATCATTACCGCGTCCACGCGGGCAGGAACGTCTCCGCGGACTTGACCTTCAGAACCTTCCCGGAGAGCGGGCCGTGCACCTTCATCGTCTACGGCGATACGCAGGAGCAGATATCCGACTTCACGCAGCTGGAGCGGCACAAACTCGTCGCGGACCGGATCGCCGCGGAGGAGCAGGACGCCGCCTTCGTGGTCCATGTCGGCGACACTGTCGGCGACCCGGACAACCTTGAAGAGTGGGACCGGTTCTTCGCATCCGGGCGGGCGCTGTATGCGAACACGACGCTGTACCCGACACGCGGGAACCACGACTACCTGGACGATGCAGAGGGTTACATGGCGGCATTCGGCGCTCCCTCGTGGTATTCCTTCGACTGCGGCGACGTGCATGTCGCCATGCTCGACTCCAACGACGATGTGGGGCCGAGGATGAACGAAGAGACGGCATGGCTGGCATCGGACCTCGCGGAGAGCACCGCGTCCTGGACGTTCGTCGCCTTCCACCACCCGCCGTACAGTTCGGGAACCAGTCATCCGGGCGGATGGAAGAACTTCCGTACTCTGTGGGGGCCGACATTCGAGGCGAACGATGTCGATGTCGTCTTCAACGGGCATGTCCATTCATACCAGCGGTACCTGGTGAACGGCACGCAGTACGTCGTCGCGGCGACCGGCGGAGGCCCGCTGTACACCCTCACCGAGGAGAAAGAGATCGGGTACCAGAACAGCCTGGAGTTTACGCTGGGCTATACGCGGGTGACGGTGGACCCGGCGAACGAAACGGCGACGATGGAGTTCGTACCGGTGGCAGACGTCTCCGAGGACAACAAGGAAGTCCTCGGCATCCGCCCGCCCGGCGAGGTCTTCGACCGGGTGGTGATCGACCGGAGCGGAGAGCCCGACATCCTCGTCACCGGGATCGAGGTGCCTGATCTCGATCCGGGCGTCAATGCGACGGTCACGGCACGGGTCGAGAACAGCGGAGGAAAGGACGCCGACGCATTTGTCGTCGCGTTTGCACTGGACGGCGCGAAGGCCGCGACCGAAACGGTGGCCGGGCTTGCGGCCGGGGACCATGCGGATGTCTCCTTCGTCTGGAAACCGGCGGCCGAAGGGGTCTACGAACTCTCCGTCATCGCCGACCCCGACGGCGCCGTTGAGGAAGCAGATGAGGAGAACAACATCTTCACGCGCGTCGTCGTCGTGGGTGCGGGCGGCGACGATTACGATACTCTCACCCTGCTCGCCGGCTGGAACTTCGTCTCGGTGCCGAAACGGCTGGCGCCCGGCGCAGATACGGTGGCGGTCTTCGAGGCGGTGGACTGTGCGGGTCACTCGATCTTCGGGTACGCCCAGCCTGACGGCTGGCGGGTGCTCAAGTCGGATGACCGGCTCGAGGTGCTGGACGGGATCTGGATCTATGCAAATGAGAGCACCGCCGTCGGGTTGACGTACAACCCCGACCTGCGACAGGTGCCGCCGATGAAGCACCTCACACCGGGATGGAACGCGATCGGGTTCTCGGACACCGTCCCCGTACCGGTGGAGGAGACGTTGCAGTCGGTGGACGGGGCATGGTCCTCTCTTGTCGGGTTCGACAGGATCAGACAGGAGTACAGGCCGGCCGTGACCGCCGGGAGCAACCTGGTGTCTTACATGGGGCCGAAGGAGGGCTACTGGATCTTCATGAACGAGAAGGGGAATTTTGCGGCGATAGGGGTATGAACAGGTCTGGCGGGGATTTTTTAATCCCCAAAACATTTCGCGTATCTTATCACAAAATATTTTGAGCACGAAATATGCAGGGCTCGATCGGTTTCTCCAATATTTCGAAAAATATACTCCTCTCTTCCGCCGGAGAAGACCTGAAAAGCGGCCGGGTTCACGGACACCGGGCACTACTTTCCCCGGCCGGGGCTACTGGCCCCATATGAAGGGCAACAGCACCTTCGCGGGGACCTCGGCACAGGATAGTGTGCGCAGAATACAGATTCGATTATATTCTCATTTTTTCCTATAATAGGAGCCAAAACGTGGAAATGGACCACTTTGATCCCACAAATAGAGAAATTTAAACCCAATGTAGAGATAACAGAGAGATATCGCGTATATATACGATATTTTCCGGGATTTCCCCAGCAAAAATCGTGCATATCTGTCAATGACATCAACATAGTTTGCTTAATATTTTTTACATTTTCATCAAAAGAGACTTATAGTGGTCTTGATCGAGTATTCATTGTCGTTAAAACGACAGGAAAGGAAAAAAATGACCCTTAGAAGTATGATTACACGAATAAAAGTGCCAATGGCAGTTCTCTGCCTGTGCATCGCCCTCGCGGTGCTGGTCATGCCGGCAGCGGCAGCAGGAACGACAAACGTCATCGTGGCCAAGTACTGCGACAACAACTACTCCGCGATCGACCAGTCGGAGAACCTTACCTATACGTATCTTAGGAGCCAGTACGACGATGTCGTAAGCAACGGCGACATCTACATGCAGGGCCCGGTGTTTCTGGACGAGTGGATCGCCGCAGGTTTTAACGAGAGCGACTACAACATCTGGGACGAGGACGAGGTGGGAGTCAACCTCGTCAGTTACGGCGGCCACAACGGCACCTTGATCCGCGACATTGTCAGCGAGGTTGGCAGCATGAGCGCCGGCGACGAGATCGCGATCACGAGCGTTGGCACCAAGACCTACACCACGTGGTTCAACGCCACCCACGTCAACAACCCGCCCTCAGAACTCGGCGAACTGGTGCTGACCTGGTGGGACTCCGTCTATGGCGATGTTCCGACCTGGAGCGACGGCATGCGTCTCTACTTCTACGATGCGACCGACAACAATTTCACCAACTGGGACATGCACGAGTCTCTGCCGTCCTGGTACTGGAAGTACTGGTACGACAAGAATGACAACTACAAAGCGTACCCCTCTGCAAAGGGCCTCTCGGTGAAGCAGGTCACCAACATCGACATCTACCCCCCGCACCGCTATGACTTCGCCACCGGCGGCGACACCGTCGAGTATGCGTACAAGGGCGGCGTCGGCGCCTCCCCGGGCCTGAACGACCCGAGCGGCACCACCGTCGATACCTCGAAGATCGCCGTTGACGATGGCACCTCCGAGTATACCCTCAGTGTGGACGATGGCGAGTACGCCGCCCAGCGCTTCGTCTTCAACGTCACCGAGGACGCTGCCAACATCGAGAAACTCGCCGTCACGTGGAACGGTACCGGCACACACCCTGGTGGGACGAACGGTGCTGAACTCTATATCTGGGACGGCAGCACCTACGAACTCCTGCAAGAGAGCACCAGCGGCACCGAAATCTCGCTCACGGGCGACATCACCTCAAGCATCAGCGACTACATCATTAACGGTGACGTCACCGTGCTCGTGAAGCAGAAGGGTATTGTCGACAGAGACGTATCAATTCTTGCGACCGACTACGTAAAGCTCGTGGTGACCCATCACCACACCAACTAACCCTTTTTTTCTTTTCTATGGTGATTATTATGAAAAAATCGATTGGAATTTTCTACCTTATTCTGCTTGCTCTCCTCATAACACCGACAGCGGCGACGACATGGTACCTCCATAGCGGCGACGACATTAATGATTACACAAGTATTACTGGGGCCGTAGATACTCAGCCAGGAGACACGATCTTCCTTTACAACGGCACCTACTCAGAATTTCAAGTACAGAAACCTCACCTATCTATCATTGGCGAGGGCGCCGATCTGGTGACTGTCGACTGCAGAGGGAGTGAATTGATTGGTTTTGGACTCGGGCATTCCTCAGCAGACGCAACCGGAACGCGGATTGAGGGCGTATTGGTGACCAACAGTACATCTGGGATTTTTATTGATTATAATATTGGACCCTGTTCCGACTCGGTAATTACACATTGTGTCTTTGATGGACTTACAGCCCCTAGCGGAATCAATATTGGTGCTAATAACACCATATTCTCGCACAACGTCGTCAAAAATACCACAGGTAAATATTCTGCAATGACCATTAATTATGCAAATAGTTGTACAATCTCAGATAATCTATTCATAAAGAATAAAGGAGTCGGATTATCCATCTCACGTCCAACTTCTTCAAACAACACCATCGTCAATAATACATTCAGCTCCTCTTCCACAGCAGGGCTTGAATTTTACAAGTCCGGCGGCGACAACAGAGTCTATCTCAATGACTTCATCGACAAAGCCGCAGATGTGATTTCAACCACATCACCAGCCCAGATCTGGAACTCCACCCCCATCACCTACACCTACAACAGCGCCACTCACACCGGCTACCTCGGCAACTTCTGGTCCGACTACACCGGCGACGACACCAACAACGACGGCGTCATCGACACCCCGTACGCCCTCCCCAACGGCCTGGGCACCGATTATGCACCGTTAATGTCGGCGCATGACGCCTACGCACCGCCGCCCGAACCGCAGACGCGGTACGTCGACGACGACGGCGGCGAAGGCATCTACACCAGCATCTCTGATGCAGTCGCAGCCTCGAATGGTGGCGACACTATCGTCGTCAGAGACGGCGCCTACACCGAGAACGTGCTGGTGAACAAACATCTCGTCATCAGCACTGAAAACGGCGCCGGCGCCGTGACCGTCACGGCCGCGACCTCCGACAAACCGGTTTTCGACGTCGACGCCGACGGCGTGACCATTGAAGGCTTCTCCGTCCGCGGCCCGACCGACGAGCACGTCGCAGGCATTGAGATCGTCGGCTTCGACAACTGCATCGTCAGGAAGAACGACTGCGCCGGTTGCTACAACGGCATCCACCTCGGCGGCGACGCCACCGGCAACACCGTCGAAGAGAACTCCTGCCACGAGAACACCAAGCGCGGCCTCAGCCTCAGGGACACCGTCTCCGGCAACCTCGTCTTCAACAACACCTGCGAGAAAAACATCGATAAAGAGATCTGCATCAAAGACACACCGAAAGACAACATCGTCTGGGCCAACGCCTTCCTCGGTCCTGTTGAGATCCTGACCGGCAACACCTACCACTCCCCCGAAGAGGTGACCTACACCTACCGCGGCGGCGAGTACACGGGCTACGTCGGGAACCACTACAGCGGGTACACCGGCATCGACGCCGACAAAAACGGCATCGGCGACACACCGATGTCCTTTGGCGCCTACAAGGACGATTACCCGATGATGGGCGAGTGGAAGGACGGCGAGATCACAGGACCTGCACCCACCACCGTCACCGTCACCCCGGCCGACATCGAACTTGAAGAGAAAGAGATCTTCCAGTTCTCGGCCGCAGGGTATGACGACACCGGCGAGGCGATCGAAGACCTCGTCTTCACCTGGACGAGCAGCAACACCACCGTCGGAAGCGTGAACGCCACCGGATACTTCAAGGCCCTCGCCGGCGGCACCACGATCCTCACCGCAGAGAGCGAGGGGGTGCAGGGCACCGCGAGCGTCACCGTCCTCGCCCTCGCCGATCTTCCGAAGATCAGGATCGTCAAGTATGCAGAAGATGGGAGGACCATCGCCGATGAAACCACCGTCACCGTGCGGTGGATGAAGAAGAACCTCCCTGTCTACGGCGGAGAGAACGGCACCGAACTCCACTTCCAGGGCCCGGTCTTCAGTGACGCGTGGAACGAGACCCACCCGGGCAAACCCTACGACTTCTGGGATGCCGAAGAGACAGTCAACGCCAACCCGGGCAAGATCAACGAAGTCGTGAAAGGCACCTCCGTGCGCGACCTCTGCAGCCTCGTCGGCGGTGCGGAAGAAGGCAACGAGATCACGTTCACCGCCACAGACGGATACACCGGAGCCCTCCCGTACTCTTCAGTCTACACTCCTGCGACCAGGCAGGGGGAGGCCATCCTCGCCTGGTGGACCGACTATCAGGGTGAAGTCCCGGCATACCGCGAAGGCCCCCGTCTCTTCTTCATGGCCCCGGACGGGATCTTCGGCAACTGGGACATGCACGAGTGCCTCCCGGCACGCTACTGGCACTACTACGAGAAGAAACCCTCAGTGGCCGGGATCTCAGTTGCAAAGGTCGACACTATCGAGATCCTGCCTGCACCCAGAGAGGACTGGACTCTCACCCTCAATGGTGCTATCGCTGAAGAGATGAGCCGGACCTACTACGAGCACGGCGTCGAGTGCAGCGGCGGCATCCACCGGGCCGAGTGGACCGACGGCGGGAAGACCTGGTCGGGCATGCCCCTCTGGCTCCTCTGCGGCTGGGTCGACGACTGCCAGTCGCACGGGGCCGGGGCATACCGCGACGACCTCGCCGACGCCGGCTATACCATCGTCCTCATCGACTACGGCCCAGACGGCATCGCAGGCACAGCCGACGACAGAAACGTCGAGCTCCAGAGTGCCGACGTGAAGCGCAACAACGGCTACATCCTCGCCAACGAGATTGGCGGCCGACCACTCGAAGAAGGGGACTGGCCTCTCAAACTCGTCGGGCCTTCTGTCCCCGCCGAGAAGCAGCTCGGCAGCATCGACGCGATCAGGCTCACCGGACTCCCGGGAAGCGATGAGGGCATGGCCCTCACCCTCCACAAGGGCTGGAACTTCGTCTCCACCCCGAGGACCCTCGCGCCCGGCAACGACACCGTCACCGTCTTCAGCGGCGTCGACTGTGCCGGTCACTCGATCTTCGGCTATGACGGTACGAACGGCTGGGAAGCCCTCAAGACCAGCACGCAGATCAGACCTCTCGATGGTATCTGGATCTACTCTAACAGCACTGCAACCGTCGTGCTCACTTTCGACTCCCTCAAACCCGTAACCGCCCCGACAAAGAACCTCGTACCGGGATGGAACGCCATCGGCTTCTCTGACATCAGCCCGGCACCCGCAAAGGACGCACTCGTATCGGTGAAAGAGGCATGGGCAATCCTCATCGGCCTTGATGCCAGGGACCAGGCCTACGAATCCTCGATCATCAACGGTGGCAGCGGAGCGCACACAGACGAGAGAGATCTCAACCCCGGAGAGGGATACTGGCTCTTCATGCGGACCGGCGGCACTCTGGCCGCCATCAGCATCTAAAATTTTTGAGGGAATATGATGAAAGGCAGAACAGCAATCACCGTGCTCATCCTCGCGATGGCAGCCCTGATCGGCACCGTCGTAGCAGCCAACGAAACACCGGTCGTCCCTCAGGAGTTCAGCGGGACGTTAACCATCAACGGAAACCCGGCACCTGTAGGAACAGTGATCGAAGCATTTATCGACGGTACATCGTACGGCAAACTCACTACGGACAGGACAGGGGTTTATGGTGGAGTTGAAATAGACGACGACCGCCTTGTCGTCAAGGGCGGAGGGGATGCGATCGGCAAGACCATCACCTTCACCGTGAACGGGAATAAAGCTGCAAAAACCGCAGTCTTCAGATCCGGCGAACTCGGAAACATTGACCTGAGCGTACAGGCAGGCGGCGGCACCACGCCGGGCGGCCCCGGCGGCAGTCCGGGTGGCGGCGGCGCAGGCGGTGCTCCCTCCTCCCCGCAGGTCGCCATCACCACGGCACCGGCCCTCGAGGCCGCCGCCACCACGGCGACCCTGCCCCCGGCCCCTGCCGCCACCGCGGGAGTTCAGACCCCCGGACCCCTCGGCACCGCCGGACCGGTCGTTGAATCACCCGGCGACCTGAACACGATCATCTGGACGGCGGCGGCGCTATCGCTCGTCGTCATTGCATGTATCACCGGATTTTACATCGGGAGAAACCGGAAGGAGTGATCAATCACTCCCCATTTTGCATGAAGCCGGCGGAAAAAAGTATTCTGTTCAATCAGCCTTCTGCATCTTCTTCGCCCTTTCTTTCGAGGTGTACCCGGTCACCACATCGAGGTACTTCCTGAACCGGCGGTTCGTATCCAGGATCGTCTCGTCGTCCGCGGCAAGGTCTGACTCCGTGTCCACAAGGACCGTGCTCCCCTTCGGGCCGAGGGAGACGGCGAGCATCTTCAGGGCGCCGTACGAGATGGTGTACGTGCCTGCCGTCTCCGAAGGCTCCACGCCGAAGCACTCCGAGAGGGAGGCGACCATCCGCTCGCCAAGCCCGTCCTTAAACCCCCGCTTAATCGGATATTCCTGCATAGTACTTTATGTAGTCGACTGTGTATCTTAAGATGATGTCGGCCGAACCGGAGATAAAAATCACTTCAAAGCCCCTGAGCGGCGAAAATCCTCTGGTCCTCATGGGCTTTCCGGGCAGTGGACTCGTCGGGAGCATTGCCCTGCAATATCTCGTGGAGCAGATGGAGTTCGAGCAGATCGGGAACATCACGAGCAAATATTTCCCGCCTGTCGCCATGATGGCCAAGGGCGTCATCAATGTCCCGGTCAGGATCTACGAGAAGGCGGAGACGGCGGCCATCGTCGCCGACATCCCGATCCACCCGATGATCTGCTATGAAGTCGCAAACGGGATCATCGAATGGCTCGCCGGGTACCCGGTCAGGGAGGTGATCACCATCGCGGGCATCGTCACCAACGAACCGGAGAAGAGGGTCTTCGGCGTCGCCACCCGGGAAGAGATGCTTGAGAGGATCAGGGACGAGACTGTCATCCTCCCGATGGGGAGCATCTCCGGGATCGCGGGGAGCATCCTCACCGAGTGCAAGATCAGGAATCTCCCTGGCTACGGGTTCCTCGGCGAGACGGTGAACACCCCCGACCCCCGCTCGGCGGCGGCGACGCTGAAGGTGCTCAACACCCTGTACGGGCTGGACGTCGATATCGAACCTCTCCTCGAACAGGCGGCCGAGATCGAGGCGACGATGCACAAACTCGCCGAAGAGGTCCAGAGCACCGAAACGCCCCAGAAAAAAGAGAACCTTCCGATGTACGGGTGATGCACGATGAAAATGACTGCATTGACAGGGATAGCGGGTGGGGTCATATCCGAACTCAAACAGGGAAAACCACGGACCATCGAGCTGCAGAGCACGAACAATGTCGTTTCCGTCGCAGCGCTCGAACCGGGTCCCGACACCCACCTCTTTCTCACGAGCGTCGACCTTGAAGATCTCTCGGCCGGGGATGTCGGGATCATCGTCAGGGTGCTCTCGGTAAACATCAACATGAAGCGGGTGATCGACTATATCCACCCGGTCTACTACGAGGAGCGCGAGCGCCTCTCCGCCCGGGTGCAGGTCAGTTACTGCGGCAACTCCATGGCGAAGTCGGTGGAGATCGGTTCCATCTGCCACCCGGTCGTGGTGGAGGCGGTAAAGGCGGCGCATTACCACGCCATCTGATCCCTCCTTCATAACTTTCTTAACTCCAGAGAGCAAACTCTAGTGGTCACAGGGGCCTGTGGCTTAGCCAGGACATAGCGCCGGGCTTCTAACCCGGATGCCGGGGGTTCGAATCCCTCCAGGCCCGCTCATTTCTACAAAACATATATTCCCGGAGCGTGAAGCATCTGTGTGACATTCACGCGGCCAATCGCCCTTCTTCTGGTCTTTGTTACAGCCGTCGTTCTCGTCGCATACCCCCTGATCGTAACGGCCCCCTCCCATGACCCGCATATCCCACGGGCTGAAACAGTCTGCGCGGGGAACGGGACAGTGATCGTGATCGAGGGGATCTGCGCCGTGGATGTCACTCTCACCGACCCCGAGGGCGTCGGCCACACGGTCGGCAGAGGCGTCCTCCGGCCCACCGCGGGCGGCCGGAACACCACCTGGTACCTCTTCAGGTACGGCACAGGCCGCGCCGACACCCCGGAATACTGGATCACCAATGAACCGGGGATGGTCTTCTCCGGCGACTACCTCGACACCGTCGAACCCTTCCCCTCCGCGGGCATCTGGGAGGTCGGGATCAACGACGGGGCCGGCACGGTCAGGGTAAGGGTGCGGGTCGAGGAATGAAGGGAGGAAGGGCTCTGTAGAAACCCTCATGGGAAAGTACTTCCTGAAGCGATAGGGAGAAAAATTCTATTCAGATGTGCTTGGTCCGGGGGGCTGCCGCCCCCCGATCCCCCTGCCACTGGGATAGGGGGTGGAGGGCAGTCCCCTTTTCAAAATGCACGTTTGCCCCTTTGAGGTCCAATCCTGAGCGGGGGTCCGGGGGCAAAAGTCCCCCGGCTAGATCGTGGGGAAGGCAGTGGATCTGTATACCTCTTCATAGGATCGGGGTTACATCGGCCGAAGTATGAGGGTTTCTACAGAGCCAAAAAAAGAGTTTATCGGATCTTCGTGCCGGGCGCGACATCGCGCAGGGGCATGAGGAGGGAGGCCGCGTCGCCCGCCGCAAGGATCATGCCCTGGCTCTCGATCCCGAAGATCTTCGCGGGCTTCAGGTTCACAATCATGACGACGCTCTTCCCGACGAGTTCTTCGGGGGAGTAGAACGTGGCGATGCCGGAGACGACCTGCCTCTGCTCGTCGCCGAGGTCGACCATGATCCTCAGCAGTTTCTTCGAACCCTTCACCGCTTCCGCGCTGACGACGCGGGCGACCCGGAGGTCCATCGCCGCAAAATCGTCGATGGAGATCTCAGAGGTCTCTTCTGCTGCTTTCATTTCTTTCATCCGTGCTTCACTCACGCGTTTTTCCAGAATTTTTTCCAGTTCAGCCACCTTATCGTCCTCGATCTTTGCAAAGAGGGGTTCGGGTGCCGGCAGGGGTCCGCTCTGCACCAGTTCGAGCGCTTCGTCGACCCGGTGGGCCGAGACATTGTCAGCATAGCCGAGCATCGCCCAGGCACGCCCCGCGGCGTCGGGCATGACCGGTTCGATGATGAGGGCGAGGGCGCGGGCGATCTGGAGGCAGTTGATGATCACCTGCTCCGCGGCGGCGCGGTCGGTCTTGACCAATTTCCAGGGGGCGTTGTTCTGGATGTACGTGTTCCCGTAGGCGGCGAGCGCCATCATCGAGTCCACCGCGTTCTTGAACTCGTACTCCCGCACCGAGACGTCCAGCCCCTCCAGGCAGCGCCCGATCTCGGAGAGAACCTCGGGGTCGGCCTGGCCGGGCGGGACGCCGCCGAAGAACTTGTGGGCGAAGTGGAGGGTGCGGTAGAAGAAGTTCCCGAGAGTGTTGACGATCTCGGAGTTCACCCGCTCCTGGAAGATCCGCCAGGAGAAGTTCAGTTCCTTCGTGTGGCTCGTGTACGAGAGGAGGTAGTAGCGAAGGTAATCGGCCGGGAGGCCCTGGTCCAGGTAGTCATCGTTCGTCCAGACGACATAGCCGCGAGACTTCGAGAACTTCTGGTCCTCGAACTTCACCATGCCCGAGGCAACGACGGCATGGGGCGTCCCGTAGCCCGCGCCGTGGAGGAGGGCGGGCCAGAAGATGCAGTGATGGTAGATGATGTCGCTCCCGATGAAGTGAGTGACCTCGCCCTCGCCGCACCAGTAGCACTTCCAGTCGTTCCCCGTCTTCGCCGCCCACTCCTCGGTGAAGGAGATGTAGCCGATGGGAGCGTCCACCCAGACATAGACCACCAGGTCGTTCCGGCCAGGGAACTTCACGCCCCAGTCCAGGGTCCGGGTGATGCACCAGTCATGGAGTTCGTCCTTCACCCACCCGATCGCATAGTTGCGGGCATTCGAGGTGCCGGAGAGGCCATCCAGATAGGTGAGGAGGAAGTCCTTGAACTCGCCGAGTTTGAAGAAGAAGTGCTCCTGTTCACGCATCTCCGCGGGCGACCCGCAGACCTTGCAGACCGGGTTCTTGATCTCGCCGGGTTCCAGGTGGCGGCCGCAGCCGCGGTCGCACTCGTCGCCCCGCGCACTCGCCCCGCAGTACGGGCAGATACCTTCCACGTACCTGTCAGGGAGGAAACGGTTGCACTTCGTGCAGAAACTCTGCTGGATCGTCTGCGAGTAGACATAGCCGTTGTCGATCAGGGCCTGCACCATCGATTGGGCGCGGCGGTGGTTGGCTGCGTCGTCTGTCATGCCGAAGTGGTCGAAGGAGATCTCCATGCGCTTGAAGGTCTCGTCGAAGTGCGCGTGGTAGCGCTCGGCCAGGACGCGGGGGGTCGCACCCTCCTGCTCGGCGCTGATCACGATCGGCGTTCCATGGTTGTCAGACCCGCAGATGAAGACCACGTCCTCCCCGCACCGCCTGAGGTATCGCACATAGAAGTCGGCAGGGACATAGGTCCGCAGATGCCCGAGATGACAGGGGCCATTCGTGTAGGGAAGCCCGCATGTCACCAGCAACGGTTTGCCACTCATCTGTATCCTCTTGGTGGTGAAGATATACATAGATTATTTAAATGGGCTCGCCGTGAACTCCGCCGGAAAAAGAGTTCATGGGCGATTCACCCGAGCTCGAAGGTCGTGACGCCGTAGACCCGGTCAAGAGGTACGGATGGCGGGGTGCCGCGGTAGATCCTCGTGGTCTCGAAGACCTGCACCATGCCGCGCACCCTCGCGAGGGAGACGGCGACAGGGTTCGGTTCGGGGACATCGAAGAAGACGGGGGCGTCCGGGACCGAAGCCAGCAGGCCGTCGAGCAGAGCCTCCGCGGCGGCGGGAGTGTCGGCAAAGAGGGGGCCGATCTTGTAGCCCTCAAAGCAGGGCCGTATCACGCCGTACCCGGCGATGCCGTCGCGGCCAGAGAGAGCGAGTGCGGTCGCGCCCTCTTGCGAAAGCCAGGGCGCGAGGAATTTCGGCCGTGCCGCGGAGAAGATGCTGGCATCGTAGGCAACGAGGTCAGTGAAGGAAAACGCGGACGCAGGCACCAGGCCGTCGGGCATTGTGCCGCCTCCCGTCCCCCTGTACCTGATATTCCGGTATATGACGTCGAAGCCGAGGTGGTCGTGGTACTTCTGTTGCATCGCAAGGACGCCGTCGCCGCCGATCGTCCGGTCTCCCGCATGGGCGAGTGCGGCCTTTGTGACAGCAAGGCCGTACCCCCGCCCTCTGGCGTCCGGCCTGACGATGAGAAGGCCGAAGAAGGCGAAGCGGTCGCCGTACCGCACCATCGAGGAGCAGGCGATAGGTTCGTCCTCAGCCTCACCGATAAAAAAACCTGCCGGGTCCTGGGCATAGAAGGCGTCGGCGTCATGGAGGCCGGGGTTCCAGCCTTCATCCCGCGCGAGGGCGATGGCGAAGTCGACGTCTTTTCGCTCCATCTGCCTGACAGAGAGCCTGCTATCCATGGAGATCCCTTGCCGCACCGGCACATCTGCCTTTCCTTTCGATCATCCCTATATGGGAGGAGGGCGATTCACTATCCGATGAAGCGGATTGCTGTCAGGACACGCTCATTCGGGGCTGAGGTCGGGACGCCGGCGGTCGACGAACTCGCTCCCTGGATAGAGGAGAGGCGGGGGATAGGCGGTGACCTCACGGCCTATCAGATAGAGCGCTCTTTCGGCCTCCAGCAGGGCGTGGACATCTCCTGCGCGGGCGGGCGCTTCTATGCGCAGCGCGTGCTCGGATGCCTTGAGGGCATCGAGGGTACGGCGGTGACCGGCGAGGTCGGCGTCCGGGCGGAGGAAGCGGTCGTGGATGTCAGGATGCTTGCCCGGCGACAGAAGGGTCTCTGGTTCGCCCTGCCGGCGCCGTCCCTCTTCAAGTTCACGGACGCGTATTATGGCGACGACGACGAGATGACGGAGGAGGTCGTCGATGCCTTCGGCCGCCTGATGCGGGAGATGCGGGACGCGGGCGCGGGCGGCCACGTCCTCATCGCGGAGGAGGCCGGAGAGATCGAACTGGAAGAACTCGCAGGGAAGAAAGCCTGCTTCTTCCCGTTGAAGAGGGATATCGGCCACCTCCAGGCGCTCCTCGAACACCAGACAACGCTGATCACCGACCCGGCCGGGATCGGCGAGGCCGGGCGTCTTGCCGACGAGTACGAGGTCCGCGAACTCGCCCTCCTCCACCCGGCCCACGAAGACCTGATGGCGGCCGCGGGCCACTTCGACGCCGACGAGATCGCGGCCGCGGGCTATACAGAGGAGGGAGAGGAGGAAAGGTGGAAGGCCCTCCGTGAGGAGGCCTATATCCTCAGATAACTTCGGCAACCGCGACGAGGTCGTCGAAGCGACGGTTCTTCTTGAGGAGCCAGAAGAAAAAGCGGTCGATGAGAGTGAAGGGGAGGTTTCCCCCGGCCGCATTCGGGTGGCCGCCGCCGCCGAACTCGCGGGCGATGAGGTGGCTGACCGGCGGGACCGACCTGATGGAGAACCGGCCGTTCGAGGAGACGATCACCTCGATGTCGGTGCCGAGTGCGTCCCTGATCGCATGGGCCGTCTCCGACGGGTAGCCGTAGAGGGGGGCGAAGGCGATCCGGTATTTTTTCCCGTAGATCTTCGCTTCCCTGATGCTCGCCTGGATGTCGGCGTCCATCTCGGCTTTCATCTCGGCATACACCCCCGCCACACGGCGGTCGGTGAACTTTCCCTGCATGAGGAGGTTTCGCACATAGGTGAGGTGCTGGCGGCGCTGGGTCACCTGCCCGAGGACGTCTGACCGCGGGTCCTCCTTCTTCCAGAGGTCATAGTCGCAGACGACCCTGGCAACCTCCGCGGCCGTCCCGTCGCCGGGCATGATATCCCGGGCGACGACGCCGGTGGCGCAGACCGTCGTGTCGATGTGGAGGAGGGAACAGTGCGGTTCGACGAGCGCGGTCTCGGCGGCGGTCCAGCGGTGATGATCGCGCCACTCGACCTTCCAGCCATTCCCTGCCGCCGTCTTCACGATACCCTCGACCCCCTTCTGGTACCCGAGGTCGCTGATCGAGAGGACGTCGAACCGCCCCTTGCAGCCTGCAATGAGGGCGAGGATCGCGGTATACCGACCGACCGACGAGAAGATCGTCGTGATCTTCCCGCACTTCATCCTGAGGACGGCGTCGGCACCGGCGGCGTCGAGATCGTTGTGGGTGAGGTGAAGAACCCCGGCCTTCCTCCCCTCGACCGCGGCGACAATGTCCTCGTCTGTGGTCTTCCTGCCATCGATGACGCTAACCATTACCTACATTCTGGGAGCAGAGGCATAAAAAGGGCGGCGGTGGCAACCGCATCATTTATTAACCGGAAATACCAACATGTAGTGGTCGCCCTAGTAGCTCAGACTGGGAGAGCGCCAGACTGAAGATCTGGTTGTCCCCGGTTCAAATCCGGGCTGGGGCATAGATGGGGATTGTATCAATCCCCGAATTTCTTTTTCTGCACATTTTGATGTGACGACGCCCAGGTGTCGGTGGCAGGCAACCAGTTCCTCGACACGTCCCTGGCCGGGTTTCACGACGGCACCTTTCGTCATGACGACCAATTCCCTCTCTTCCCCGGAGGACAGGCAGGTGCCACCTGAGGGAGCAGACGGCAGGGCCGGCACGTACATGAATGCATTATTATATCTGTCACTTCATCATACTTCCCGAAATCCAGCGGTATGTGGCCATGGCCCATCGGCCGGGAAACCGAGTACGGAGATGCCTGCACGGAGCAGGTCGCCGTCTGCCACCGCCGGACCCGAGGGTTGTCACGGAGGCGAGGCCGCACCACCCGGAAAAAAATGGAGAGACAAAGAGAATGATGCGTACACACAGCATAACCGGAATGCTCCTGCTCTTCGTCCTGTGCATGGCCCTACCAGCAGGGGCGCTGGCCGCAGAAGAGATCAGCCACCTCTCTCTCGCAGGGGGAGCAGGCGACGACACCGCACTGCAGTCCCGGGCGTCCGTCGCCGTGCCGGCGGTCGAGGTGAACACGGTCTGGGAAGGGACGGTGACAGTCGACCCTGACGAGACTTTCATGATCAGGCCGATCAACACCGACACCGACGTTGAGATCAGCCGCAACACCCCGCTCGGAGCACTCGATGCCGCAGCAGAAGCAGGGAACTTCTCGTATGAAGTCTGGGAGGCAGAGTGGGGGTTCTATGTCAACAAAGTCAATGACATCGCCGTGAGTGCGGAAGACAACGAAACGACAATCTGGTGGTTCTATGACGTCGCGACAGCCTATATCACAAACAACGCGACATATAAATCGCTCCGCGACGGCGAGGAGATCAGGCTCATCTACGCACCCCAGACAGACTCCTTCGAACAGACCGTGGAGAGCGCAACCACTGCCGTCGACATGACGATCCGTCTCGCCGGGGAGGACACAGCGAACTTTACGGCAGAACCAACAAGCGGGCCGGCGCCGCTCACCGTGCAGTTCAACGACACGAGCACGGTCAGGGACGTCACCTCATGGTTCTGGGACTTCGGAACCGCCGGCGCCACCTCGACAGAGCAGAACCCGGCGTTCACCTATACCCGGGCAGGCCTCTACAATGTCTCCCTGACAGTGACAGATGCACAGAACAAGACATCGACCGCAACAAAAGAGGGATTGATCAACGTGACCCCGACAAATGCCTCGTCGGCGGTAAACTTCTCCGCGGACGTCACCGCAGGGGAGGCCCCGCTCACAGTCCGGTTTACCGACCTGAGCACGGTGGACAACATCTCCTCGTGGTACTGGGACTTCGGAGACGGTTATATGTCGACACGGCAGAACCCGATCTACACCTACCATGAACCAGGGCTCTTTACCGTCACCCTCACCCTGACAGATGCGGAGAACGTCACCTGGAACACATCGGTGGAAGGCTTCATCAATGTCAGCGAACCCGCAGGGACGGTCGATTTCACCGCAAACAGGACGTCGGGACCGGCCCCTCTGGCCGTGCAGTTTACCGACCTGAGCACGGTCGTGAATATCTCCTCGTGGCTCTGGGACTTCGGCGACGGCAACACCTCGACAGAGCAGAACCCTGCCCATGCCTACACCGGACCGGGCAGCTTTGACGTCAACCTCACCGTGTACGGCGAAAACGCCACACGCGGGCAGGAGATAAAGGAAGACTACATCACCGTCACGGCATAGGGGAGAAAGGTCCCCGACTTTTTTCCCGGCCCTTCTGAGAAGGCGAGGGCCGGGCCCTGTCGCACTCCTGCCGGGGCGGCATATCCTGAGCATATCCCAAAACTCTCGTTCATTCCCCCCATCTCTGCATGCAGGGATCGGGAGAAAATATCATGATCGGGTCGGTATCTTCCTGAATTCCCTGAAGCATAGTGCGAAACCACCGCCTTCCCCGACCTCTCTGCCGGGGGACTGACGCCCCCGGACCCCCGAAACGGGATAGGGTCAGGGAAAAGAGATCCTGATGACGGAGATTGCCCTCCACCCCCTCTCGCAATGATGGGGGGATCGGGGGGTGAAACCCCCCGGACAAGACGCCAGAACAGAATTCAGAACAGAATTTTTCAGAACCGAATGTGAGTCCTTTCATCGGCTGAATCCTTTCATCGGCGTGAATGAGGGTTCGGATCAGTTTTGGGATGACCTCCCTGTGTAACAGGGCAACCGATAAAAACAAAAACAGAGACCGGAATACATCACTAGAGGCAGGACAGGGAAAGAAACACACTGCCGGGTCAGACATGATGACATGAGATCGGTCACTATTGGCAGGAACCTCTTCTACAACGGCGACTGCGTCCGCGGCGCCGCGGAGCACCTTGAGACGGATTCCGTCGACCTGATCATCACCGACCCGCCGTACGGCATCCATGGCGACAGGATGGACCGCCACTACAACAGGGACGAAGAGTTCGTGGTGGACGGCTATGTCGAGATCCCGGAAGAGGAGTACGGGGCATTCAGCGAGTGCTGGATCAGGGAGGCCGAACGGATCCTCAGACCGGGCGGTTCCCTCTATATCGTCTCCGGCTACACAAACCTCTACCACATCCTCCACGCCCTCCGCCAGACCTCCCTTGAGGAGGTGAACCACATCATCTGGAAGTACCCCTTCGGCGTGTACACCAGCCGAAAATATGTCTCATCCCACTACCACATCCTCTTCTACGAAAAGCCCGGGGGAAAGCGGACCTTCAATCTGGAGGCGCGCTTCGGCAGGGAGGAGAAGACAGAGGACGGGGGATGCCTCAACTACCTCGACCGGGAAGACGTCTGGACCATCAACCGGGAATACAAACCGGGCAGGGCGAAGAACAAAAACGAACTCCCGACGGCACTCCTCACCAAGATGGTCCAGTACAGCAGCAACGAGGGCGACCTCGTCTGCGACCTCTTCCTCGGGGGTTTTTCGACGGCGAACGCGGCCATCGGGTTGAACCGGCGTTGTGTCGGTTTCGAGGTCTCGGAGACGATCTTCGCGGCAGGAGCGCGGGAGACGGTCGGAGTACATCCCGGCGAACTCGTGGAGACGCTACGTCGACCTGTCGTCCGCGGCCCGGCAAACCTGAGGAAGAGGTGGCGGCCGGAAGACCTCCGGAGGCTCAGGGTGAGATATCGACAACTCGTGAGAGAGGGGGCGACGAAGAAGACGGCCGTCGACGTCCTGGGGGAGGAGTTCGGCAGGGGGCGGTGGGCGATCAGTTATGCCCTGGAGAGGGCCGGGATCGGGAGCAGGAGGAAAAAAAGAGGGGCGGAGTAGAAGAGGCGTGCTCTGGGTCGACGTGTCTATCTCATCATATGAGGAGAAGCACGTGTCCACCGCCTTCCCCACAATCTATGCCGGGGGACTCCTCGTTATCGCTCGTCGTCCCCTGATCTTGGGATAGGGACCGGGGAGACAGAGCAGAGATCCTGAAGAGGGAGAATTGCAATCCACCCCCTATCCTGATGGTGGAGGGTGCGAGCATTCGTGAGCGGATCAGAAATTCGCCAGAGCCAGAAAAAAAGAAGGCAGGGCTGAGGCCGTCACTCGGCCGCCAGCGCCACGATCGGGGAGAGTTTCGAGGCCTTCCAGGCGGGGTACACGCCCGAGAGGACGCAGACCCCTGTCCCCACCAGCATGCCCCAGACCACATTGAGGAGGACCGGGGGGCTGAAGAAGAACGAGATGTCCTGGAGGACGAGCAGGATCAGCACCCCGCCGCCGAGGAGACTGAGGATGCCACCGATCACCGAACCGATAAAGCCCAGGATCGCCGCCTCGTACAGGAACATCCGGCTGATCTCGCCTCTTTTCACACCGATGCTCTTGAGGATGCCGATCTCCCGGATCCGTTCATTCACCGACATCATCATCACATTGAAGATGCTCACCGCAGCGACGACAAGGGAGATCCCGGCAATGCCCGTCACCACAAGGGAAACCGTGCCGATGATGGAGTTGATCGACTCGATCAGGCCCCGCATGTCCATGATCTCCACGGTCTTCTTCCTGCTGTTGAGGCTCTTCTCGATCGCGTCCTTCACGCTGTCGATCTCGTTGATGTCCCTGACCATGACCAGCACCTGGTCATAGCCATTCGCCTTCCCCTCCAGTTCGTCGTACAGGCGGTCGGCGACGATGATCGAGTTATAGGTGGATATGCCGGCACCGAAACCGCTGTCCTTCAGGATGCCGGCGACAAGGAGACTCTTCTCATGCCCCTCCTCGCCGATCTTCACCCTGCTCCCGACCCTGAGGTCGTGCTCCTTTGCGATTGAGGACGAGACAAGGGCGCGGCTCCCGCCCCTGACCATCACGCCCTCCTCGAGCTCAACCACCCGCGGGAGGTCGTCGGGCGCAAGGCTGTAGATCGAGGCGTAACTCTCCTTCCCTTTTGTCGAGTACGTGACATAACTCGAACGGTACGGGACGACCGGGTTCTTCCCGCTCGCCTTCTTGATCTTCGTGAGTTGCTGCTCGGTGATGAGTTTCTTCTCCGAGGAGACCCCGAAGACGCCCATCCCTGACGAAGAGGGGTAGATACTCAACTGCCCGCCCTTCTCGGCGAGGTCGCCACTCACCGCCACCTGGAGAGCCGAGCCCATGATTCCCATCGAGGTGATTGCAAAGACGCCGATGACGATCCCGATCACCGCAAGAAGGGAGCGGAGGAAGTGGAGGCGCACGTTCCTCTTTGCAAGGTCCATGTAGATATCGGTGAAGATCATGACTCCTCAATCCTCCCGTCCCTGATCCTGATCACCCTGTTGGCATAGGTCGCCGTGGAAGGGTCGTGGGTGACCATCACAATGGTCTTCCCGCTCTGGTTCAGTTCAGTAAGAAGTTCCATGATCTGCACGCTGGTCGTCGAGTCCAGATTGCCGGTCGGTTCGTCGCAGAGGAGGATCGCCGGGTCGTTGATGAGGGACCGGGCGATCGCCACCCGCTGCTGCTGTCCGCCCGAGAGTTCGTTCGGGGTATGGGCGGCATGGCCTGCGTCGATCCCCACGCGTTCCAGGAGGGCGGCAGCCCCCCCGCCGTCGTCGCGCCGCCGGTTCTTGACGATATAGGGATATTCCACGTTCTCCTGTGCCGAAAGGACCGGGATGAGGTTGAACTTCTGGAAGATGAACCCGATGGAGTCACGCCGCAGTTCGGTAAGGGCATCGTCGGAGAGATCCTTCGTGTTCACTCCGTTGATGATGACGTCCCCGGCGGTCGGGGTGTCAAGACAGCCGATCTGGTTCAGGAGAGTCGACTTGCCCGAACCCGACGGCCCCATGATCGCCACGAAGTCTCCCTTCGGTATCGACAGGGAGACATGGTCGAGAGATGTGACGTCCCCTGCAGCCAGGGGATAGATCTTCGTGACGTCCCTGAGGCTGATGACCGCCTCCTCGTCCATCATGGCCTCCGCGAGTTCCTCAGGTCGTCGACCAGACCGGTCTTCTTCACGATCAGTCCGCAGGCGAGGACGGCGAGCACGCCGAGGATGGCGATGACAGGCAGGGGGAGACCGGACTCCGCGTTCTCCGCGCCCTCAGGGGCCTTTTTCTGGACGTATCCTCCCGCCTTGTCGAGCGAAACGGTGGTCGACTGCGTGTACAGGGTGCCGTCCGCGTCCCTGAAGGAGATCAGCAGGGGGATCTGGGTGGCGTTCTCGACACGGCAGTTGAGGTCGAAGCTCGACAGATCGTCGGCCTCAAGACTGCCGAGGACATACTCGGGGTACGGGTTCTCGGGCACGGCCGGGGCGCCTGTGGTGACGAGGACGCCGCGGGCGGTGGTGAGGCCGGCATTGGTGACGTCGCCGCTGATCGAGTACGAACCGAACCCGCCCTTTACCTCGATGTTGTTCACGACAAGGTGGGCCATCGTCTTGGCGTCGCCAAAGACAACAGGGATCTCGGTGCGCGTGGTGTGGGTGTTCATGCCGGTGCGGTAGGTGACCTCAAACCCGAGGGTGGTCTCCTTCGTGGGGGTCACATCGAAGGTGAGGTTGGCAGTGCCCGAGGGCGGGATGGAACCGGCAAAGTGGCCGGTCTGGACCGCCTCGATCCCGTCGCCGAAAGGCACGACCGAGACGCCGCTGATCGGGGAGGAGCGGGGGTTGCCGATGACCAGCTTGATGTGTTCCTTCTTGCCCTCGACAAAGGAGTCGGGGCGGGAGGTGACAAGGACAGTGGCCGGGGTCTCGTCGACCTGGACCGGGATATGGGTGCTCAGGCTACCTCCCTCGCGGAACTCCATGTAGTACCAGGGGTAGTAGGTGCCGGTGTGGGTGTTTGTGTCGGCCTTCACGGTGTAGGTGAAAGTCTGCTTTGCACCGGCACTGATGATGCCTCCGGAGGTTTGTTCGCCGATGGAGGGGATCATTGCGTCCCGCAGGAAGGTGCGCGTGACCAGGACGGCCGTGGCGCCGTTATTGGTCACCTCGATGCTGACGGCGGCGATGTCACCGGGCATGAGGGTTCCGGGTTCGACGGTGGTCTTCGTAACCGAAACCGACGCCTGCGACACAGATTTGTCCGTCGTTTCTTCCAGGGTCTCGATAGCGGACGCAGCAGGTGCGGCGCAGACGAGAAGGATCAGCCCGATGATAAGGGCAAGGCCTGTACGATGCATATGTATAACTCCAGCGCGGGGCCCCTGCCCCGCATGCGTGTAAAATATTATGTACATTTTGTCTTTAATAACTTACCATTTGTCAATAGAAGTATTCATATAGTCTCACAGGACGTACATTGATCTGCAGCAGGGGCCGCAGAGGCGACCCCTCTCCAGGTGAATAGATATGGATAATGACACTTCCCTGATAAACGTCCTCATCGCCCCGAACCGCTTTTTCGGGGCGCTGGGTGCAGGAAGGGAGAGAATCGGTCTCCCTGCATTGATCGTCTTCATCTCAGCGCTCCTTGCCGGAGCCGGAGCCTACCTCATGGCGTCTTCAATGACGATCGATGTCACCGACGTCGACCCGGTCACCATGCAGATGATCGCTGGCACCGTCGCCGCTCTTGTCGTGGTCGTCGGGACGCTCTTCGCCTGGGCGATCGGATCCCTCGTCATCCACGGGATCGTGAAACTCCTCGGCGGCACCGGGTCATTCAGGTCGACGCTCTCCACGGTCGGCTACGCAAACCTTCCGCAGGTCTTCGCAGGCATCCTGACACTCGCAGTCTTTCTCATCTACCACCCTGACGTCAACGCCATCGCCACGGCCGGGCCGGCGGCGCTCGGCGCGATGGCTCCGGCCATGGCCGTCACCGTCATCGTCGGTCTCGTCGTCCTGGTCTGGTCGGTCGTGATCGAGGCTTACGGACTTCTCCACGCCCATGACCTCCCCCTCGGGAAGGCCCTCATCGCCCCGGCAGTCATGGCGATCATCAGCATGATCTTTGGCCTCATCTGAGACAGGAGAACACACATCTGACCGGGCGGTCGTGGGGACCGCCCGGTTCGCTATCACCAGAGATGGACACTCGCCCGACCGCACCGCACGCACATCACCACGTCACTCGCGTAGCGATCGGGCGTCCCGGTTTTTCGGCGCGGTACTTTTTTGATCGTTTCCGGAGACGTTAGGATACACAACGTGATGGGCGACTCAGGATCACTCCGCCTGCGCCTACCAATGAGGAGAGGAGTGGGATGATCGCTCTCTCTCCTCATGAGATCGCTCTCTCTCCTCATGAGATCGCTCTCTCTCCTCATGAGATCGCTCTCTCTCCTCATGATCTCCTGTTCTGTCTTCTCAGGATTGGCCCCGGGAAGGGCGAACCGGAGATCCTGAGGAGAGAGATTGCCATCCAACCCCTATCCAAAGGGTGTCCTGAGAGGAGGGAACTGCGAGACCTTCCCCTCCGCGTGGAATGTCGATCGGAATTCTCCAAAAAAGACGAATCGATATCGCTGGAGCCGGGTAACCATCAGTCCCCGTCAGGAGTGGCCGGACTGAAGACGTCCTCGATGGTGACGCCGAAATAGCGGGCGATCTTGAAGGCGAGATCGAGGGAGGGATCGTATTTGCTCTTCTCGATGGCGATGATCGTCTGCCTCGTCACCCCCAGTTCCAGGGCCAGCTGCTCCTGTGTGAGGTCGTGCATCGCCCGGTACACCTTGAGCCGGTTATTCATCCTCACCCTCGCTCCAGTACGGTTTCATCGCCAGGATCCAGAAAATCAGATACAGAAGGATGATCCCGCCCGAGAGGGAGAGCAGGAAGAACCCATCGTTGACGGCCCGCTCCAGCTGAAGCAGAAGACCGGAGACCACGAAGCCAGCCCCGAAAAAGAGCATCAGGAAGAGAGCGACCCGCAGGGTCTTCAGGGCCACCTGCTCGTCGAGCCTCTCCAGACGCTCGTCCCAGAGCACGCCTTTCACCCGCTGCCGACAGACAAACATCAGGAGGAGGGCGACATAGAAGGAGAGCTCGGCAAGGTTGTCATAGCCAGCAACCAGGGCTGCCCCGAAGACAGCCGCCTCGGCAAGGGCGATCAGCGCAATACAGAGGAAAAAACGGCTTCGATCCATGGACTGTGTAAGTACATGTGTTCGCGAGCCATGTTAATATAACTTGACATGGAGGAGGGAGAAGTCTCCTCACTCCATCGCCAGGTCGTAGACGCGGGAAAAATACCGCGCCTGAAAGACCACCAGCGGGATGAAAGCCAGCACTTCAAGGACGAAGACGACAATGTCCACGGGGATGAGCGCGATGACGGCAATGATCGCGTTCATAAAGGCCGATACGAGCACCACCGCGATGACATAGTCCCAGAAGCCTATGCGATCGACCAGACCCCAGATCGTCCTGACGGAAAATGCGGCAAAGAATCTCCGCTCCCGTGCAAACCTGACACCTGCAAGGTTTGCTATCAGGGCCGTGAAAATATAGACGACGAAGACAACAAGGAAACCGCCGATGATCTCGGGGAGGACGGGCTCGATCGCCTTCACGCCCTCCATCTCGTACACGACGAGGACGTATCCAAAGAGCAGGATACCGGCCACAATCGCCGGGAGAGTGTAGAAGAACCATATCACGAGGAGCTTGATCCCGTCCGCATACGACCGCCACGACCACTCCACCGACGGCGCGGGCTTCTCCCCGCGCATGACCCGCGCAAGATGCCCGAAGAAGACCGGGATGAGCGGGAAGATGATGAGGCTGACCAGCAGCATGAGCACATCCTTCCACCGGCCTGAGAACGCACCCCGCGTGTATTCCGCGGCGTCCATGAACAGTACACTGTAATCCATCGACATGATCCCGCGTGTATCAGGTGTGTGGCCGGGCGATAAGAATGATCTGATGCCGGACAGGGGAGGAAGGGCTACCTCACATCAAAGAAAAAGAGAGAGGGCCGGGAAGAGAAACCCGACCGTATCAGGTTCAATCAATGTTGCTCTTCACCGTATGCGGCATATATGTTGCCCGGTTTTTCCCGGGAAGAGGCCGCACCCCACCCCCCACGCACACTTCTCCTTGTAGGGCCCACAGGGGTCAGGCAGTTCGATGACCATCAACTGCCGCGGCGTCTCGGGCGCACCGGGCGAGTAGGGGTCGACGACCTCGATGGCAATGTCGCCGCGCTCAGGTTTGAAGGAGGTGCAACCTTTGGCACCGGCGGAAGAGAGGATTGCATAGGCGATCCTGTTATCCCACCGGATCTGGCCTCCGGAGGATGTCCCGACCATATTCTCCGGCATCAACGAGGGCTTGCCGACCCACCACATCACGCCCTGGAGTTCCTTCCAGTTCTCAGGGTCGGACCATGAGACGGTCTCGCCAGGGAAGAAGGGATCGTCGGACGGGAAGGTGTACGAGCCGTCCTTATGGTTGATCAGATAGGAGATGCAGTGCAGGATCTCCTCCCAGGAAAGGTCGCTCTCCTCATAGTCCCGCGGGGGAGGGGGTACGCCACGGCCGTATGCAGGGTAGAAATTCGCCGTGTACTCGGTCCCTGACCGGATCGCAGTGTCATAGTCGATGCACCACGCCGGGTAGACGCCGTCCAGTCCTCCGCCGGTGATGGTGGCGGTAAAGAGGGAGGAGACATCAGAGGCGCCTCCCTTGTTATACTGGACAGGGAGATAGGTCACGACGCCTGGCGGCGGCAGAGGGACCGTGTCCCCGCCACGTGCAACTGTGGCATGGGCGGAGACGTACACGGCGGCACGGGTGACAGGGCCCACCTCGATGGGGCCGGTTGTGGTCCTCCCGCCATCGGAATAGCTGGCCTTATACTCGAAGTGTCCGACGATCGAGTTTCCGTTTCTATTCTCCTGGACTGGATAACCGCTATTGCCGGTATTCTCCTGCCAACCCCGGCCGTATCCCGCCTCACTCTTCTTCGACGGGCTCCCGCGGGCCATACCGGGAATAAACCCGGTCTCGATGCATTCCACATCCAGACGCACTCCTTTCAGGGTCCAGCCCCCCGTCGTCGTACAGGCAACCATAAGATTGCCGTTCTCGGTCCAGACTGATACGGTGCCGACAGGAACGGCCCACCCCGCATAGAGAGGTCTTTCAACAACATCGTTCAGAGTCTCCGGGGACCGGAGTTTCAGTGAGTTATACGCGGTGACGTCCCCTTCACCCTCGATCGGAACCGCACAGGCCGGAACAAGAAGCAGGGAGCAGAGCACCAGCACGATACAGAGTAGATATCTCATCATACATCTCCTGTTTTCGCAACAATAGTTCATCGAAAGCATCCGGAATACGATACCACCCCCACAGACAGCACCGCGACCGTCACCCCCGTGACAATCCAGAAAATACTTTCAAAATATATATATGTATCTCGCGTCCCGGAGATCTCGAAAACGATGATACACAAAAGAGAGAATTTCAAAGACCTGAAATAAGGATCAAAAATGTGTCATGGAAAAAACCTCTCCAGCGCCTTCATCAACTCAGGCGGGTACACCGGTTTCTGGAAGACCTTCACGACAGGTCCGCGATATTTTTCATATTCCCCCCCGACAAGAGGGCAGGCGGTGAAGAGCATCACCCGAATAGGGGAGAGGGCGGGATCGGCCATGAGTGCGTCAAGAAACTCCCATCCGTCGAGAGGTTCCATCAGAACGTCAAGGAGGACAAGATCGGGCCGGGAGACACGGGCGATGCCGAGGGCTTCTGCAGCATTCCCTGAGACGACCGGTTCGTACCCGCCCCGCTCCAGGAGGAGCGAGACCATCTCAAGGGTGGGGCGGTCGTCGTCGACGACCAGGATCCTACGCCCCATGATCGCTTCCCTGCCGCAGGACGATCGTAAATGTGCTCCCCTCACCAGGCACGCTCTCGACCCGGATCTCCCCCCCGTTCAGGCGGGCATATCTCTCGGCGATGGAAAGGCCGAGCCCCATCCTGTTGAAGGTCCGGCTCGTCCTTTCCCCGTCGACAAGATAAAATGGTTCGAATATTGTCCTGATCTTCCCGGGCTCGATCCCGATACCATTGTCCTTCACCATGACATACCGGGTGGCACCGTCCTCGGCGTACGAGATCTCGACGACCTTCGGGGGTTCGCTGTACCTGACGGCATTGGTGATGAGGCTCTCAAGAACGATGAAGAACTGGTCATGGTCCGCATCGATCACCGTATTCTCCGGGATCCTGAGGGATAGCGACACATCGGTGCCAAAGTCATGGCAGGCGAGCACCTCGCCGACAATACCCGCAAGGTCGACAGGAGCACGCTCGCACCGCACTTTTCCTCCCTCAATAAGGCTCAGTTCCAGCATCCTGTTCACGGCATTCTTCTCGCGGCTGATATTCTCCATACAGATCCCGAGGATACGGCAGACCTCGTCATCGAGACCGTACTTCTGCCTGTCCTCAAGGAGGAGATAGAGGTAGCCGTAGACCGGTTGGAGAGGGGTTCTGAGTTCGTGGGCCGCCGTGGTGACAAAGTCCTGCCGCCGTTCGACCTCTGCGGCACACCTCCTGACCGCGGCCTCCCCGGCTGAACGTGCATCCCGGAACGCCTTCAGGGAGGCAACATCAAGGACCGAACAGCGGTGTTCGTGCATACCGGGAACGCAGGAAAGGAGCACAGGCACCGGTCGTCCGGAAGGGTCATGGAAAAAGGTCTCGTAGTGGAGGACCGCAACCCCCCTCTCCAGCACCCCGCAGAAGGCCTTCAGATCAGTGCGGTCTTCCCAGAGCGAGGCAAGAGACATGCCTGAGATCTCGTGAACCGGCAGACCCAGGATCCCGGCGAGGGCAGGATCGGCCCGGGTGATCTGGAAACTTTTTGCGTCGAAAAAAAAGGAAGGGCCTTTTTGCAGGATCGAGCCTGGAATTCTGCCTGACCTGGCGCCAAAGAGGGTGACGGCCGTCATCCCCCAGAGATAGAGCATGGTGAAAAGAAAGAGGACGATCGGGTCAACGGCATACCCGCCGAAAGCGAGGAAGAGTGTCACTGCCGTGTACCCTGATGAGAGTGCAGCCGCAGTCCATATCGACCTGTTCGAGTACCAGGTTGCCACGATCACGAGAGGGACATAGTAGAGATAGGAAATAGCGAACCCCGCGGTTTGCACGATCGAATAGATGACGATAAGGGCAAGAAGGCCAATGAGCGGACCATTGATCCCGATCAGGTACAGCCACCGCCTCAGGTCCCAGGGGGAGATCATGGGGGCATTCCAATCCCTCGACATCATGCGCACAGAAATGTGAATCCAACGATTATATATTGCCTTCTTTTTATTTCAAAAAATAACGGCGTTGAAAATAAGAAAACGCGCACAATAAATCAGAGCGGATCAAAACCTCAGAACATGCGTCCGTATGTCTTTGTCAACCTTGCAATGAGCGCCGACGGGAAGATCTCGACACGAGAACGGCGCCAGGTGAAGATCTCAGGTACAACCGATTTTCAGCGCGTCGACCGCATCAAGGCCGGTGCCGACGGCATCATGGTGGGGATCGGCACCATCCTCTCGGACAACCCATCCCTCACAGTCAAGTCTGCGGACCTGAGGGCCGCGCGCAGAGAGGGAGGGCGTGACGAACACCCGGTGCGGATCATCGTCGACTCGGCGGCACGGACGCCGCCTGACGCCGATATCCTCATGAAGGGGGAGGGGCGGAGGATCGTTGCGGTCTCTGCGTCCGCACCCGCAGAACGAGTCAGTACCCTCAGGGAGAAGGCAGAGGTGATCGTCACAGGTGAGGAGGGGGTCGACCTCGGGAGACTCATGGACGAACTCGGCGCCCGCGGCATCGGGCGGTTGATGGTCGAGGGAGGGGGGACACTCATCTGGGGACTCTTCAGGGCCGGTCTTGTCGACGAACTCATTACCTATGTCGGATCGATCGTCATCGGCGGCAGGGACGCACCGACACCTGCGGACGGGGAGGGTTTTGTCGCGGAGGACGCGTTCCCGCGCCTTGAACTTGCGAGTGTCGAAAAGATCGACGACGGCGTCCTGCTCAGGTGGACGGTCAGAAAAAAGGAGTGAATTGGGTTACTTCGTCCCCTTGGCACCGAGGACATTGTCCCAGATCGTGAACTTCGTCAGCGCGTCCTTGCCAAGCGGCCTATCCATCACAACCCAGACCTGGACGCGGTCGTCGCCGGCCGTTCCGGTAAACTCAACGTTCTGCCCCTTCGAAAGAGATTTACCCGAGGGTTTGGTAAGAGACTTTGTCTCGGTCGTGCCGTCTGAGCGGGTGACGGTGGCGGTGAACTCCTTCACATTCTCCTGGCCGAGGCCGCCGCTGAAGGTGACAGTGATGCCGCGGTAGATCGGATCCTTCTGCACCTGCGCAGCGACCAGGTAATCGGCAGGCATGACGTCGGTCGGTTCAGGCTGGAGAGAGACCGTCGGGGCCGTCACGGGCACGGTCGTCACAGGGGTGGCAGTCAGGGTCGGTGTGGGGGTCGTTTCGGGAGACGATCCGGTGCATCCGGCAGAGAGGGCGAAGGCAGCCATTACTGCCAGAACAAGCATGAGAGTAACGCTTTTCATGCTTTCATCTTTGAATCTCCTCTATTTGAGCGTTGCGCCTGCACGGGGCAAACCTATATGTGTGGTCCCGAACCTCCCCCGCTGAGGGTTGACCATGGAAGAGATCTCCATACTCATCGGGGGCAGGGCAGGGGAAGGCATCAATATCGCGGGGACTGTCATCACCCGGATCCTCTCGGCGTGCGGGTTGCGGGCGTACATGTACTACGACTACCCCTCTCTCATCAAGGGGGGACACAATTTCTCTGTCATCAGGGCGGCGGAGGAAGAGGTCCGCTGCCACAGGGAAAAGGTCGATTTCCTCCTTGCGATGGACCAGGAAACGGTGCGGCGCCATGCAGGCCGGCTCAGGGAGGGCGGCGAGGTCATCCGTGACGCGGGTGTCGTGAAGGGCGATGGGATCGGCGTGGACCTCGACACCATCGTGACAGAGGAGAGGGCCCCGCCGATCACCAGGAACTCCGCGATTATCGGGGCCTTCTGCAAGGCCTGCGGGATCCCCTGGACAACGGTCGAAGAGGTCTTCGCGCGGGCGGTCCCGAAAGAGCAGGAGGCGAACCTGCGGGTCGCACGCCGCGGCTACGATGTGTCACGGGAGGTGCTGCGCCTTCCCGCAACCGGCAGAAAACCTCTCCCGACGATCACCGGGAATGATGCGGTCGCCCTCGGCCTCCTCGACGCCGGCATGGAGGGGTACGTCGCCTACCCGATGACACCCTCGTCGAGCATCCTCCACACCCTCGCAGGGCTTGCCGACCGCTTCGGCATCAGCGTCGTCCACCCTGAAAACGAGATCGCGGTGATGCTCACGGCTCTCGGCGCCGCCTATGCCGGCCGGCGCGTGGCTGTCGGCACCTCGGGCGGCGGGTTCTGCCTCATGACAGAGGGCTTCTCCCTGGCAGGCATGGCCGAGATACCTGTGCTCGTCGTCCTCGCCCAGAGGCCTGGCCCGAGCACGGGGGTGCCGACGTACTCGGCCCAGGGGGACCTCCTCTTCGCCCTCTCGGCAGGGCAGGGCGAGTTCCCCCGGATCGTCGCAGCGCCGGGTACGCCCGAGGAGGCATGGTACTGGGCAGGGGCTCTCATGGACCTCGCCTGGCATTTCCAGACACCGGCAATTCTTCTCACCGACAAGAACCTCGGCGAGGGGATTTTCTCCTTCGGGGAGACAGAGAAAAGGCCGGCGCTGGAGTCATCCCTCTGGGACGGGACAGGGGAGTACGGGCGGTATGGGGCCGGGACAGGCGGGGTCTCCCCCATCGCCTTCCCCGGCATCGCGGGGGCGATGGTGAAGGTGAACAGTTATGCCCACGACGAAGCCGGGATCACCACCGAGGACGGGGCGATCGTGGCGCGGATGGCAGAAAAACTCCAGGAGAAAGGGACGACAGCCGCACGGGTGCTCGAAGGCTACCCCTGCGTGACGACCGCCGGCGACCCCGGCGCAGAGACCGCCCTCCTGTGCTGGGGCTCGACGGCAGGCGTCTGCACCGAGGTCGCAGAAAGCCTCGGCCTCAGGGTGGTCAGACCTGTCGTCCTCTCCCCTTTCCCCGAGGCGCAGGTGAAGGCCGCACTTGCCGGGGCCGGGCGGATCGTCGCGGTGGAGGAGAATGTCACCGGCCAGCTCGCCCGTCTTGTGTCCGCCCACGGCATCAAGGCCGATGTCGTCGTCGGGAAGTACGACGGCCGGCCTTTCGCCCTCGAAGAACTGGAGAGGCGTCTGCAGGGGGTGACCGCATGACCTGGATCACCAGGGCGAAGAACACCTGGTGCCCGGGTTGCGGGAACTTCGCCATCGAACACGCCCTCAAGGACGTCCTCACCGACCTCGCAGAGGAGGGGAGGCGGGCCGAGGACTTCGTGCTCGTCAGCGGCATCGGCTGCCATGCCAAGATCGCCGACTACCTCGCGGTCAACAGTTTCTATGCCATCCACGGCCGGACCCTCCCGGTGGCGGCCGGGATCAAACTTGCAAACCCCGGCCTCACCGTCATCGCCTGCGCGGGCGACGGCGACGCCTATGCTGAAGGGCTCGACCACCTTGTCTTTGCGGCGAAGAGAAACCAGGACATCACCGTCATCATCCACGACAACCGGGTCTACGGCCTGACCACCGGCCAGTACACCCCGACCTCGTACGAGGGTTTCAGGGGACGTTCGACGCCCGGCGGCATCAGGGAGAGGCCGATCAACCCGGTCGCACTGATGCTCGCATCGGGAGCAACCTTCGTCGCCCGGACATACACGCGGAAGAGGGACCACCTCAGGGAGGTGCTGACGGCGGCGGTCCTCCACCGTGGCTTCTCCTTCGTGGACGTGCTCCAGGTCTGCGCCACCTACAACAACCTGACGGAGTACTACGACGACCGGGTCTACCTCCTCGAAGGGCACGATACCGCCGACCTGACAGGGGCGATGGGCAAGGCAAGAGAATGGGACTACTCGACCGACGCACCCATCGCCCTCGGCATCTTCTACGAGGAGGAGGCCCCGGCAAATCCCTGGACCGCAATGGGCGGGATCGGGAAGGATGAACGGGAACGCACGATCAGGACCATCCTCAAGGAGAAGACATAGAGATACCGGCGACAATCGCCCATCAGGAGGATCGGCACTCTCAAAAACTATATATCCTGTCTCTCCCAGGGGAAGTCTGGTGATGTCATGATCTCGCACACGATGCTTGAGGCGCTGAACCGACAGATCAACCGGGAACTCTACTCGGCCTACCTTTACCTCTCGATGGCAGCCTGGTTCTCGGCTGAGAACCTGCCCGGCTTTGCGAACTGGATGCGGGTCCAGGTGCAGGAGGAACAGTTCCACGCGATGAAATTTTTCGATTACTGTGCTGCACGGGGAGGGAGATTGACGATGCTCCCGATCGAGGCGCCGCCAAACAACTGGGACTCCCCCCTCGCCGTCTTCGAGGCCACCTATGCCCATGAGCAGAAGGTGACGAAGATGATCTACGACCTCGTCGATATTGCCGCAAAAGAGAGGGATCACGCCACCTCCAACCTCCTGCGGTGGTACGTGGACGAGCAGGTCGAGGAAGAGGAGAACGACACCGAAATCCTGGGCAAATTGAAGAGGGTCGGCACCGACACGAACGCCCTTCTCATGCTCGACAAAGAACTCGGCACGAGGGTCTTCACGCCGCCGGCAACGGCCGGAAGCAGCGGTCAGAGCGCACCCTGATCGCTCCCTTTTTTCCCGGAACGCGCTCCTGCCAGGGGCCTGCCTGCACGGGCCGGGAAGCGGCCTTATGAGGGGTTCGCCTCCAGGTCTCCGGCAAAACCCTATGTAGTACCATCCACCACGATAGCAGATGGGATCTTCAGTACCGCACCGGGCATACCACCTGTACCCGGAAAAATCCGGGCTGGATCGACCATATGTGCATGCTGGAGTGCTGCCTCAATGAACAAACGAAAGCCAACCTCCATTTCGGACGGGAAGAAGAAAAAAATGCAGGAGCGGTCGCTTGGTCCGGTGAACAATCTCGAAGCCCATGTCCCGCCGGAGTGGTGGCGGGGGATCTTCAACCACCTCTACCTCAAGACAGACGGCGACGTGGTCGGCGACGACACCCTGACGGTAAAGGAGATAGACCTCTTTTCAGAAGCGGCCGGCCTCAGGAAGGACGACCGTATCCTCGATGTCTGCTGTGGACAGGGGCGCCACACCCTCGAACTGGCCCGGCGCGGCTTCGCCGCCGAAGGGCTCGACCGTTCCCACTATCTGGTCCAGAAGGCGCGGGCCTCCGCAAAGAAGGAGGGGCTGGATGTCAGGTTCAAGGAAGGGGACGCACGACGTCTCCCGTACCGCACCGACACCTTCGACGCCGTGATGATTCTCGGGAACAGTTTTGGTTACTTCGAGAGCGGGGAGGACGACCACGTGGTTCTTGCCGAAGTCGCCCGCGTCCTCAAGCCGGATGGCAGGATCCTCATCGACATCTCTGATGGCGGGTATCTCAGGGACAACTTCCAGAAGCGTTCCTGGGAATGGATCGATAAAAAACACTTCGTATGCAGGGAGCGGTCCCTCTCGGCAGACGGGGCGCGGCTCATTTCGCGGGAGGTGATCACCCATGTAGAGAAGGGGGTGATCGCCGACCAGTTCTATGCAGAGCGGCTGTACACCGGAGAAAAGATCGAGGAACTCATCTCTTCGGCCGGGTTCTCCGCCATCGGTAGGCACGGCGAGATCGCGACCGAGTCGGCACGGAACCAGGACCTCGGCATGATGGAGAGGCGGATCGTCGTCACCGGCACGATCGCCAAGGCATGGACAGAGCCTGCGAAGGGTGCGGCCTCTGACGTGCGGCAGGTGACGGTCATCTTCGGCGACCCGCGCCTCAGGGACGACATCAAGCCGGACTGTGTCTTCGACGAGGACGACTATGACACCATCAACCGGCTCAAAGAGGCGCTGAAGCAGTTGAAAGGCTACCGTTTCGCCTTCCTTGACAACCACCAGACCCTTATCGCCGACCTGGAGAGAGTGCGCAGCAAGACCGACTATGTCTTCAACCTCTGCGACGAGGGCTTCCTCAACGACCCCTGGAAGGAACTGCATGTCCCCGCCCTCCTCGAGGTCCTGGGGATCCCGTACACCGGGTCGGCCCCCCAGTGCCTCGCGTTCTGCTACGACAAGTCGCTTGTCAGGGGCGTGGCGCGGGAGATGCATATCCCGGTGCCCGAGGCGGTGCTCGTCCGCGGTGAGGAGATCGCCTACGATATCCCCTTCAGGCTGCCTGCGATCGTGAAGCCAAACTCGGGGGACTCGAGTTTCGGGATCACCGAGAAGAACGTCGCGTATTCGTTCGAAGACCTGACGCGTGCGATCTCGTCGATCAGGTCGCGCTTCGGTTTCGAGAAACCGATCCTGGTCGAGGAGTACCTCACCGGCCCCGACCTCTCTGTCGGGATCATCGGCAACCCACCCGAGTCGTACACGGTCCTGCCCATCATCGAGGAGGACTACTCTGCCCTCCCGCCCGGACTCCCCAGGATCTGCGGTTACGAGGCAAAGTGGGTCCAGGACTCGCCGTACTGGAAGATCACCTCCATCAAGGCCGACCTCCCCGAGGAAACAGAGAAACAGATCATCGAGTGGAGCGTCCAGATGACGAGAAGACTCGGCAGCCGCGACTATACCCGCCTCGACTGGCGGCTCTCGGCCGATGGCGAACCGAAACTCCTTGAAGTGAACCCGAATCCGGGATGGTGCTGGGACGGCCACCTTGCCAAGATGGCGAAGATCGCCGGGGTCTCGTATCCCGAGATGATCGGCATGGTCCTGAAGGCCGCGGAAGGCCGGATCGGCGAGAAACGGGCGTGAGCAACGATCCGCAGATCCTGGAGACGTGACTCTGGAAAGGGGCTGTCCACCTCTTTTTTGATCGAAACTGTGAGGCTAACAGAGAAAATCAGGCTCTGTAAAAATCCCCCTCATCCTATCCATTGGTGCCTGCATATCGGCATGAGGGCGGGGATCCTCGGGACACGCCCCGGTCAGATACACCCGGATCTGCCCCCAATCAGGGGATCAAGCCTTCCATTCAGGGCCATATCGAGGAGATCCGGCGATCCTGGCAGACCGGGGCCCGTGTGCGGAACAGGGTGAAATCCGGCAGGACTCAACTCCCTCTGAGCCCGCATATGATTGAAGGTAATGTCATCCCCTCTCCCGGCCCTCCTGGTATCGGGGAGGGGAAGGGAGTGAGGCTGGAAATTGTCCGGATTTTGCCTCGTATTTTCATGACAGAAGAGTCCATGCAGGGACAATACCAAGATGGAAACTATTATCTGAATGGCTGAACCATTCACGCTTTGTAAGGAGGTGAAAATACAGGGCGGCTGCACGAAAAGGCAGGCGTCACCACAGGCCAGACCCTGAGAGAGCGGCAGGGGAGGCACAGAGACACCATCCGGCATTCAGTTTCTCTCAGTCATTCGCTCGACCCGATTTGTATGATACCGGCACACTGCCGAGACCAGAGCTTCCAGAAGAGTGGGAGCACGATGCGACCATTTTGCAGGAGGAGAAAAGCATGAAAGAGATCTATACGAAAATTCTTGACGAGGCCATGGCGGCGCAGCGCGCCGACGTGGAGACGATCAAAAAGAAGCGCGGCACGGCATTCAAGGTGAAAGACGGCAAGGCCTACGTCGACGCCGCGGCGAAGATGAAGGCCGGCGAAGGGCAGAGCAAGGCCGTGATCGACCTCCATGTGGAGTCAGTGAAGGCCCATTACAGGAACCTCTCAGGCCTCACCAACTATGTCCGCCCTGAGGACGACCCCTTTGTCGAGCACTACCAGACGCCTGCCGTCCTCGAAGTCCTCTATGCCGAGGACCCGACGTTCAGAAAGAGCATGGACACCTTCATCAAGGCGATCGGGAAGTCCGAAGCCCTGATCGGCCGCGAGGCGGCGAGGCGGTATGCCGGGTTCTACGGCCCGACCTGCGTCGTCGACTTCGCCCTGATACCGGGCAGCACCTCCAATGTCGTCAACCAGGTCCTCCAGACCGTCAAGATCCCGACAGAGCACAGGCAGGCAATCCTGGCGGCAAAGTCCTGGGGCATGAACACCTCGTACGGCATCGGCGAGGTCTTTGCCAACGCCGTGGAGGCGGGCGACACCCTGGCCGATGCCACGAAACAGGAGGTCAAACAGCTCCAGGCGATCTACGACCACCCGGTCAGGGCGCAGGTCGACCTGATGGAGAAGGCAGGCATGACCTCCTTCGACCCGGCGAAGTACATGGAGGGGTACAAAAAGGACATCGAGCCCTTCGTGAAGGCCGCGATCGACGGCGGCGTCCACTACGGCAACATCGTCACCGTCCCGGCCTACTGCGTCGGCGACATCGCGCACCACATCGCCCAGTCCACCTTCAACATGTGCAAGGACGACGTGGTCATGGGCATCATCGAGGCAGTGACCGAGGTGATGGACAGGAGCGTGCGGGCGGCCCTCGACACGGTCAAAAGTGAGTATCAACTCCTCTCCATCGCCACCGGATCGTCGGCGGCGGCGACCGAATATATCCTCGAACTCGACGGTTTCAACGCCCCGATGGTCGTCGACCTGCTCACGAAGCGCTTCCACAACTTCGTGCAGCTGTACCCCACCCGCGGCGCCGCGGCCGAACTCCACAACTGCGACTTCATGGACATGATCTGGCGCGGCTGGCGGATGCTCGACGCCGCACGGAGGAAGAGGAACGGGTCGGGCGATATGCTGACCCCGAAGGCCGCGGGTTTCCCGGTGGACCTCGCGCCCATCCATGAGAGCGAGGTGATCATGAACCCGCAGCGCTACGCCTACCCGGCGTCGGCGATCACCGTGCGCTACTCGGCCTTGATGCGCCTCGCCGACTACCCCTGTCTGCTGACGAGTGAACCGGTGACGGCGACAATGATGACGAACATCATCGCCCTCCACCCCGAGCAGATCGCCGCCCCGGTGCGGGCCTGCAAGGACTGCGCCTCGGCCTCGATGGTCGACTTCAGGCACGAGTACTGCCAGTGGAGAGAGGCAGTCTGAGGGCATCGCCGCGGGTGAATCCGATGAAATGCTATATCTGCGCACAGGAGGGGAAGACGACCGAGGCCGCGGGGATCTGCATCGTCTGCGGCATGGGCCTCTGCACCGATCATATGGTTCGGAGCGACGTGGACCTCTGGGAAGGGGGATACCCCTTCCCGGCACAGAAGATGAAGAAAGCCCTCCCGAGGATCCTCTGCCCGGAATGCCATGCCGCCCTGCAGGAGTGAGTGACCAATGGTCTCCCTCATGAAGAGAAGCGTCGCCGAACTGATCGGGACATTTGTCCTGGTCTTCTTCGGTGCCGGCGCCGCGGCCGTCACCCTGATGATCGCCCATGGCGCGGAGACGCCGAACCCCTTCAACATCGGGATCGGCGCCCTCGGCGGCCTCGGGGACTGGCTTGCGATAGGTCTCGCCTTCGGGATCGCGATCGCCGCGGTGATCTATGCCCTGGGAAGGGTCTCCGGGGCGCACATCAACCCGGCGGTGACGATCGCACTCTGGGCGGCCGGGATGTTCCCGGCGCGGGAGGTCGTCCCCTATGTGGCGTCCCAGTTCGTCGGCGCGGCCCTCGCAAGCTTCGCATTTGCGGCCTGCGCGGGCATGGACGCCGTCACGGTCGGCGGCCTCGGCGCAACCACGCCGTTTCCAGGCATCTCCTTCTCGCAGGCGATCCTGGTCGAGGCAATCGGCACCTTCCTCCTGATGCTCGCGATCATGGGGGTGGCCGTGGACAAAAGAGCGCCGCCCGGCTTTGCAGGCCTCGTCATCGGCCTCACCGTCGCCGGGATCATCACGACGACCGGGAACATCGCCGGGTCGTCCCTGAACCCGGCCCGCACCTTCGGGCCGTATCTGGGCGACATGGTCCTCGGCGGGACAAACCTCTGGGGCCTCTTCCCGATCTACGTCATCGGCCCGGTCATCGGCGCCGTCGTGGCGGCGTTGCTGTACCGGTGGATCACCGAGGACTAAACCCTCTTTTTTGAGCATCGGTGACCACTCATACACCACATTTTTCCCTGAAGGCGAATACACCATGGGGTATTATGACGAGCAGGGTCTACTTCGCGCGGATCGGCCTTGGCAACGGCCGGGAAAACACCATCACGCGGATACGGAGACTCTTCGACACCGCGGGCCTCGCCTCCTGCATCGAGGAGGGCGACCTGACCGCGGTGAAACTTCACTTCGGCGAAGAGGGATGCGACACCTTCGTCTCGCCGGTCTGGGTGCGGCAGGTCGTCGACAGGATCAGGGACGCCGGGGGCAACCCCTTCCTCACCGACACGAACACCCTGTACTCGGGGCAGCGCGACAACACCGTCGACCACATCGCCACGGCGCTCGGCCACGGTTTCGGCTACGAGGTGACAGGGGCTCCGATCGTCATCGCCGACGGCCTTCACTCGCAGAACTGGCGGGAGGTCGGGATCGACAGGAAGCATTTTGCGAAGGTGAAGATCGCGGGCGACATCCTGGACGCGGAGAGCATGATCGTCGTCTCCCACGTGAAGGGGCACGGGATGGCGGGATTCGGCGGGGCGATCAAGAACCTGGCGATGGGGTGCGCACCTGCCGCGGGGAAGATGGACCAGCACCAGGGCCTCGTCCCCATCATCGAGGCCGGCGCCTGCGCGGAGTGCGCCACCTGCGCAAGGGTCTGCCCGACCGGCGCCCTGGAGGGAGGGCCCGGCGGCATCACCCTCACCACGACGCGGTGCATCGGTTGCGGCGAGTGCATGACCGTCTGCCCGAACGGGGCTATCGACTTCAACTGGAAGGAGGGACTCGTCCCCTTCATGGAGATGATGACCGAGTACGCCCTCGGCGCGGTGAAGGACAAGGCGGGGAGGGTCGGCTACATCAATGTCCTGACGAACATCACGCCCGACTGCGACTGCTGCCCCTGGAGCGATAGGCCGATCGTCCCTGACATCGGGATACTCGCCTCGACAGACCCGGTCGCCATCGACGCCGCAAGTTTCGACCTCGTCAATGCCCAGCCCGGCATGGCCGAAAGCCGTCTCCTCGGCAACCGCGAGCCCGGCGCCGACAAGTTCAGGGGGGTGAACCCGTACAGCGACGGCATGATCCAGGTGAGGTACGGCGAGGAGATCGGCCTCGGGTCCGCGGACTATGAACTCGTCGAGATCTGAGGGCCTCCGGGCCGTCGAAGGGGACTGCTTCCTCTACCTCTAGACACACCTGCCCCCGTATGCGACCGCCTCTCTCCCGCGCAGGGCGATCCCCCGGATATAGACCGCAGGCGCGTAGTCAGGGCAGAGTTCGAGGATTCTGTCGCACGCCTCCACCGCCTCCTCGTACCTCTCCAGGAGGATGAGGGCATAGGCCGTCGCCTTGCGGGCCTCCAGGTGATAGGGGGCGATCTCCAGGGCCCGGCGGTAGGCGGCGACCGCGTCCTCGTGCCTGAACATCATGTCGAGAGTGACCCCCGCCATAAACCAGCAGTCCGGGTTGGCGGGTTCGAGTTCAGCCGCCCGGTGAAACGCCTCCAGTGCGGAGTGCAGGTTCATGCGCATCTTCTCGGCCACGCCCAGGAGGTACCACGCCGGAGCGTATCGGTTGCCGACCCCCACAGCATGCCGCGCACTCTCCACGGCACCGTCCACATCCTCCGCGGCGATGAGGGCATGGGCGCGCCGGGTCCAGACCTCGGGGTCGTCCGGGTTCTCGGCGAGGATGCCGTCATAACAGATGACAGCCAGGTCAGGTTCCCCGTCCTCCTCATGGATGGTGCCGAGCCTGTACAGGGCCCCGGCATGAGCCGGGTCCAGTCCGAGGGCCTCTCTGTACCGGGCCGACGCCGCCGGCCTGTTGCCCTGACTGATGAAAGCGTCCCCCTCCTCGACCATGCGCTCTGCCTCTGTCTCCGTCTCCTTCGGCATAGCCGGACGTAGACGGGATCTGCATTAAAGGATGTGGTGGTATCGACCGCAGGGTTATGTGTGCGGACGCCGACGTCGTACTGCATCATGGATCTTCTCTCAGTCCTCCTCATCTCTGTCGGCCTCGCCATGGACGCCACTGCCGTCTCCATCGCTGGCGGGGTGACTGTGAGGGAGGGACGGGTGCGGACCGCACTCGTCCTCGCCCTCCTCTTCGGCGTCTTCCAGACAGGGATGGCCATCGCCGGTTGGTATGCCGGGACGCTCCTGTACGCGTTCATCTCGGGCATAGACCACTGGATCGCCTTCGTCCTCCTCGCATTTATCGGCGGGAAAATGATCATTGAAGGGCTCAAAGGCGAGGACGGCGAGAAGATCGCCTTCAGCAGCGCCGCCGTCCTCATCATGCTCGCTGTCGTGACCTCCATCGACTCCCTTGCCGTCGGCCTCTCCTTTGCCGCCCTCGGGTCACCGATCCTCCTGCCCTCCGTCATCATCGGGGTCGTCACCGCCCTCCTCTCCCTCGGCGGGTTCTGGTTCGGGACGGTCTTCGGCGGAAAGAACCGGGAGCGTGCCGAGATCATCGGAGGGGTCATCCTCATTCTGATCGGGCTGCGGGTGCTCGCCGACCACCTCCTCATCTGATCCGGCACCCCCCAATCCCTTTTTTCTCGTAGTACCGTTGGTGGTACTCCTCGGCGCGATAGAACGGCCCCGCCGGCACGATCCCGGTGACGATGGGCCGGGAATAGCGCCCCGAACGCTCCAGCCTCTCCCGAGATGCCAGGGCCGCGGCCTCCTGGGCCGGCGTCAGGAAAAAGACTGCGGAGCGGTACTGGGTGCCGATGTCCGGTCCCTGCCTGTTCTTCGTCGTCGGGTCGTGGATATCCCAGAAGACGTCGAGGAGGGAGGCATACGAGACCGCCGCAGGATTGAAGACCACCTCCACAGTCTCGGCATGCCCGGTCCTCCCTGTGCAGACCACCTCATAGGTCGGGTCAGCGATCTGTCCCCCCATGAACCCGACAGCGGTCTCCACAACGCCCTTCACCTCCCTGAACGCCGCCTTCACACCCCAGAAACATCCTGCCGCGAAGTAGGCGCGTTCATACTCTTTCTCTCCGACCATGCACCGGGGTGGAGGGGGAGGGGGATAAGAGTTTGGAGGGAGTGGCGAGGCAGGTGGAGGCGGTCTTGTCATCCCGCAGTACCGTATCTCGTCAGGCAGCGAGGTTCCCTCGAAAATCTTCGTTTATCTCATGCTCGCTTTGCTCGTACCCCACCCCGGAAATAGGGGGAGAATGAACAGAGGATTCTAACATGGGATTATAAGAAGGATCTTAGATTGCCATCCCACTCCTATCTTAATGGCGGGGGGTATGGGAGGATGAACGAAGTGAATCGAGAAAATCTTTGATTTTCGAGCGGCAGCCCCCCGACACAGGCATCCTCACCCTTAAGTACCCCCATCCCCATCCCTCCTCGTGACACCGCGCCACGATCCCGTCCCCTGGCCGACCGGTCCTGCCGACGCCCTCGCCCTCCAGAAGGAACTGCGCCGGTTTGTGGTCCCCGCGGGGTCGCCTGAACCGATCCGTATCGCCGGACTCGACGCGGCGTACTCTGCCGACGGCAGGACGGTCTTCGGGGCGGCCGCGGTCCTCGCCTACCCCTCCCTCAGGTTCGTGGAGGGGGCGACCGCCGCGGTGCCGGTGACCTTCCCCTACATCCCCGGCCTCTTCGCCTTCAGGGAGGGGCCATCCCTCCTTGCCGCCCTCGGTCGGTTGACCTGCCGGCCCGACCTCCTGATGGTTCACGGCCACGGCATCGCCCATCCCCGGCGGTGCGGGATCGCCTCGCACCTCGGCGTCGTCACCGGCATCCCCTCGGTCGGCGTCGCCGACACCCTCCTCTGCGGTGAGGCCGGGGGACCGGACGCATCGCGGGGGTCGGCGTCCCCGGTGACGGAGAAGGGAGAGGTGATCGGGTGCGCGGTGCGGACCCGCCCCTGCGTCAGGCCGGCCTATGTCTCCCCCGGCCACCTCATCGACCTTGCCGGGGCCGTCAGGATAGTCCTCCTGACCACGCCCCGTTTCCGCACCCCCGAACCCCTGCGGGCCGCCCACCGCCTCGCCGCCCTCGCCCGGGACTCCGCCACATTCCGGTGAGGGAGGGTTCATATCAGAAGATACCCAACAGGGGCGTATGGAGACGGAGGAAGAGAAACAGGAGGACCAGACCCGGAAAGAGACCCTCAGGGTCTCCGGCATGCACTGCGCCACCTGCGCCCTCACCATCGAGAAGGCCCTGAAGAACATGGACGGGGTGAAGGGGGCCTCGGTGAACCTCGGCACCGAGCAGGCATCCGTGGAGTACGACCCGGCAAAGGTGAGCGCGACCGAGATCGAGCAGGCCGTCGCGGGCGCGGGCTACGCGGTCGTCACCGGCAGGGCCACCCTCAAGGTCGGCGGGATGATGTGCGCCACCTGCGTGAAGACCATCGAGACGGCCCTGCAGGCCCTGCCCGGCGTCGTCTCGGCCACCGTCAACCTCGGCTCCGAGAGAGCCTATGTCATCTACAACCCCGACACCGTCGGCATCCCGGAGATGAAGGCGGCGATCGAAGACGCCGGATACCAGTACCTCGGCATGGAGGGGGAGGAGACGGGCGAGATAGAAAAGAAGGCCCGTGAAGCCGACCTCCAGGACAAAAAACGGCGCATCATCGTCGGCGCCGTCGCCTCCGCGGTGCTGATGGGGCTGATGTTCGCGATGCCCCCGGTGCCTGTGGCCATGCCCTACCTCCTCCTCGTCATCGCCACCCCGCCCTTCGTCTACCTCTCCTGGCCGATCTTCCTCGGCGCCTGGAGGGCCCTGAAGAACCGGACCCTGAACATGGACGTCATGTACGCGATGGGCATCGGCGTCGCCTTCGCGGCCTCGGTCCTCGGCACCTTCGGGATCGTCCTCACCACCGACTTCCTCTTCTACGAGACCGCCGTGATGCTCGCCACCTTCCTCACCCTCGGCCGGTACCTGGAGGCGCGGGCCAAGGGGCGGACCGGCGAGGCGATCGCCGCCCTCGTACGCCTGCGGCCGAAGACCGCCACCGTCCTCGCGGACGGGAAGGAGGAGGAGAGGCCGATCGATGACGTCAGGCCAGGCGACATCGTCCTGGTCAGGCCGGGAGAGCAGGTGCCGGTCGACGGCACGGTCAGAAAGGGGGAGAGTTATGTGGACGAGTCGATGATCAGCGGCGAGCCCGTTCCGGTCGGAAAGGAAACAGGGTCAGGCGTCGTCGGCGGCACCATCAACCAGGACGGCGTCCTCGAGGTCGAGGCCACGCGGGTGGGCAGGGACACCGTCCTCGCCCGGATCATCAGGCTCGTCGAGGAGGCGCAGGGCACCAAACCCCCTGTCCAGAGGATCGCGGACACCGCCGTCACCTACTTCATCCCGGCGGTCCTCGCCATCGCCGCCGCTTCCTTCCTCACCTGGTACGTCGTCCTCAACTCCACCCTCCTCTTCGCCCTCACCACCCTCATCTCGGTCCTCGTCGTCGCCTGCCCCTGCGCCCTCGGCCTTGCGACCCCGACCGCAATCACCGTCGGCGTCGGCCGGGGGGCCGAACTCGGCATCCTGATCAAGAGCGGCGAGGCCCTGGAGTCAGCCGAGAACCTCACCACCGTCGCCTTCGACAAGACCGGCACCCTGACGAAGGGGAAACCTGAGGTCACCGACGTGGTGGGTCTTGCCGCGGAGAGGGACGAGGTGCTCGCCCTTGCCGCGGGCGTGGAGAGGAACTCGCAGCACCCGGTCGCCACGGCCATCGTCAGGTCTGCCGGAGAGCACGGACTCGCCGTCCCGGAGAGCACGGCCTTCGACACCGTGCGGGGGAAGGGCGTCGTCGCCGTCGTCGAGGGCAGGCAGGTCGTACTCGGCAACAGGGCCCTCCTCGCGGAGAGGGGCGTGTCCCTTGCCGGCGAGGCCGCGGACGCCGCGGGACGCCTGGAAGAGGAGGGAAAGACCGTCTCCTTCCTCGCGGCCGACGGCAGGACCGCCGGCATCGTCGCCGTCGCGGACACCCTCAAACCCACCGCCATGCGGGCGGTCGCCGCCCTGAAAAAGATGGGCCTCTCCGTCGTGATGGTCACCGGGGACAACCAGAGGACGGCCCATGCCATCGCCGGCAGGATCGGGATCGACCGCGTCCTCGCCGAGGTGCTCCCGGACGAGAAGGCCGCCGAGGTGAGGGCACTCCAGGACCAGGGCAAAAAGGTCGCCTTTGTCGGCGACGGCATCAACGACGCCCCGGCCCTCGCCCAGGCCGACCTCGGGATCGCCATCGGCAGCGGGACAGACGTCGCCATCGAGAGCGGGGACGTGGTGCTCGTCAAAGACGACCTGACAGACGTGCCGGCAGCGATCCAGCTCTCCCGGAAGACGATCGGCCGGGTGAAGATGAACCTCTTCTGGGCCTTCGCCTACAATGCCGCCCTTATCCCCGTCGCCGCCGGCGTCCTGTACCCCGCATTCGGCATCACCTTCAGGCCCGAACTCGCCGGCCTCGCCATGGCCGCGAGTTCGGTGACCGTCGTGACGCTCTCCCTCCTCCTCAAAGGTTATATGCCGGAGGCGAAAAGAGGGAAGACGGAGGAAAGAGGCATGGAGATCGATCCGGTCTGCAAGATGAAGGTCGACCCGACGACCGCACAGCACACGAGTGAGTACAAAGGGAAGAGGTATTACTTCTGTGCACCGGGGTGCAAGAAGGCGTTCGAAGCGGAGCCTGAGAAATATTTGAAAGGGTGAGGGGAGAGGAGGGTCTCTCCTCCTCTATCCGCATGATTATGAGGGCATCCCCGAACTCTTATTCATTTCCTTTCGATGAAGACTGCTGTTTTGATTGAGGGAAGAGCGGAGGGTTCATTACCTGAACACGAGGATTACAACAGAGTCGAGATAAAATCCTATTCTCAGAACTCGGAATTGAATCTGTAGATCCCATTTTTATCATAGGCCATGACCATCCCTAGAGACTCATCCCGGTGATCGAAGACCCACCACTGCCGTGTATGCTTGTCAAGGGCCTGAGAGTAATCTTTCGGGAGAGGGCCTGAGATCGGACCTGCAACCCAGACCTTTGCACCGCAATATCCCCCGAATACCTGTCCCTCTTCCTCGTCCACCATGAGATAGAAAGAGAGTCCGTTCTTCATGAACTCAACCAGTACATACGGCCGTTCAAGAACCTCTTCGTCGAATTCCTGCCTGGCCGAGGTGATGTTCCAGCCGTGATCGAGGAGGAGACCGGCGCGGGAGTCGAGGAGGACCGTCGAGACCGTCGAGGTCAGGTTCGCCGTGAAGAGTTCGGGGTCGTTGATCTCGATTGCGGAGAGGTCGACTGCAATGTTGTTGTGGTAGAGTACAGGAAGCGTCGGCGTCTCGTTCACCGGCATCTCGGTCGGCGGAGGGGTCGAGGTGTACCCCGAGCAGACAAGGAGTACGATGAGAGTCAGGGAGGCCAGGAAACAAGGTGTGATTTGATGTGCCATCAATATCCCTCTGCTCGTCAAAAATCAGGATCAAGATAGTAGATATCATTTTTATCATAAATCATGACTTCTTTATCCTCGACAAAAACTGATATACCATTTTTTGTGTAGACTGTCACCTCGTCATTATCACTCCACGTTCCATTCCGATAGTCATAGACATACAACCGCCTCGTGTGCTTATCAAAAGACTGTGAATAATCTTTCGGGAGTGGGCCTGAGATAGGGCCTGCAACCCAGACCTCTGCCCCGCAATATCCTCTGAGGATCTGATCCTTATCCTCGTCAACAAGGAAATAGAAAGAGAGATTGTTTTTCATGAACTCGACCCTGACATAGGGCCGGTCGAGGACTTCGTCGTTGAATTCCTGCCTGACCGAGGTGATGTTCCAGCCGTGATCGAGGAGGAGACCGGCGCGGGAGTCTGAGAGGACAGTCAAGATCGTCGAGGTCAGGTTCGCCGTGAAGAGTTCGGGGTCGTTGATCTCGATTGCGGAGAGGTCGACTGCAACGTTGTTGTGGTAGAGTACAGGAAGCGTCGGCGTCTCGTTCAGCGTGGCCTCCACAGGTGGGGTGGTCGAGGTGCAGCCCGAGCAGACGACGAGAAGCAGGACCAGAAAAAATGGGGAAAGAAGTCTCTTCATGCACATGCCCTCCAGAGGATCAACAATAATCGGTACGAAGCCGTACGCGCGATGGATTTTGCTGAATATCCACATAACAACTATTGATAATCTCTCGTGGCGCGAACCTCGAATAATCTGGCTCTAGATTTATACTCATTGATTGTCCCGAGGACTTATAGGACATATCATGGAAGAGCGTATTGCCAGGCAGATCGTTCAGATCATCGACATGCCAGCCTTCCAGCACGCATGCTGCAGTATTCCGACGTTGCGGCCCGTTAACGCAATCCGTCGTTATCGAACTATACTCGCCAGATGTGTCGTCCTGAAGCACAATAGACCACATGCGACTGGACTCACTCCAGTAAATACGGCCTTTTATCTGATCCCCCGTATTTGTATTGATATATGGTCCTATGATCGTATCACCATTTTGAAGATCTGTCGTGTCACATGCCCACGCTGCGCCCTGCCACCTGTAATTATACTCGATAACAGGTTGAAGTAAGAACTTCGTGTCCACGGGTTCAATGCCATTAAAAAGGTAAATCCTCTCGGTATCTCCATCAAGGGAAGGCGGCGCAGTGGGAACATCCCAGTACGCGGTATACTCAGAGATATATTCCGCAGATTTATCTTGCGCACATTCCAGCCAGTCATTGCCAACCCAACCCCTGACAGCATTGTCTGTGCCCTGATTCGCAGATGAACACTCATCTATGATCAGAAGAATCAGTTCATCCTCAGGGGAGAGGACATAGATTCTATCACCACGATGATAGACCCTTGAATCATTCGGAACCTCGTGAACTCGTGTACAGGACTTTTCAATACCGGCAGGTGTCGGAACACTTTTTGATCGATCATCGCTAACGGACAGCAGGTGAATGCCATTATTATCAAAGACCCGTGTGATTCCATCATTTGAGTGAACAATCACCGAACCAAAGGGGATCCCACATTTTTCATCATCTCTGTTTTTCGTTTCAGATTGAAGATTTACTTCAGATTGAGGACTTAATGTGCCGGAAATGGTAATAGTCTCAATCGACTCGTTCTCCTTCAAACAAGGAAGAGTATATGTACTGAGATCAACACTTTCCCCATTTTCTTCTGCGCTTACCGGCGACACACATACCGCACCCATCAGAAGCATCGTGATGAGCAGGGAACACATCGCCAGGCTCTTCATTTTTTTCATTCGTCTGTTACCTCCGTGAATCTGTCCCGGAAGCAACAACAGAATCGATAAATACCAATACAGCAAAGAATCCGTCTGCCTCCGGGCTAAGGTGGAATCCCATCTGCGGTTGGACGTCGGAGGTGGGATCCCGCCGGAACACCTTTTCTGTGTCCCTGGCAGAGGATATGTCGACGGCATATATACTTGTTATGGCATAATCGTCTATCTATCATTTTATTGCAAAAAGACAGTCCGGAAATGGGGTCATGGACGGATATCACTCTCCACACCATCCCATACTCACAACCGTCTCCTCAGCAACTGATAAATCTGCGAGGGAGGTCGAGGTATGAGAATCATACGGACAACCGGCACGTTCAAAAGTACCCTTCGGCCTTCAGGCACACACCCGGAAGACGTCATCACCAAACACCTCCTCCCGGACGATTGATACGCTGACGAGAATATAATCCTCTCAAAGATTCGATTAAACAGATATAATCGGATAATATCACGAAATCTCGAAAATATTCTGCAAAGAAATATACTTTTAAGTAGAGGGGAACACAAATAGAGAAGCAATTCATTCCATGGGTGATATAGGGGTTGACCAGAACATTTGTGCCAAAAAGGGTGTTTTTTACCTGCGGCGTGGGACGGGATTCCGAGTACCTCGGGTCCTTTGAGATGGCTCTCAGGGCGGCGAAGATCGAGTGTTACAATCTCGTGACAGTCAGTTCGATCCTCCCGCCAAAGTGCCGGATCATCCCGCGTGAGGAGGGTCTTCTCGACCTCGAACCAGGGAGCGTCGTCTTCACGGTTATGTCCAGGATCGCCTCCAACGAACCCCACCGCAGGATTTCCGCATCGATCGGGGTCGCAATCCCCCAGAACATGGAGGAGGAATGGGGTTACTTCGCCGAACACCATGCATTCGGTGACGACAAGGAAAAGGCCGGGCAGTACGCCGAGCACCTCGCGTACAAGATGTACGAGAGCATCACCGACAAAACCCCGGAAAAAACTTTAAATATCACTGAAAGCGCAATCGTGGACGAGGACGGCAGATGGACGACCGTCCTTGCGGCCGCAGTCTTCCTCATGGAGTAATATATGACATCACGTACACGCGCCCACCACACCATCTGTCCGTATTGCAACGAAGAGGTCTATCTCGAGGAGTTGATCGGAGGGAAGTGCCCCCTCTGCGGCGGCACCCTCGAAGACCCGGAGGACGACATCGAGGTCGATGAGGACGGCATCGAGCGCTCCGACCTCTCGTGGCTCATCTGCCACTATTTCCTCTTTAAGAAACTGGACGAACTCGGCGCGAACCCCCTCCAGATCATGCAGGTGATCCAGAAGTTCGACGAAGAGGACATCTTCGGGGAGGACGCCACGGCGACGACCTCTTTCGAGGTCGAAGTCCCGTTCCGCCGCCTGGAACGTATCATACCCAGACGCTGCACCTCCTGCGGCAAACTCTTCGTCAGGGGCGGGAAAAAAGTGATTGCAGGGGATGCCGGCAGGCCGGGTTTCACCATCGCCTACCACTGCCCCCACTGCTCTCAGTAAGTCCGGGCAATTACCGTCGACGTGCCGGGGCGGCCGCAGACAATGCAGCGTCCCTCCGTCTTCACGACATGCGGGCTCCTGACCTCTGTGCCAAGGACGCTCGCATTCGTCTCTTTTTCGATTCTTTCTGCACACGCCTCGTCACCGCACCAGTGCACGACGGCGATGCCTGTCTCGACCGCCTGGACCGCTTCTTCAACGCTCTCCGCAGGAACGAGGTGGGAGGTGAGGAAGGCCTCGGCCTTCTCCCGCAGGCGCAGGGAAAATGCCGCACAGATCTCCGGGATGCGCACGACGATCTCGTCGCGCTTCACCGCCATCTTCTCGCCGTCCCGCGTGGCGACGACGACCGTGCCGGCATCCAGGTCGCGGGGGCCGACCTCGATACGCAGGGGCACGCCCCGCATCTCCCAGTGGTAATACTTCGCGCCGGGCCGCATATCGCGGTCGTCCACCTTCACACGCACACCAGAGGCTTCGAGTTCGTCCTTCAGGGTCGCAGCCGCGGCCGTGACCTCATCGGCCCGCTTCTTCATGATGATCGGGATGATCACCGCCTGCACGGGCGCCACCTTCGGGGGGAGGATCAGGCCCTTGTCGTCGCCGTGGACGCCTATCGTCGCCGCGATGCACCGTTCCGAGATGCCGTAGCAGGTCTGGGAGACGAACTGCCTCTCGCCGTTCGCGTCCTCGTAGGTGATATCGTAGGTCTTCGAGAAGTGGTCGCCGAGGTGGTGGGCGGTCCCAACCTGGAGGGTCCGGCCGTCTGGCATCAGGGCGTCCACCGCCATCGTGTAGTCAGCGCCCGGGAACTTGTCCCAGTCAGGCCGCTTCGAGATGATCACCGGGATGCCGAGGTCGTCGTAGAAACGCGTGTACAGGGACAGGGCGATCTCGACCTGGGCCGCGGCCTCCTCCCAGGTCGCATGGGCCGTGTGCGCCTCCTTGAAGGAGGTGATCTCGCGGAGGCGGATCAGGGGCCTCGTGTGCTTGGTCTCGTACCGGAAGGTGTTGACAATCTGGTACACCTTGATAGGCAGGTCGGCGTGTGACCTGACCCAGAGAGAGAACATCGGGTAGATCGCCGTCTCGCTCGTTGGCCGCAGGGCAAGGGGGATGTCGAGTTCTGACAGGCCGCCGTGGGTGACCCAGTAGACCTCGTCCTCGAAGCCCTTGATGTGCTCGGCCTCCTTCATGAACTCGGTTTTGGGGATGAGGAGGGGAAAGAGAGTCTCTTCATGGCCGGACCGGTCCAGAAGATCGCGGAGGATCGCATAGGTGTGACGCCGCAGGCCGAAGCCGAAGGGGTACCAGACGTACAGGCCCTTGACCGGGTACCTGACGTCCATGATCTCGGCACGCCAGAGCACGTCATTGTACCAGGCGGAAAAGTCGGATTTTAGGGGAAGTGAACCGCTCTCTTCTTCCATGAAAGTAACCTCAAACTACTAAACGTAGGAGTTCGGGCGTTATAAAGGCCTCTATAATGGCCGCCACGGCAAGAAGGGGCACGACAATGCGGAGAAAGAGGCCACCCAACCGGGCGGCATCGGCCGCCGCGTCCCCCTGCCCCCTGGCGTCGGCAAAGACGGAACGGGCAAGGGCGAGGCCGAGGGCCGCGGCGATGAAGATGGCCGGGATTTCGAAGATCCCGTGAGGAGCGAGCCCTGCAAGGAGGCCGAGAGGTCCGACCTTCTCCGCGATCTGGTCGGCAAAGAGGCCGATCACGAGGCCGTTCGAGAAGAGGATGAAGAAGGTCAGGAGGCCGAAAGTGGCGCCGCCAAGGAAGAGGAGGACGCAGGCCTGCAGGTTGTTCAGGAAGATCTTCACGGCGAGCATGACAGGACTGTCGCCGAGGATCTGGGAGAAGACACCCCCCATGATCGTCTCCAGGATCTGGTCTGCCGCCGGGTCTCCAGAAGCGGCGAGGCCATAGCCTCCGACGATGCCGACAGAGAAGATGACGACCGTCGCGGCAAGATAGGGGAGGAACTCCCGCCTAGACATAGATCACCATCCTCATCATGTCCCTGATACCGGGCGCCAGACCGACGACGATCATCGCAAGGACCACCAGGTGCCAGAAGGCCGGGTTCCCCTCCTTCCGGTACATTTCAAGGACATATATCGCGGGGATGATCACGGCGAGTTTCAAGGGGAACATCGAAAAGGCCGTCCCTGTCCACTCGATCAGGTGGGAGCCGACGACATGCTGCTCCACATAGCCCATGGGGTGGAGGTCGATCCCGAAACTCGTGGCGCTCGCGTCGAGCATGTGGCCGGCGATGAGGAGAGTGTACAGGGGGTCGGCGACGTACTCCCAGCGGAGGATGTACCTGAGGAAACCCCAGACCGCCGCGGTCGAGACCGCCGCCATCGCCGGGATCGCAAAGAGGACGACGAAGTCGATCCTGGTGTTGACCGCACCCCACCCGAGGAGGAGAAGCGCCGTCGCTACCGAAAGGGCGATGCCGATCCATCCGTAGACCCGTATCGAGTCGGCGACAAGGCCCTTCACCTCCAGGATGCGGGAGAAGAAGAGTGCGATGACGGTGATGAAGAAGACCACGAAGAAGATGATGGGCGTGATCAGGAGGATGTGGGCGTCCGACGTGATCATCCCGGTGTCCTCGACGACTCGCAGAAGACCGCCGAGCACCACGAAGGGGATCGTCGAGAGTGTGAAACGCCGGTCGACCTCGATCCCGAAACGGCGGAGGCCGCGATAGACGAGCCAGACCGAAAAGATGAGGATGAGGGCGTAGGTGAGCGTATCGACGATCGTGTACGGCTGGCCGTACCTGATCGGATCGATGTAGTATTTGTAGAGGAACTCCCTAATCATCTGTGATCTCAATGGACGGAGAGGATATTAAAGTACTCAGGGAGAAGGTCTTTGACAAGTCCAGATGGATGCAGCTCCCCAGAGACATCCTCATCGGGCATAACGTCCTCAGGGAGATACCTTCGGTCTGTAAGGACCTCTGTTTCGGTTCCCATGCCCTCCTTCTCGCCGGAGAACATACGATGACCGTTGCAGGAGACGAGATCGTCTCCCTCCTCGCGGACACCTGCGATGTGAAGACCTGCATCGTCGGTTCGAACACCGCGGCCGACATCGCACGGATCGAGAGGGAAGGTGCCGGCGCCGACTTCATCATCGGGGTTGGGGGCGGGCGGGTGATCGACACCGCCAAGATCGTCTCGTACAACCTTGACCGCCAGTTCATCTCGGTCCCGACGGCCGCCGCCCACGACGGCATCGCCTCGTCGCGGGCAAGCATCCCGACCCCCGAGGGGAGCGTCTCCCTGAGCGCCCACCCTCCCATCGCGGTCGTGGCCGACACCGGGATCATCGCCGCCGCACCTCCCCGCCTCCTTGCTGCGGGGTGCGCCGATATCATCTCGAACTACACCGCGATCCTGGACTGGGAACTCGCCAACAGGCTGCGGGGCGAACCCATCTCCGAGTACGCGATGGCCCTCTCGAAGATGACCGCCGAGATCATCGTGAAGAACGCCGACGTGATCAGTGGTCTGACCGAGGAAAGCGCCTGGATCGTCATGAAGGCCCTCGTCTCATCGGGCGTTGCGATGAGCATCGCGGGATCGTCCAGGCCTGCGAGCGGCGGCGAGCACAAGTTCTCCCACGCCCTTGATCGGATCGCACCGGGAAAGGCGCTCCACGGGGAGCAGTGCGGCGTCGGGGCGATCATTACGATGTACCTCCACGGCGGAGACTGGCGGTGGATACGGGACTCTTTGAAGAGGATCGGAGCGCCGACAACACCGGCAGAACTCGGGATCGACGACGCAACCGCGGTCGAGGCGGTCCTTGCGGCACGCACCATCAGGCCCGAACGTTTCACCATCCTGGACATGGGCCTCTCGAAAGAGAATGCCGAACGGATCATCAGGATGCTGTACGAGGAGTGATATGGTATGGCAGAAACAAAACCGAAAGTGACCCTGATTGGGAGATGCCTGGCAGAAAAAGGGCTTGAATTCGTGTACGAGGGGCAGGTGGCCGTGTGCCAGACCTGCAAACTCCTGAAGGTGTGCCACAACCTCCAGCCAGGAAAAAAATACCAGATCGTCGAGATACGGAAGAACACCGATCAGGACTGCCCTATCCACCGCGACGGCATCTGCGCCGTCGAGGTGATCGAGGCGCCGATCATCACCCTCATCCCGGCAGACCGGGCGATCCTCAACTCGACGGTCAGGTATGAACCTGTCTGCACAAAGACCGACTGCCGGGGTTACCTCCTCTGTCACCCCGACGGCATCATTGAAGGGGAGAAGTACCTTGTCGCAAAGGTGCTCGGTAATGCCCCCGACGTCTGCGAGAAGGGAAAGAACCTGAAACTCGTCGAACTCAGGCCTGTCTGATCAGGCGTGCTCCGCAGCGGCCCAGAGCCGCTGCGCCAGGGCAAGGAGTTGGCCGGTGTGCCTGAAACCCACGAGCCAGCGGTGGGGTATGGTGGAAAAACCGTAACAGGCACCGGCAAGGGCACCGGCGATCGCCCCGACGGTATCGGCGTCGCCCCCCAGGTTGACGGCCCGCAACACCGTCTTTTCAAAACCGTCAGCACTCATGAAGACGGCGACGGCGCAGTGGGTGGTCTGGACGGCGTCGAGGGAGGGCTCGAGGGGCCAGGCATGGAAGTTCCCGACCCGTTCAAGCACCTCCGGGTTCTCGCAGCGGTCGAGGGCGTGACAGAAGGCGCTGACCTTCGGCATCCCCCGGCACATCTCCGAGATCATCAGGTTCACGAAGGCCGAGCATTCCCCGGCGACCGGGTCATGGTGGGTGAGGGCCGAGCAGGCAAGGCTCATCTCTCGCACACGGACAGGCGCATAATAGATCCCGAGCGGCGGCCCACGCATCACGCTCCCGTTGGTCCTGCTCCCCCTGTTATGGATATGAGCGATCCGGGCCGCGTCTTCAGGGCTGAAACCCTCCTTGATGAGGGAGAAGACCATCCGCGAGGTGGGGCCGTAGTACTCCGGCGCGCGATCAAAACCCGTAATGAGGCGTTCTACGAAGTCTTCGGGCAAAAAGCCCCTGCAAAAGACGAGGGACTGGGCCAGCCCCACGGCCTGCAGGGTGTCGTCGGTATATTCGCCCCGTGTCATGCCGTGGATCCCTCCGCCGACCATATTTGTCACGGTTTTTTCCGGCGGCGGAAGGCCTTCGAGGGGCGCACCCAACGCGTCCCCCACTGCCAGTCCAAGGAGCGTGCCTGCTGCGTTCTGGTAGGGGAATATAAACATCACCAATAAGTTATATCAACCTCCGAAAAAATGTATTTTTTGAAGTTAGGTGATTGCGTGCAGAAGGAAGAGTTGCTCCATTTACACATGTTGCTGATGCACATCAAGAAGTATTACGAGACCACCACAGGAGAGGAGGTCTACACCCCCGACTATGATGTGCTTCATGTATCCCCCGCCCATATCCACAAGAACAAGATCACTCACAAAAAAGCGATCCTCGCCCTTGGTGAAGACCTCGTTCACCAGCTGCGGACAACCCCACACCTCCGCCAGCTGGAGAACATGCACGAAGCGACCACTAATGAGGTCGTAATGCAAGAACATTAACCGGTATGGATGATGTCGAAATCTACCGGGAGATAATCTCCCGGATCTCTTCTTCCCCCTGCGACCCCGCAGACCTCCAGCGGATCAAGATCGAGGTCTGTCGGGAGCACAGTTGCGCGGTGGTCCCGAAAAACTCTGCCATTCTTGCTGCAGCCACCCCACAAGAGGCAAAGCGGCTCCGTCGCCTCCTCCTGGTCAAGCCGACGCGGACGATCTCGGGCGTCGCCCCGGTGGCCGTGATGACCTCGCCCGCACCCTGTCCACACGGGAAATGTCTCCCCTGCCCTGGCGGGCCTGACCACCCCTTCCACTCGCCCCAGAGTTATACGGGACAGGAACCTGCGGCCCTGCGGGGCGCCCAGAACGGGTACGACCCCTATGAACAGGTGCAGGCGCGTCTCTCCCAGCTTGAGGCCCTCGGCCACTATGTGGACAAGGCCGAACTGATCGTGATGGGCGGGACGATCACGGCACGGCCGCGGGAGTATCAGGAAGAGTTTGTCACATCCTGTATCCATGCAATGAACGAGTACGGCACCGGGACGCACCGGCCTCTCCCCCCCATGGACGAGGTCTTCGCCGGGAACGAGCAGGCGGCAGTGCGGTGCATCGCCGCCACTTTCGAGACGCGGCCAGACTGGTGCCGGAGGGAGCACATCAACGGCATGCTCGACCTCGGGGTGACCAAGGTGGAACTCGGGGTCCAGCACACAGACGATCGGATCCTCGCCTTCAACAGGCGCGGCTGCACTGTCGGGGACGCCGTGGAGGCGAACACAATGCTCCGCGATGCCGGGATCAAGGTCGGTTTCCATATCATGCCGAACCTGCCCGGGAGCGACCTCGAAGAGGACAGGGAAATGTTCCGGACCCTCTTCGACGACGAACAGTTCAGGCCGGACTTCCTGAAGATCTACCCGACGCTCGTCACGCCGGGATCGGAGATCGAGGCGCTCTGGCAACGCGGCGAGTATGCACCGTACCCGGAAGACGATCTGGTCGGGCTCATCGCCCATGCGAAGGCCCTCCTCCCCGAGTATGTCCGTCTCCAGCGGGTCCAGCGCGACATCCCGGCACGGCTGATTGTGGCCGGGTCGCGCCACTCCAACTTCAGGCAGCTCGCGCAGGAGAGGCTCAGGGCAGAGGGGGGGACATGCCGGTGTATCAGGTGCCGGGAAGCGGGTAGGCACCCGGCCGGCGCGGAACCGTCCTTCCGCGACCTCGCATACCGGTGCTGCGGCGGCGAGGAGCACTTCATCCAGGCCAAAGCAGGGGACGCCCTGATCGGGTTTGCGCGCCTCAGGTATCCGGGCGAGGTCTTCAGGCCGGAACTGGAAGGCGCCGCCCTCCTGCGCGAACTCCATGTGTACGGGACGATGGTCCCGATCGGGGAGGACGGTGAGGAGGGAGAGTTCCAGCACCGGAGTTTCGGCAAAGAACTTCTTGCCAGGGCCGAGGCGATGGCGGAGGATGAGGGATACGGGAGGCTTGCCATCAACAGCGGTATCGGCGTCCGCCCGTACTACCGGAGTCAGGACTATGAACGTGAAGGTCCATATATGGTAAAGAGGCTTTGATGAAACCCGCAACCCTCGAATTCGTCCGGCAACGCTTCATGTCGTATTACCAGCAGGGCCACCTCAGTGTCCCGCCGGCGCTCGAAAACCGGGAGTGGGGGTTCATCTTCTTCGACGCAAAGCCCGAGGTGCGAATGCGGCGGCATCTTGGTTTCGGGTCGCAGGACGAATGCCTGGAGTATATCAGGTCGATGGTCCCGTCCCATGCCTATTACTCGACGGCGTACTACACGAACCCGGCAGCAGGGACGATGGGGGAGAAGGGCTGGACAGGGGCCGACCTGATCTTCGACATCGACGCCGACCACCTCATCCGCGGCGTGCCCTATGATGCCATGCTCGCCCGTGTGAAGGAGGAGACGGAGAAACTCCTCGACATGCTCACCGGTGAACTCGGCTTTTCGGCGCGCACCCTCTCCCTTGTCTTCTCGGGCGGACGGGGTTATCACGTCCATATGCGCGACCCGAGGGTGAGGGGCTGGGAGAGCCGCGAACGGCGCGAGGTCGTGGACTACCTCTGCGGGACCGGGATCGAGCCGCAGATGCTCTTCGCCGCGGGGAACGGTTCTTCCGGGTGGCAGAAGCGTTTTTCCGTCGCCATGAAGATCTACGCGGACCGTCTTCTCGCCGGCGGCGAGAAGGCCGCCCTGAAACACCTCAAGGGAATGAAAGGAGTCGGCGAGACCTATGCCGGTCGGTTCCTCGTGGCCCTGCAGAACTTCGGCGGCGAGGAGGAGCGCCCCACAGACGCACTCCTCACCTCACCGGTGATGCAGACTCTTCTCTCCGCGGAAGGGGGCGAACTGCTCCCCCTCCTCAAAAGTCAGGCGGCCCTCGTCGATGAACCGGTGACGACCGACATCAAACGGCTGATCAGGATGCCGACCTCCCTCCACGGCGGGAGCGGCCTCCGGGTCGTCGAGATCCCGCCCGGCGACCTCGCCGGGTTCGACCCCCTTGTCGACGCGGTCGTCTTCGGGGAGCGCGAGGTGAAGATCGACCTTGCCTTCCCGCTCGCGATGCCGATTCTCGGGAACACCTGGAAACTGAGAAAAGGTACGAACGTCGTTCCCGAAGCCCTCGCGGTCTTCCTCTGCTGCCGCGGGATTGCCGAGATCGGAGGCAGGGCATGAGCGACTTCCTCAATGACATCCGTCTGATCGTCTGGAACGAGAAGGAGAGCGGAAAACTCTCCGAGGTCCCCGGCGACCTCTTCAGGAACGGAAAGAAGAGCCTTGAAGAGATCCAGGCGCGTATCAGGGAGTTTTCCAACCCGCTCTCCGAGGAGGCGGCAGAACTCCTCGACCAGTACCACAGCACCCGGGAAACGCTCAACACGATCATTAAACTCCGCCTCAAGAAGATCCTCAAACTTGCCGAGGCCCAGATCGAGGAGCGGTACTACGACAAGGACGAGGTGAAACTGATGCTCCCTCCCGAGCGGGCCATGTTCGACGCGGTCTGCCGGGAGATAGGGGTCTGCCGCGACACCCTCATGGGAGAAACCGCAGGAGAGGCGGACGCCGTGAAAGAAACCCTCAAGGAAGACCACCCTGCCGAAGGCAGCACGCCCTTCGATTTCGGGGAGGAGGCCTTCTTTGAGGATGAAGGTCCGGTGGCGCCGGCGGCACCCGAAGAGAAAGCCGCAGCCGAAGCCACAGACAGAACCGCCGTCGTACTCATGAAGCAGGATGTGCCAGGATTCATGGGGCTCGACGGCCGGACGTACGCCCTCGAGGAGGAGGACATCGTCACCCTTCCGAAGGGGAACGCGGAGGTCCTCTGCGAACGCAACATAGCCTTAAATATAAGGCTTATCAAATAATACAGGTATTCGAGAGAATAGTTTCGGAATATGGCCGCGGAAAAAATCTTCCGGATCTTTGCCGGTTTGGGATTTCCCGCGGGGAAAAGCGTATTCCGGCACTGCCGAAACGGCCCGTAACCGGGCCGAAAGAGATCACGAGGGGCTTATATCATGAAGATGCCAGCAAAATTCAAGGCCTACTGTCCGTTCTGCAGATCGCACGAGACGCATGAAGTTGAAAAGGTGAAAAAGGGACGCACCAGCGGCCTGCACTGGATCGACCGGCAGAAGGCGCGCAGAGGCAAAGTAGGTAACATGGGCAAGTACTCCAAGGTGCCCGGCGGCGACAAGCCGACCAAGAAGGTCAATGTCAGGTACCGCTGCACGAAGTGCGGGAAGGCACACCTCCGTGCAGGCTGGAGAGCAGGCAAATTCGAGATTGTGGAGTGAGAGATATGGTACGTCAGCACCGTGAAAACAGAAGCAAATTCCTCAGGGTCAAGTGCCCGGACTGCGAGAACGAACAGGTGATCTTCGAGAAGGCCAGCACGGTCGTGGACTGTGCGGTCTGCGGGCATGTGCTCGCCGAGCCGACCGGCGGGAAGGCAAAGATCAACGCAGAGATCAAGGCCGAACTCCAGTGAGACCGTCCGATGCATGAACTGAATGAATGGCCGGAAGAAAGCGAACTCGTCGTTTGTACGGTAGAGGACGTTAAGGACTTCGTGGCATTTGTGCGTCTGGACGAATACGAGAACAAGAAAGGGCTCATCCACATCTCCGAGGTCGCCACCGGCTGGATCAAGCATATCCGCGACTTTGTCCGTGAAGGGCAGAAGATCGTCTGCAAGGTGCTCAATGTCGACGCCGACCGCGGGCACATCGATCTCTCCCTCAAGGACGTCAACGACCACCAGAGGCGGGAAAAGATCCAGGAGTGGAAGAACGAGCAGAAGGCCGAGAAGTGGATCGGTTTTGTCGCCAATGACACCGGCGCCGACCTCCATACGATCACAGAGGCCTTTTACTCCTCCTACGGCCTGCTGTACCCGGCTTTCGAGGATATCGTCATAAGCGGCGAAGCGACCCTCACAAAATTCGGTTTCTCAAAGCAGGTCAACGACGCTCTGATGGTCGTCGCCAACGAGAACGTGAAGATCCCGAAGGTGACGATCACCGGCACCCTTGTCCTCTCATCGATGAAACCTGACGGTGTGAACATCATCAGGCGGGCTCTCAGGAGCGCACAGCCGAAGATCGACGATGTCGATATCGAACTCACCTATTTCGGTGCGCCGAATTACCGGGTCAAGGTCACCGCCCCGGACTATAAGCGGGCCGAGAAAGCCATCGAGAAGGCTTCCAGATCCGCGATCGGCGTCATGGAGCGGGCGGGCGACACCGGCAAGTTCGTCAGAAAACAAAAGGCAAAGAGTGCATGAGCGGGCGGATCAGGTATTGCGAGCATGACCGCCGCTATACCCTATTTTTAACCTGCCCGATCTGCGGGTCGCCGACACGGTCGGCCCACCCTGCACGGTATTCACCGCAGGACCGGTACGGTGACTACCGGAGAGAGGCAAAACGATGGATGACATAAATATCGACTTTTTAACCGAAGAAGAGGTCAAGGCCGACGTCCTCATCGAAGGACTGCCGGGCATCGGCCAGGTCGGCAAACTCGTCGTCGAGCACATGATCCAGGAACTCGGGGCAGAGAAGATCGTCGACATCACCTCCATCTTCCTTCCGCCGCAGGTGCTCATCGAACCCGGCGGCCGGGTCCGCCTCCCAAACAACGAAGTATACCTCTGGAAGAACGACGAGGGTCGTTCGATCGCTTTCCTGATCGGCGACTTCCAGAGCACCTCGAATGAGGGGCATTACCTCCTCTGCGAGGCCTACCTTGACATCGCCGAGGAGCTCGGGGTGAAGAGGATCTACACCCTCGGCGGCTATGGTGTCGGTCACCTCACCGAGGAGTCGAGAATCCTCGGGGCGGCCAACGACGAGAGCCTTGCCGCAGGGATCGTCGTCGCCGGCGGCGTCATGACCGGCGAGGAGCCCGGCGGGATCGTCGGTGCTTCGGGTCTGCTTCTCGGCCTTGCTGCCATGCGGGAGATCGAGGGGATCTGCCTGATGGGTGAGACACCGGGATATGTCGTCGACCCGAAGAGCGCAACCGCAGTCCTTGCCGTCCTCTGCCGCCTCCTCGGGATCACGGTCGACGCCACCCGGCTTGCCGAGCATGCCGCAGAGGTGGAGAAGATCCTGGCGAAGTACGAAGAGATGGAAAAAGGGCGGGAAGAAGAAAAACTGACCTATATCGGATAATTTTTTTCTCTTTTTTTCGGGGCGTGTTTTTTCTTCGAGCGAGTCGTTGGGTTTCACGTTTCTTCGATCTGAAATCAAGAACCACAGATATTCGCTGTGCAGACGAAGTGAGCTCAAGAAGACCGATAGGTCTTCGCTGCCCGGTCCCACGGGACGAGCCGCTGATCTACTGCCTTCCTCATACTCTGAGCGGGGGACTTACGCCCCCGAACCTCGAATATCAAAGATTTTCTCGACTTCCTCCGGTCGTCCCCCGAAAACAGGATAAGACGGGGAAGGATAAACCCTGCATATCGAAGAAGACTGCCATCCACCCCCTGTCCTAATGGTGGGGGGACCGGGGGGCTTTGACCCCCGGAGGAAGACGCAGATCCACTGCCTTTCCCCATACGGTCTACGGGGGACAGACGCAAAAAATGAAAGATTTCCTCGAACTCGCTATCGCTCGCTGCTCCCGGACAGCGAAACCTTCGGTTAATTGACCACCCCGACCCTCCGGCATAGACTAATCCCGATAGACGGCAGAATAATCTGCCAGAACCATGTCAGTCTACGCCGACTTCCACATTCATTCGCCCTATTCCATGGCGACCTCGCCCTCGATGACGCCGGAGAGCCTCCTTGCCGGTGCGGCCATGAAGGGGATCAGCGTCCTCGGGAGCGGGGACGCCCTCCATCCTGCATGGCGGAAGGCATGGGAAGAGCACGAGAACGACACCGGCATCGCCGTCCTCCCGACAGCAGAGGTGGAGGGGAAGGGGAGAGTCCACCACCTCATCCTCATGAAAGACTTCTCCGCCTTCGAGGAGCTGGCCGGCATCTTCGCACCGCATAGCAAGGACATCGCCACGGGTGGGCGGCCGCATGTCCACCTCACCGGCGAGGCGATCGCCGCCGCCGTCCACGACCTCGGCGGCCTTGTCGGGCCGGCCCATGCCTTCACCCCCTGGACATCCCTCTATGCGGCACATGACTCGGTGGCGTCGTGCTATGGCGGGGAGACGATCGACTTCCTGGAACTCGGCCTCTCGGCCGACACCTCGTACGGCGCCGGGATACGGGAACTCGACGGCGTCCCCTTCCTCTCGAACTCAGACGCCCACTCCACCCACCCCGCAAAACTCGGGCGGGAGTTCAACGGTCTCGACCTCAACCGCGTAACGCCGGAGGCCGCCTTCGACGCGGTGCGCCGGGGAAAGATCACCCTCAATGCCGGATTTTTCCCGGAGGAGGGGAAGTACAACAGGACCGCCTGCACACGGTGCTATACCCCGTACTCCCTAGAGGAGGCCGTGCGTCTCGGCTGGACATGCCCTGAGGACGGCGGCCAGATCAAGAAAGGGGTCTTTGACAGGGCGCGGGAACTGGGCGGCGGCGCACCCTCGGAGAGGCCGCCGTATTACCATGTCATCCCCCTCGGCGAGATCATCAGGGTCGTACTCGGCGTCTCCTCGGCCACGACCAAGAAGGTGGAAGCGAGATATTACCGCCTGGTAGAGACCTTCGGGACAGAGATCGCCGTCCTCGCCGAGGTACCGGTCGCCGAGATCAGGGAGGCCGACCCGGCGGTCGGCGCGGCGGTCGAGGCCTTCAGGGAGGGGCGGGTGCATCTAGTCCCGGGCGGCGGCGGGAAGTATGGAACCTTCACTCTCCCCTGATGCGCCAGCCACTGCCCTCCCGGCACCCGGGCCACTGCCAGGCATAGCCGTGGAGAGATCTTCTCCACCCTTTTTTTCCGCCGGAAAGACTCCAGATCCCTCAGGCCCCTCCTCGACAGGGAGGCACTGGACGCACCCAGAAAAAGACAGAGATAAATACGGCTGGCACAAACCAAATTATTGTTACCTTAATGCAAATTAATTTGATAGGATGATATGACATGCACATCATGGAAGGATTCCTCCCACCAGCCTGGTGCCTCTTCTGGTTCCTGGTCTCGGCGCCGTTCATCATCTACGGGATGTACCAGTTGCGAATACTGATGCGGGAGAAGAGAGAGACCCTCCCCCTCCTTGCCGTCGCGGGGGCGTTCGTCTTCGTCCTCTCCTCCCTCAAACTCCCTTCAGTGAGCGGGAGCTGCTCTCACCCGACCGGCACAGGCCTCGGGGCGATCCTCTTCGGCCCCTGCATCACCTCCATCCTCGGACTGATCGTCCTCCTGTACCAGGCGATCTTCCTCGCCCATGGCGGCCTCTCCACCCTCGGCGCGAATGTCTTCTCCATGGGGATCGCAGGGCCCATCCTTGCCTGGGCGATCTATAAAGGAGGCCAGAAGACAGGGCTCAACACATACCTGACAGTCTTTCTCGCCGCCGCCCTCGCCGACCTCTTCACCTACGTGGTGACCTCGGTCCAGCTTGCCCTCGCCTTCCCGGCCGAAGTCGGCGGTTTCGCCACCTCATTCGCCGCCTTTGCCACCGTCTTCGCAGTCACGCAGGTCCCCCTCTCCATCATCGAGGGTGCGGTCATCGCCCTGACCTTCAAGTACATCATCGATGTCCGCTCCGAGATCCTGGTGAAGCTCGGCGTCCTCACCGACGCGGCGGCCGGCCGTCTCAGGGGGGTGGGGGCATGAAGTATGCCCTGGAGATCGCCGTCCTCGCGATCGTCCTTGTCTTTGCCGCGTCCATCCTCGTCGTCCTCTCCACCGGCGAACACGAATGGGCCGGGGCCGACGACCAGGCCGAGGACGTCATCAAGGAGATGACAGGCTCGGAGTACGAACCCTGGACAACACCAGTCTACGAACCGCCAAGCGGCGAGATCGAGTCCCTCTTCTTCTCGCTTCAGGCAGCGATCGGAGCCCTCGTGATCGGGTTTTTCTTCGGGTATTATTACCGCGGACGACAGATCACTACCTGAAACACCCCGATTTTCCGGGTACAGGTGAGGACTGCAGAGGATGATGGAGAACATACTGGACGATTATGCCCAGCAGAGCACGTTGCGGGAGACCGACACGCGGGCAAAACTCCTCCTCGGCGGCGGGGCGATCGCCGCCGCCCTCATCTCCGCAGGCCCCATCGCCCCGGCCTTCATCGCCGCGTCCATGGCGGCGATCACCGTCGGGATCGCGCGCATCCCGGCGCGCTTCTACGCCGCACTCCTCACCATCCCCCTCTCCTTCGCCGTCCTCTCTGCGGGCGTGATCCTCTTCCTCTCCGGCGGCGGTGAGACCGTCTGGAGCATGCCGATCAGCGGCATCACCCTCGCTGTCACGACAGGGAGCGCCAACCAGGCCGCCCTTGTCCTCGCCCGGACCTTCGCCGGGATGTGCGCCCTCTTCTTTATCGCTCTCACCACGCCCATGGTCGAGATCTTCACGGTAATGCGCTCCCTCAGGCTGCCACCCGAGTTCGTCGACCTTGCCATGCTCATCTACCACTTCATCTTCGTCCTCATCGGCGAGGCGGTGGCCACCCGGAATGCGCAGGAGATCAGGCAGGGCTATGCCGGGTTCGGGAACTCGGTGCGGTCCTTCTCGATGCTCGCGGGGACACTCTTTGTACGGGCATGGGAGAAAGGCGAGGAACTCATCCTCGCCATGGACGCCCGGTGCTATGACGGCATATTCCCGGCCTGCGGCGGAGAGACGACGCTCTCCCGCGGGGGTGCCGCGGCCGTCGCCGCCTACCTCATCCTGTGCGGTTCGCTCGCCCTCCTGACTGGCGGGATACAGATATTCTGAGAACGACCATGACAGCAGCAATCGAATTCCAGAACGTGCACTTTGCCTACCCCGACCGCCCCGAGTCCCTGAAAGGGATCGACATCGCCGTCAGCAGAGGGAGCAAGGTCGCCCTTGTCGGTCCGAATGGCGCGGGAAAGACGACCCTTCTCCTGATGTGCAACGGGATGCTCAGGCCGACGAAAGGGAGGGTCCTCGTCGGCGGCAGGCCGGTGGCGTACGACGCCCGCTCCCTCCGCGAGGTACGGAGGTCGGTCGGCCTTGTCTTCCAGAACTCCGACGCCCAGATCTTTGCCCCGACAGTCTGGCAGGATGTCGCCTTCGGGCCGGCGAACCTCGGCATGCCGCAGGAGACGGTGAAAAAAGTCGTCGGCGACGCCCTCCACTATGTCGGCCTCTCCGGCTACGAGAAACGCCCACCTCACCACCTCTCAGGCGGGGAGAAGAAGAGGGTCGCCATTGCGGGGGTGCTCGCGATGGACCCCGAGGTGCTCGTCTTCGACGAACCGACAAGTTCCCTCGACCCCGCGACCTCCGAGGAGGTGATGGACCTCCTCGACGAGATGAACCATGGCGGCCGAACGATCCTCCTCTCGACGCACGACGTCGAACTCGCCTACCGCTGGGCCGACAAGGTCGTGCTCATGGAGGCCGGGGCGGTGCTCAGGATGGGAGCGCCAGAAGAGATCTTCGCCGACAGCACCCACCTCGCCCGGGCGCGCCTCAAACCCCCGACCGTGCTGGACCTCTTCCGGGAACTGAGGGGCCGGCGCGTGCTGGCCGACGCCGCACCGCCGAAGAGCGCACTCGCCTTCACCGACCTCATCGAGTGCCGTCTCCGCGGCGGCGTGAGCCGCGACGGCCACGGCATCATCTATCTCAGGGACGTCGCTGGCCCTGACGGCACCACCGCACTCGCCCATCTCCTCGCGGGGAGCGCACCGGTGTGGGTCGGCGCCATGGGGACGAAGGCAAAGAAGGTGGCGCGGGAGGCGGGGATAGACCTCGACTTCACCTACGGCGTCATCGACAAGTGCCTGTTACGCGCCGTGAACGGCGAAGACTCCCTGATCCTGACCTCGGGCGGCATGGTCGCCCATACTGTCGAGAGGATCGCCGGATACACCCGGACGAGCGGCCGGGAGATCGCGGTCAGGCAGGTCTGAGAGAAGGACAAAGAGCACCGGTTTCGCGGCAGCATTCTCCCTGATAGCAGGCCCCCGCGGGTCACCGCCGGACCAATCCGTCGGAGGGATACGGATCCCGGCACCACAGGAAAAGAACCGGTCGATTGTCCATATCCCTGAGATAATCCCTGCAATTACCCATATTTCCGGAAAGGCCGACGGCAGAAAAGGGAAGATAAGATTAATGGAAAGGCGGTATAATACTGATTACAATGCTTCAAATTCACCGGGAAATATGTGGCTACTGCGGCGCATGTGTTTCGGTCTGCCCTGAAGGGGCTCTCGAACTCGTCGATGCGTACCTGACAGTCGAGAGCGACATCTGCCGCTGCTGCGGCATCTGCACGAAGGCCTGCCCGCTCGGAGCTCTGGAGGTGACCGATGAAGAATGAGTACGACGTTCTTGTCGTCGGCGGCGGACCCGGAGGGGCCCTTGCAGCATGGACCGCTGCCAGATTGGGTCTCTCGGTCTGCCTGATCGAGAAACGGCCGGCGATCGGAGCACCGGTCCGGTGTGCCGAAGGGATCGGCAAAGAACTCCTGAAGAGTTTTATCGAGCCCGACCCCCGCTGGGTCTCCGCCGATATCAAGAGGGCGCGGATCGTCGCCCCTGACGGCACGACCATCGCCCTCGATGAGAACAAGGCCGGCGCAGAGGTCGGCTATGTCCTCGACAGGAAGGTCTTCGACCGCGAACTCGTCTGGCAGGCATCGAAGGCAGGGTCTGATGTCTTTGTGAAGACCCGCGCCGTTGCCCCGATCATGGAAGGGCGCCACGTCCGCGGTGCCGTCGTCGAGTGCTGCGGAAAGAGGCAGGATGTGAGGGCGAAGGTCACCATCGCCGCCGACGGCGTCGAGGCGAAATTCGCACGCTGGTGCGGCATCGACACCACCATCCCGCTGACCGAGATGATGAGCTGCATCCAGTACCTCGTCACCGATATCGATATCGACCCGAACTCGAACGACTTCTACCTCGGCAACGACGTCGCCCCGCAGGGCTACCTGTGGGTCTTCGCCAAGGGCGAGCGGAGCGCCAATATCGGCATCGGCATCCCGGCGTCGAAGAACAAGCCCGATATGCGGGCACGGGACTATCTTGACAGGTTCATGCGCGAGAACTTCCCGAACGGCAAGATCATCGAGTGCATCTTCGGCGGCGACCCGGTATCGAGGCCCCTCCCCTGCACGGTGGCCGACGGCCTGATGATCGTGGGCGATGCTGCACGTGTCGTCGACCCCATCACCGGCGGCGGTATCGGCAACGCCATGATCACCGGCAGGCTTGCCGCGGAGGTGGCGGCGAAGGCAATCGCACAGGGCGACACCTCGAAGGAGGCCCTGATGCCCTACGACGCCGGGTGGCGGCAGGCGAAGATGGGCAAGACCCTCGAGCGGAACTATAAGGTGAAGGAGTACTTCATCACCCTCTCCGACGAGAAGATGAACACCCTTGCCCAATCCATCGAAGGCATCAACTTCAGCGAGATCACGGTAATGGCCCTCCTCACCGAGATCATCAAGAGAAACCCGAAGATGCTCCTCGAACTCAAGGGACTGACACACGCCCTCATCTGAATAAAGGTTAAAAAGAGGCCAGGTCCTGACGGGCCTGCCGCATACTTTTTTTATTCCCCGGCCTTTTTCAGCTGCCTGTTGAGGATGTCGAGACACTCGGACTCGGCTTCCTTCTTGGTAAAGACGGTGATATTGTCGCCCGGCCGGATCTTCACCTGCCCGCTCGGGATGATCAGTTCGCCGCCAGCCCGGCGGATGGCGATGAAGACGAAGTTCTTCACTTCGAGTTCTTTGATCTCGTGGTCGATGATCGGCGCACCGTCCTCGGCGACGATCTCGAAGATTGTCCCGCCAGGGATGGAGGCAAGCTGCTGCATGTTCGGGTTCTCGGCCCAGTAATACAGGCGGTTCGCCACAAGTTCGTCCGGGTTCTCGCTGATCTTCACGCCGACCTCCTTGAAGAGGGCAGAGTGTTCCTTCTGGTTCACGATGGAGACGACGTTCGGGACATTGTAGCGTTTTGCCAGCCAGCAGGTCATCAGGTTGACGGCATCGTCGCTCGTGGTGGCGACAAGGCTCTGCGCCCGGTCGATCCCGGCATCGTCCAGGACAGAACTGTCTGTGGAGTCGCCGGTGATCGCAAGCACATCATAGTGGTCGAGGATATCGTTGCACTTCGACTCGTCCTGGTCGATGACGACGACAGAATCGCCGTGTTCTGCGGATATCGCCGTCAGGTTTCGTCCAATTCCCCCGAGGCCCACGATGATGAGGTACATCTACACCAGTTTGCCGCCCCTGTCTTGAAATATCTTGTGCATCGTACCCTCTTCCCATGATATGCGGCGTCGACGAGGCCGGGAAAGGCGCGGTCCTCGGCCCGATGGTGGTCGGGGCGGTCGGGTGCGAGAGGGAGGCCGACCTGCCGGCAGGGGTGCGGGACTCCAAGGCCCTCACCCCCCGGCAGCGCGAGAGGCTCTATGCCGAGATCACGGGTTCCTTCCCCTGGACAGTGGTCGAGATATCGGCGGCCGAGATCGACCGCCTGCGCCGGGAGATGACCATGAACGCCCTGGTGGCCCGGGGGCATGCCGACGCGATCCGCGCCCTCGCCCCGCTGACCGCCTATGTCGATGCCTGCGATGTGAACGAGGAGCGGTACGGGACGACGGTCGCCGCGCTCCTGGGCGGGGCCTGCACGGTCGTCGCCCGCCACCACGGCGACGCCCTCTTCCCTGTCGTCTCGGCCGCCTCCATCGTCGCAAAGGTGACGCGTGACCACGCGATCGAGGCACTGCACGCCGAAGAGGGGGAGATCGGGAGCGGGTATCCCTCCGACCAGGCGACCATCACGTACCTGAAGGACTACATCTCCGGCCATGGCATGCCCCCCGCCTGTGCCCGGCAGAGCTGGGAGACGGTGGCGCGGCTGATGGACAGGCGGCACCAGGCGACGCTCGGCGATTTCTGATCCTGTCGAAAAAAGCGTTGATATAATACTTTTTGGGCAGGACGACACCGAAATTTCTGTCGATTTATATATTACATTTCGATTGCATCCAGATGGCCGGGATTACCGCACAATATCTGAATAAAACCGCGGAGAGCGACGGTGCCGCCTCCCCGGGCGAGAACCCTTATCTGGATGCGGCAACCACAACTATTCTCAGATGGACTGGGTAACGATCCTCATACTTCTTCTCGGCATCTACATCCTGGCGGCCGCGTACGTGAAGGCGACCGGGAAATTTGCCGACCATATCGGGTTCTATGGTCCGATCATGATGATCAAGACGGAAAACGTCGGGGTCTTCGACTGGTTCAGGCCGTACTCCCGGGTACTCCGCGCCTACGGGACGGTCGGGGTCGTCATGGTGATCATCTCGGCCGTGCTGATGACCCTCATGCTCGTCTTCGCCTTCAACGTCACCCTTGTCACCCAGCCCGAGCCGACCGGGATCTACAAGCCCCAGAATATCCTCCTCCTCCCGGGGATCAACGAGTACGTCCCCTCGACCCTCGCGGTCTGGTTCGCGTTCTTCCTCACCCTCGTGATCCACGAGGCAGGCCACGGCATCCTCTGCAGGATCGAGGACATAAAAGTGAAGAGCGCCGGCCTGCTCTATGCGGTCATCCCGATCGGGGCCTTTGTCGAGCCCGACGAGGAGGACGCGGAGCGTGTCCGCGGCTGGCCGAAGGCCAGGATGCTTGGCGCCGGGATCACGAACAATATTGTCATCGGCGGCATATGTTTCGTGCTCTTCATCCTGGTCGTGGGGATGGCGACGCCCCTCAGTTCCCCGGCGGTCTACGGGGTCTACGAGGGGGGTCCGGCATATGACGCGGGCCTGCCGACGCCGAGCGTCATAACAGAGGTCAACGGCGTCCCGGTCGCGACGCGGGACGAGGTGACGGCGGCCCTCGACACGACGAGTCCCGGCGACCGCCTCAGCCTCACCGTCGAGAAGGACGGTGTCCTGACAGACCGCACCCTCAACCTGACGGCATGGCCCGAGGCGATCACCGCACAGGTCGGGCCGAGAAGTTCGGGCTACATGGGTATCTACTACTACGACGCCGCAAGCGTGCAGGGCATGGTCGGACAGATGTTCTCCCCCATAGGCTGGTTGCGCTTTGTCACCATCCCCTTCGACATGTCTGTCGGCGGCCAGCAGTTGAAGGTGCTCGCCTTCGAGACCCCGGCCGCGGCCTACTACGAGGAGCCCTTCCCCTTCTTCTGGGGAATCGTCCACTTCCTCTTCTGGTCGGCCTGGATCAACATCAATGTCGGGATCTTCAATGCCATCCCGATGGTGCCCCTCGACGGCGGCTACATCCTCAAGGAGGGGGTCGACCGCGTCCTCGAACCGCGGGGATGGGGCCGATACGGGCAGGCGATCGTCACCTTCGTCTCCTGGGTCCTCCTCTCGATGATGCTCGGGCTGATCGCGTTGCCCTATCTCCTCCATATCTGAGGATCTCTTTTTTTACCGAAGGGACATGGCTGTAACCTGATGGACGACGGTTACACCCGCAGCGGTAGGCTCAGCGCAGGCACCGCGGTCGCCCTCGCAGTCGGAAACATGGTAGGAGCAGGAGTTTTCGTGCTCTCCGGCCTCATGATACAGACGGCCGGGCCCTCGGCCATTCTGTCATATCTCTGCGGTATCCTCGTCGCCTTCACCGGTCTGTCCTATGCCGTCCTTGCGAGCATCTGCCCGGGCGACGGTGGCGGATATCTCTATGCCCACCGGATGCTCGGGCCGTATCCCGGTTTTCTTGCCGGGTGGGGGATGTACATCAGCGTCACCATCGCCTCGGCCTTCGTCCTTCTCGGCCTCGGCATCTATGCAAACCGCCTTCTCGGCACTGCCTTCGACCCCAGGACCGCAGCCCTTGCGGGTCTCGCCCTGCTCACTGTCCTCAACCTGAGGAGCACCGCCGAGGCCGGACGGGCCGAGGTGGCCCTCGTCGCAGTGAAGATCGCCATCCTTACCCTGGTGGCGGCCGTTGGGGCGACATATCTCACGCCTGCAGACCTCACACCCTTCTTCCCCCACGGGACCGGTACGATGTTCGACGGTGTTGCGATGGTCTTCTTCGCCTATCTCGGTTTCCAGGTCGCGACGATGATGGGCGGCGAGATCAGGAGTTCGGCGCGGGTCTTCCCCCTCGCCACCCTCGCCTCGATCGGGATCGTCGCCGTGATCTACTGCGGCGTCGAGGTCGCCCTCCTGGCCGCCCATCTTCCGGAGTACGGCGATAGCAGCCTCTTCGATGCCGCGGTCGTCTTCTTCGGCGGATGGGGAGAGACGATCATCGCTCTCGGGGCGATATTTTCCACGCTCTCGGCGGCGAACGCCAACATCATCGGCGGTTCCAGGGCGATCCTCACGATGGCGGCCGAAAAGCAGATCGCCGGACTTTTTGCCGCCCTCAGGGGCGAAAAGCCGGCGAATGCCGTGCTTCTTCGGCAGGCGTCGCGGCAGGACTGATCCTCCTCGGAAACCTCGGGGTGATCGTCGATCTCACCAACACCGTCCCCGATGATCGGACCTACTTCAAGGTTCCGTTCGGCCCTCTCCTCCCCCTGGTCGGCGCGGGTTCCTGCATCCCCATGCTCGTCACCCTTCCCCTGTCGGTCCTGGCGGCCGGGGGCGCGGCCCTCCTTGCCGGGACGCTCTTTTTCGTCATCGAGGACACGCCAGAAGGAGAGCGTGCGGCCGCCGAGATCAGGGAGTTCATCGGGAAGGAGAGGAGATAACGGCGAACCGGAGTCTCGGCCTCGTCCAGGTCGTCGCCATCGGGATCGGCGGGATGGTCGGCGGCGGCATCTTCGCCGTTCTCGGCCTTGCCGCGGACCTCGGGAAGGGAGGGACACCGGTCGCGTTTCTCCTGGCGGGGATCGTCGCTCTCGTCACCTCGTACTCGTACGCCCGTCTCTCGGTGGCGTTCCCGAGTGCGGGCGGAACCACCAGGTTCCTGGACAAAGCCTTCGGAGGAGGTCTACTCTCGGGCGGACTGAACGTCCTGCTCTGGGAGAGTTATATCGTGATGATCGCGCTCTACGCCTACGCCTTCGGGAGTTACGGGGCGTCGTACCTCCCCGCAGCGTGGAGCGCCGCCGGAAAGCACGCGCTGATCATCGCCGTCATCCTCCTCTTTACCGGGGTGAACTACCACGCGCCTGTTGGGCGTGGCTTCCTGCTTCATCCTCCCTCTCCTGAGGCAAGTCCACAGGCTCAACGGTGCGTTCCGCACCTGATACCCCAACAAGATTCTGTTCTTGCAGGGCAAACTTCTTGATATTGATCGCCGCGTTGACATCGCGGTCGTGATGAATACCACAATCAGGACAGATCCACTCCCTGTCAGAGAGGGCAAGATCCTGCTTGAGATGCCCACAGTTACTGCATATCTTTGAGGAGGGATCGAACCGTCCGATCTTCAGGAGAGTCTTCCCGTACTTCCGGCACGTTTACTCCAGCATCGTGAAGAACGCGTACCACGAGACATCTCCAATCCCCTGTTGCCAGAAAGTGCTCCTGGCCGTATTCAGTTACAACAGATATTCCTGACAGGAGTTATAACCGCCGTTCCTTTTTCTGTGTGGGTGGAGAGGGGCAGGCCGACGAAACACCGCACCGAGTCGCAGGCAGAAAATAAACCGCGCTGACAAGGTTCTTTTTTCCACATGATAGCGTTGATCGGCCTCTCCGCCTCCCGCTTGTACGGTGGGCCTGCGCAAAATTATATAACAATATAAGCATATCATTATGCAGTTGCATGGGCGCACGTAACAGATGCGATGCCGACGACAGGCTCTGCAAGATCGTTTCCGAGATGGCAGGAGCTTTCAAGGTCCTCGGCGACCTCACCAGGCTCAAGATCATCTACCTGCTGGCGACGGATACGACGGGAAAACTCGGGGTTTCCGATCTTGCGGAAAGGCTCGGCATCTCCCAGCCGGCCGCCTCCCAGCACCTCAAGACCCTGAAAGGGGTGGGGATTGTCGAGTCCCGGCGGGAGGGACTGTATGTCTACCACACCATCAACCGGGACCGGATGGTGACGCTCAGGGAGTACCTCGATCAGATGTACGCCAGCGTGATGGACACGTGCGACCGGGAGATGGTCCGCAGGACGATACGGAGCACCGCCCTGAACGCCTGCGTCGTCTATTACTCCTATACCGGCGTGACCCGGAACGTCGCCCGCCAGATACAGAGTGCTTGCAGCTGCGATCTCGTGGAGGTGAAGACACAGAAGGACTACTCAACCTTCACCGCATACACGACCGGCGTCCTGCGCTCGCGGAAAGGGGCCTGCGATCCGATCGTTCCCGAAGAGATCGACGTCTCGCCCTACGACCTGCTCATCATCGGCACGCCGGTCTGGGCCTGGAAGCCGGCCCCGCCGATCAATGCCGCCGTAAAGGCGCTTTCAGGCTGCGAGGGGAAGAAGGCCGTGGTCTTCGTCACCTGCTGTGGCCAGCCCGGCGAAGCCCTCCCCCTCCTCAGGAAGGCGCTCGCTTCGCGGGGAGTGGAGGTCGTGACCGAAATCAGCCTCACGCAGGAGGACGTAGAAATCAGAAACGCGGACACCGATCTCATCGGTCGGATCGTCGAAGCGTACCCCCTCCGCGATTCCAGCGAAGAGGCGCAAAACAGAACCGAAAACGGAGACGAAAGACCATGAAAACCGTCATCTACTACTTCACCGGCACCGGCAACTCACTTGCCGCCGCAAGGAAGATCGCCGCAGACCTCGGGGACTGCGAGTTAATCCCCATCGCATCGCTGCAGAACACAGATGGTAACGTCGTCCCTGAGACAGGACGCCTGGGGATCGTCTGCCCGGTCTACGACGGCGGCGTGCCGGTGATGGTGGCGGAGTTTGCCGGGAGGCTCGACCTCTCCCGGACGGACTACGTCTTCGCGGTCGTCACGATGGGCGGCATGGGCATCTCCGCCCTCCACCAGCTGGACGGCATCTTCAGGAGGCGGCAGGACAAAAGGCTCGACGCCGCCTTTGCGGTCAGGATGCCGGGAAATTTCCCGCCGCTGTTCCGCCCGCCCTCGGGGGCGAAGCGCGACGAGATCCTGGCGGCCGCCGACAGACACCTCGGAGAGATCGCGGAGGCGATCGGCCGCGGGCGTGCCGCCCAGCCGGGGTTCGCTCCCATCTCCGCAGTGATGAAGGCCCTGACCTACGGGCCTTTCAGCAGACAGGTGCACGGGGCGGACAGGGACTTCTCCGCATCGGACGCCTGCACCGGCTGCGGAACCTGCGCAAAGGTCTGCCCGGCAGCCAACATCGAGATCGTCGACGGCCGGCCGGCATGGAGCCACCGCTGCGAACTCTGCTGCGCCTGTCTCCACTTCTGCCCGGTCGAGGCGATCCAGTTCCGCATGCTGCTGGGCACGGAAGGGCGGGGGCGGTACCGCCACCCCGACGTGAAGGTCGCGGACATGGAGGCGCAAGCCCGGGCGGTGAACCTGCACGATCGGTGAAACGGGTCTTTCAGCATGATCCGCGGATCGCATCGCCAGCAAATCCCCCTGAATGTCGGGAAAAAGGCGTCGGCGACCGAAGGCGTGAGGGCATGACCGAAGAAGACGGAGGCTACCGCGATCTTTTCGACGGCGTGATCGCATCCACACTCACGCGTGCGCTCGGGATCGCCGCCGCCGACCCCGCGCTCGCCGTCACGGGGGCGAGGATCCTGTACCGCCAGCGGCGGGCCGCATCGATCAGGCAGGAGTATGAGCGGCAGGGCGTCCTCGTCCCACCGGTGATGATGATCTCGCTCACGTCGCGCTGCAACCTCTCCTGCAGGGGCTGCTACATGCGGGCGCAGCAGCGTGAGGCGGCGCCTGAGATGACCGTGGAGCAACTCGGCTCGGTCGTGGCGCAGGCGTCCGACCTGGGCGTCTCGGTGGTCGTCTTCGCCGGCGGCGAGCCTCTCCTTCGGGCCGGGGAGATCCTGAATCTCGCGGAAGAGCACCCCCACCTCCTCTTCGTCGTCTTCACGAACGGCCTCATGATCGATGAAGGGATGGCCGACAGGATCGCGGCCAGGAGGAACCTGGTGCCGATGATCAGCCTTGAAGGGTTCAGGGCCGACACCGACGCCAGACGGGGAGAGGGAGTCTACGACCGCCTGCTCTCAGCCTCGTCGCTGCTGAAGGAGCGGTGGGTCTTCTTCGGCTGCTCGGTCACGGTCACCGGCAAAAACCTCGATCGCGTCACCGACGGCGGCTTCATAGGGCAGATGACGGAGGCGGGTGCCCGGGCTTTCGTCTTTGTCGAGTACGTCCCGATCGAACCCGGCACCGACGGCCTGGTCCTCGACGACGGTCGGCGAGCGTCGCTCAACGCCCGGATCGCCGCTTTCAACCAGGAGTATCCTGCCCTCTTCATCGGTTTTCCCGGCGAAGAAGGAATGTACGGCGGCTGCCTCGCCGCAGGCCGGGGCTTCGTCCACGTCAACGCCTCCGGAGGACTCGAACCATGCCCGGCGGCACCCTTCTCCGATGCGAACCTCACGCAGACGGCCCTGAAAGACGCTCTTCGTTCAGGCCTTCTCGAAGAGATCCGCAGCCACCATGAGCGGCTGACAGAGACACACGGCGGCTGCGCTCTCTGGGCGAACAGGGAGTGGGTGCGGGGCCTGGTCGAGGCAGGGCCGCGCGAAAGGTCGCCGTAGCGCCGCCGCCACTTCTCACTCTTTCATCTTTCCCGCCGTCGGGTCGACCGAATCGACGTTCAGGTAGCCGGTCTTGATGGTGCGGACCCAGAATTCGAGAAATTCGGGCGGGAACACGTCCAGCGCCCGGATGATCTCTGCGGCAAACTCCACGAAACCGAAGGGGTTTGCCGTGATGATGCCGCCGTCGGCGACGCTCGGCACATGAACGTACTGCGCTTCCCCGCGATAGTTGGGAGCGTGCTCCTTCAGCCACCCGGGACCGCAACTGGTGTGGCTGACGGCGTCAAGAAACCCGTGTCGTGCGAGGAAGAGCGCCCCCCCCAGATCGCCGCTACGGGGATTTTTTGCCGTACGCACTCCCGGATCAGAGAGGCCAGTTCGGCAGGGTCGTGGTTTTCGTAGAACGACGACCCGGGCAGGATCACCATCGCCGCATCAGCAAGGTCGACCCCGCCGACATCGACGTCTGGGAGGACCGTGATCCCGCCGAGCGACATGACCGGATCTTTCGAAAGCCCGAAGGTGATCACCCGGTAACTCCTGTTTTTCGGGAATGTTTTGTTCGTATCAGAGATCATGGAGACCGCAAGCGGCGGTTCCCAGTCGGCAAAAGCAGGACATGCGAAGAGATAGACGCTACCTTTCATCCGTGCACTTTACAGAGGATTTGAAGTCCCGGGGGTATAAAATCTCCGGGGAGGGAGCACAGATCCGCCGCCTTCCCTCTACCTTCTGCCGGGGCCATGAAAACCACTGAGGTGGCTTTCAAAGAACCGCTTGTAACTTTGCTTCATGAGCGATTCAACAGAGTCCTTTTTTTCAAAACAGGCAAGGCCCACCCCTTGAGAGGGAATACAAAGATACAAGGGGGAGCCCACCAATCATCTGCATGAGGATCCGGAATGGATGTCGTCGAAGGCTTTTTCTTCCTCGTGATACTCTTCGAGGTCGTCGCCTGCGTCATAGGGCTCGTGCTGCTCGGTTGTGTCCATGCACTTCTCACGCGGACGGGCGATCGCCTTCACCGCCTCGGGATACTCATCCTCCTCGCCGTGCTCGGTTTTGCCCTGCTCATGCAGACCGACGCCCCGACGCTTCTTATCGGGACTCTGGCATTCGGGGTACCCGTGGCGGTGCTCATCCCGCCCTTCGTCGTCTCCGGTCGGTCAGGTGAGACGCCCGGCTTCAGACGCGTTCTCGCCTGCGGCATCCTGGTCTCTGTCGTCGGGATCTTCTTCCCCATTCTCCTCGTCTCTTCCGGCCTCTCGATGGTGCCGGCCATCTACTGGCACACCCCTCTCTCCAACGCTGTGATCTACGCCTGCGTGATGGCAGTGAATGTCGGTCTTGCGGAACTTGCGTATCGGATCCTTGGGTGGAGAGGGGCGTGACGACGAAGGAAGCCCGACCGGCACCAAAAACAGAAATTTTCCCGAACCAAAAAAAGAAGATTATATCGACTCTGTAGAATCGGGCATGAGTCTCGGGGGACTCAAGCATACGCGATGAAAATTGTTTTTTGTGGTCTGCTGGTCAACATGCCTTCCCCCACGCTCGCGCCGGGGGACTACCTCGAAGACCTTCGGTCTTCTCGTTGCCCCCGGACCCCCGCAGTGCGATAGGGCCGGGAAGGCAGAATGCGGACCTCCCATCTCGAAAAGGGGATGCTCGATGAGAGTCAGAGTCTCGTGCAAACCCGGAGAGACGTTCTTCGGGATCATTTTCATGGAGGTCATCCCAAAACGGATCCGAACCTTCATTCACACCGATGAAAGGGCTCACATTCGGTTCTGAAAAACCCTGTTCTAGCGTCTTGTCCGGGGGGTTTCACCCCCCGACCCCCATCATTGCGATAGGGGGTGGATGGCAATCTCCTTCATCAGGATCTCTCTTCCCCGACCCTATCCTGTTTCGGGGGTCCGGGGGCGTCGGTCCCCCGGCAGAGAGGTGGGGGAAGGCGGTGGTTTCGCACGACTCTTCATGGAATTCGGGAAGACATCGACTCGATCGTGATCTATTCTCCCGAGCCCCCATGCAGAGATGGGGGGAGTGAACGAGAGTTTTGGGATATGCTCATGGTAAACCCTCATGGGAAAGTACTTCCTGAAGCGATAGGGAGAAAAATTCTATTCAGATGTGCTTGGTCCGGGGGCTGCCGCCCCCCGATCCCCCTGCCACGAGGATAGGGGGTGGAGGGCAGTCCCCTCTTCAAAATGCAGGTTTCCCCCTTTGAGGTCCAATCCTCGCGCGGGGGTCCGGGGGCAAAAGTCCCCCGGCTAGATCGTGGGGAAGGCAGTGGATCTGTGTACCTCTTCATAGGATCGGGGCTACATCGGCTGAAGTATGAGGGTTTCTACAGAGCCATTATATCGACTCTTTCTTCCCGGTCTTCAGTTCCTCGATCGTCTCGTCGGTGCCCTTGAGGAAGCGTGCGCTCTGCCTGATGAGGCTCGACACCCCGAATAGAACGGTATATCAACAGACACGCACCATGGCAGATCCATGTTGCGGCAGGCGGTCACTTCCACCACTATCCAGTCAGTCGGATACAGTCCCCTCTCAGGCACCCTGGAGATCGAGTTCACAAACGGTTCTCTCTATCAGTTTTCAGACGTCCCTGCGTCGGTCTATCGGGAGTTGATGGCGGCCTCCTCCCATGGGACATACTTCAACGAACACATCAAAGAGTGGTATCACTTCAGGAAGATCCGGTAAGAGGCAGAACATTTTCCTGAACCGGAAAAAAGATATTTTTCGTGCCGAAAAAAAATTACCGGGCCCCGGGGACAGACCCGGTCTTCGGTTCCTCGATCGTCTCACCGCACTCCACCTCTTTTTCGAGTTGCTTGAGAAGACGCCACCTTGCCTCGGCGATCGGCATCGTGGTCTTCGAGACGGCATTCAACCGCCGGATCAGGGCGACGACCCGGAAAGCGTGACCGGAGCAATCCACCTCTTCCACTCGATCGCCGAACTGGAGATCGCGTTCGACCATGCGTTTCTGGACGGGATATTCTTTATTATCGGGACGATCGTGCTGACGGCGATGAGGCTGCGAGAGGAGAAATATGGATAGGTCGCAGGAGTTTCCCTGCATGATAAAAAAACCGGGAGCCCCCGGCACAGGCACTCCAGAACAGAAATTCTCGCGAAAAAAAGAAAATTAGATTGACTCTTTCTTTCCTACCTTCAGTTCCTCGATCGACTCAGCCTCATTTTCCAGTTTCTCTTCGAGGCGTTCGAGGAGTTTTGCAATCTCTTCAGGCTTCGGCACCTCGCCGAGGATCGAGTCGTCGATCTCTCCAGCCTCTGCGGCACCCTCGACATCGGGCATCTCGTCGGTCGCCCCGAGGAAGCGCGCGCTCTGCTTGATCAGACTCGACACCTCGAAGGGGAAGATGATCTTCGTCGCCTGCCCGTCTGCCATCTGCTTCAGGGCGTCGAGGGAGAGGACGGTGATCGTCTTCTTGTCCAGCGGCCGGGAGCCAAGGGAGAGGATGCGCAGCCCCTGGGCCTCACCCTGCGCCTGGAGGATCCTGGAGAGCCGTTCACCCTCGGCACGGAGGACCTTGCTCTGCCGCTCGCCCTCGGCCTGGAGGATCACGGACTGCCTCTCACCCTCGGCGCGGAGAATCGCCGAGCGCTTGTCACCCTCGGCGCGGAGGATCGCCGCGCGCCGTTCCCTCTCCGCGGCAGTCTGCTCGGTCATCGCCTGCTTCACCGCACCGACAGGGTCGACCTCCTTGATCTCCACGCGCTCAACCTTCACACCCCACTGGTCGGTCTCCCTGTCCAGGATGTCACGCAGCTTCGTGTTGATCAGGTCGCGGTTGTAGAGCACCTCGTCAAGCTCCATATCGCCGATGATGCCGCGAAGGCTTGTCTGGGCAAGGGCAACCGTCGCCATCCGGTAGTTCGCGACCTCGAAGAAGGCCTTCTCCGGGTCCACCACACGGGTGTACACGATGGCGTCGACATTGGTCGGGGAGTTGTCCTTGGTGATCACCTCCTGCGACGGGACATCCATCACCTGAGTGCGGAGGTCGATCTTCTGGACAAACGTGATCAGGGGGATGACCCACCGGAAACCCGGGTTCAGCCTTCCAATATACTTTCCAAGCCTGATCTGCAGCCCCTGTTCATAGGGCTGGATGATCACGACCCCCCGCGACATAATATAGATAACCACGAGGATCAGGAAGATCGTGACCAGATTGTTGAGTATTTCTTCAACCACCATTCATTTCACCTCATCGACAACGACATGCACGCCCTCGGAACGGACGACGACGACTCTCGTCCCCACCCTGAGAGGGGCGGAGGCCGAGCTGGCGCTCCACTCGACACCACCGATCCTGACCTTCCCCGCGATGGAGTCAGGGTCCACGTCCCTGACAACATGCCCCTCCTGGCCGACGACGGAGTCGCGGCTGATCGTCGTCGGCTTTTCCTGGGGAGTGATCCGGGAGTAGAGCCAGACCGTGACCGCGGCCGCCGCAAGGGCAGTCACCACCCCGACGACGACGCCGAGGGTCGACCCGAAAACATCGACGCCCAGCACAAAGAGAACACCCAGGATGATCATCACGGTCCCGGGGACGGCGACGAAGAAGCCGGGATTCGTGGCTTCGATAACGAGCAGGAGGGCCCCGAGCACGATCAGAACCCAGCCAAGGGAGATGCCCAGCACAGGATCCATACGAAGAATACGGAGAGGCCGCATATAAACCTGTCTGGAGATATACAGAGTTTTGATCGTGCCGAATGTTCCATTAAAGGCTTTTTTTCTGGCAAAAAATATTCTTCCATGCCAGGTCATCACCTCTTTAATGGACGCCCTCGCCAGAGAGAGGCAGGGACGAGAAAGGCGGGAGAGATCCACCAACAAATAACCACTATTTTCTCACACATTACAAAAATATATGATTATATTATGAATTCAGTATTATTGTTCCCCTGGATCCAGGAAAACAAATAAATATAATAAATAGTATTTGATCATTCGTCGCACCGCCCGTGATCGCCATGCAGGATATACCCCGACAGAAAAGATATGCTCTCGGATGGTACAACGAGGGCATCACACACCTCTCCATGCACGAATACGAGGAAGCGCTCTCTTTTTTCGAGCGTGCACTCAAGGTGGTGCCCGACCACCCTGACTTCCTGATCGGCAAGGGGGAGGTGCTGATGGCGACAGGCCAGTACACCCGGGCATACCAGCACTTCCTTATGGCCGCCACCCGTGAGCCCGGGAACCTGAAGGCCCTTGTTCTCCTGGGGAGTTCACTTCTCAAACTCGACACGCCCGGGCCCGCCGACGAGGCCTTCCTTGCAGCCCTCACCCTCAACAGGTACGACGGCGAGGCCTGGTTCGGCCACGGGGCGGCGCTCTACAACCTCGGCAGGAAAGAAGAGGCCCGGGAGGCCTTCTGGCAGGCCCTGAGAAAAAAGCCGAACCAGCCGGAGTTACTGTATTATCTTGCAAAGACGGCCAGAAACGAGAGGGAAGCACTGGAGTTTCTGACCCGCGGGTGCCGCCTTGACCCGACCAACGTCGACCTCCTCCATGAGATGGCCGAACGTCTCATCGCACTCGGCCATTATGAGGAGGCCGCCGCCTTCTGCACGCGCGCCGGGGCCCGGTGCCCGGGCAATCCACGAACCGAAGATCTCATTAAACGGTGCATGGAAGGAATGATCCGGGAGAAGGACGAGATCAGTCCCTGAGCAGCGCCACCTTCGATCCCTTCGGGACGCCGACCATACCAGCGATCGTCTCGCACTTGACAGCCATCAGGAAGGCGGTCGGCGGGAAATCGTCATATTCGGTGAGAGCTTCGTAGTTTGCCATCCCCTTTGCAATGACAAGGCTGCATCCTTCGAGGGCCATCGCAAGGTCGTCAGGGATGAGAGAGAGGTTCACGCCGAGTTCACGCTCGCCGCGGGTTGTCGTGGTCACGTGGTCGGCAATGGCGTCAAGGCCGAGGGTGAGGGCGTCTTCCATGGTAGCGTCATTGAGAATGGGAGCGCCGCGCACGACGACGGTCACCGTCGCACCCTGTGCCTTCAGGTACCTGAGAAGGAGGCGGTCGAAGACAATCTCCCCGCAATTGTCAGTGAAATAGACGATATCGCGGCAGAGCGGGAGGATCCTGTCGGTGTCGTCGATTGCAAGGCCTTTCGGGAACTCTGTCGCAAAGAACGAGAGAAAGTCTCCGGTCACCTGGTGGGACTGGACACCGTAGTCAAAGGTGTTGCCGAGCACCGCGGCAGTGACATAATCCCTGAAAGTCACGAGGTCGGGCGCGACCATTTCGACGGCAAGGAGGGCGTCCCTGTTGTTCTGCTTCTTAAGGTCCAGGTACGGGTCATCGACACCGATCAGACTATACGCGCACCGGTGGACAGCACCTGCAAGCACCGGCGCCGGCACCGCCGGGTCATCCTGTCCCGCGGCGAGCACTGCCGCCGCCGCACGCCGCACCTCCTCGATCGCTGCGGGATCGTCGAGCACAAGCCCGGCCTCATATCCCACACGGGAGAGAAGACATTCAGTACACCGTGGCTGAAATTTCATAAAAGCACCAAGAATAAGGTGGTGGGGTCACCGCGATTTGAACGCGGGTCAGAAGACCCCCAGTCTCCTAGGATGGCCAGGCTACCCTATGACCCCAACCGACTGTATATGTTGGGACGTCACGCTATATGTACTCTTCCGTCAGGAGCATTCGAATGAGGGCCAGAGGGCGGTGACAGGGACGACTCGCGAGCAGAGGACTGGAGCGGGAGGAGGTGGAGGAGAAGAGGTGTATCGCCGCCCCCGGAGAACGCAGCAGTACGGGGAAGGTAGTGTACGGGCATAATTCACCGGGGCTTTCACCCTAAAACCCCAGACATCAGGAGGATGGGATGGCAATCTCTTCCCGGGATTTCCTGTTCTGTCGTCCCCGCCCTATCGTACATCAGGGGTCTGGGGTCTACGACCGAAGGGAGCATGAGAAGACAGGTAAAAGATTTACCATGAGGTCATCCCAGAACTGATCCGAACCTTCATGCGCGCCGATGAAAGGACTCACATTCGGTTCTGAAAAATCCTGTTCTGGTGTCTTGTCCGGGGGGTTTCACCCCCCGATCCCCCCCTCATTGCGATAGGAGGTGGAGGGCAATCTCCTTCATCAGGACCTCTGGTCTCTCTTCCCCGACCCTATCCTGTTTCGGGGGTCCGGGGGCGTCAGTCCCCCGGCAGAGAGGTAGGGAAGGCGGTGGTTTCGCACGATTCTTCAGGGAATTTGGGAAGATATCGACCCGATCATGATATTATCTCACGATCCCTGCATGCAGAGATGGGGGGAGTGAACGAGAGTTTTGGGACATGCTCCATGAAAACCCCGAGATGGTTTCAAAGAACCGCCTGAAACTTCGTTTCAGGAGCGATTCATTAGAGACTAAAAAAGTAAAATAAATTCAGATCCGTAACTGCTTGAACTTTTCAACATTCTTGGTGAGTGCTTCAAGTTCGGTGTCCGTGATCTTCATCTTGCTACCGATGGCGTCGACTTCTGTCAGCAGCTGCTGAATTCTGACATACATGATATACATGATGAAGAGCTGGATGACAATCACGCAGCCCAGAATAATGAGGAGGATGCCTCCCATGTCGAATGGTTCCATTTTACCGATTCCCCCTGAAGAGTGTTCTTGCAAGACGATCAATGAATCCTTCACGTGTTGCGGCGACATCGTCGTGATACTCGCAACCGGCGATCTCCGCGGCGATCTTCTTGATCGCTCGTGCAGCGCCCGAGGTCGGGTGCTTGATCACCACCGGCATTTTGTACGCCGCCGATTCCCTGACATAGGTGTCTTCGGGGATGACGCCCAGTGAGGTGACACCCAGAGACTTTTCAATCTTGTGCTCGACGAAATCAAGGTTGTCCCTGCCGGCCCTGTTGATGATCGCATGCTGGACATGGCCCCCGACAAGTTCGGTGAGGATCTTGGTCTTCAGCGCGTCGACAATGGAGGAGAGCTCCGGATTGACGACCAGGATCACCTCATCGGCAACTGCAAGCGGGACCACACCGTCTCTGCTGATGCCTGCCGGGGCATCGATCAGCAGGTAATCGCACCGGTCGACAAGGTCATGCATAACTTCCCTCAAACGGTCAGGATTTGCATCCTGAAACCCCTGGAGGGAGATACCGCTCGGGACCACCTTCAGACCGGCAGGGCCGTCATAGATCGCTTCATCAATAGTTGCTTTTCCGGCAAGTACCTCATGGAGGGTCACCGGCACATTCTCCAGGCCAAGCAGGATCCCGATATTCGCCATCCCGACGTCAGCATCAAGAATATAGGTCTCTTTGCCGAGCTGAGCAAGTGCGGTGCCGAGATTGACCGTGAAGGTCGTTTTCCCCGTCCCGCCCTTACCGGATGCTATTGTGTATGCTCGTATCATCTCATTCCTCGTAACCATGCTTCGGTTCGACTCATTCTGTCCGACCTCCACACTATCCTCACAGCCAGTTCCTCAGAACGGACACCGCGTCGCTTTCCATGTCTTTGACCCAGGCATCGGGGATGTTGTGTTCGGTTCTGAGGATGCCGACAAGGTTCGATCCCTTGTGCTGGATACCAAAGAGCATCACCTTCGGATCGTCGGGAAGTTTCCCCTCGGTAAAGAGGTAACTGTACTTTGCCGCATCGGTAGATGCGTCGTCCTCCGAGGAGGCGACCACAAGACCATCGTCGGTGGCGATCGTGAATGCATCCAGATAGTACTTTTCACACATCGCCTGCATGCTCCCCGCAATATCGGTGCGTCCATCAAAGAGGCTGAGAGCAAGGGGAGGCTTTTCCCATTCAACCTCACGAGACCGCTGGATATGCTTGAAGAGCGTGAACATGTCCACCGGCGCCTGTGCTGTCCCGCCGATGATGTTCCGCAGCTGGGCATACTGCTGCCTTTCCTGCGAATCTTTTCGTATCGCCGCCAGCTGGTCCTGAACTCTCACCAGATAGAGGACACAGCCGGCAACACCCAGACCTATCAATGCAAGGAGGACGACGATGATCTGTCCCAGTGCAATGAACGTTGTTCCATCATCCATGTGACTATCACGCTTCCTTTTTCTTCTTTTCATCGACCAGATGCCCGAGCTGGAGGCGGTCCAGTATCGAGACATAACCGGTCTTCAGGTTTGCCGCCATTTGTACGGGATCGATCGCATCAAGGGCGTCGAGGTCTCTCATGACGGCAGCGGTCACCATTGAGGAGTCAGAGTCGGTTCCCTTCAGATCCTCCCGTACCGGTGGTGCCGGGGAGGGGACAGCAGGCCCTGCCGCACCCCCCTTCAAGGGAGGCAGCGGCGACCGGTTCTTCGGGGCAGGTGCCTCCACCCCTTTCTGAGAAAGAGAAGGGCCGTCAGCCATAGAGCGGACCTCTGTCCGGGGCAGACCTTCGACACGGTACCCTCCGTTGAACTCGAGAGAGAGGGCGATCTGCTGGAGAGTGAGGGTATAGAGACCGACATCACCCGGCCCACCCGATGCCTTCGCTTTTTCCAGAGCGGCAGCGCCGCGCTCCCTGCCATACGCGGCAAGAATACAGGACCCCCCGGAAAAAACAAGGGTAAAGCCGACCGAAGCCAGCGTAAAGAGACCATAGCCAGTGAATGCGCGCTCATTCAGGTTTTCAAGCATCCCTGCAATCGTCACATCCTTTTTTACCTCGCAAAGTTCCCCCCTGGGAACGACGAGGCGCTCTTTCCCGGGAGAGGCCGGCGCGACCTGCTGTGTCTTCACGGCGCCCCGTGCCGCCGGCGCCCCCCCACTCCGTACAGGGGGTTCGCCAATACTGACCCGGGCATTTCTGTTGAATTCGTCTGCCAGCCGAAGCTGCTGGCGTGTGAGAAGATAAAGCCCGATCTCTGCCGTCTCCTCCCCCATTGACTGGACTGCCTGCAAGGCTGCGGCGCCAAGCAGGCCCTGGTACTCTGCGAGTATGCAGGCACCTTCGGAGAAGACAAGTGAGATCAGGCCGCCTCCGTGGCTCACCATCGCATATCCGCTGAATGATGTATCCCGGATCTCTGCAAGAACAGCAGATATGGCGGTATCTCGTCTGATTGTAGAGAAGGTACCTCTCGGAATATCCATTAATATGGTGTAGTGTTTAGGAATATTATAACCCTATGTTAATGGTGAGAAATAGAAAAGATAATATTACATCACAAGACAGCATCAAGATCGCCATTAAAATATATCGATATCTCCTGCAGGAGATGTCACACCCGATTCTGAAAAACCGGCACAAACGGCGAATTTTAACAGACCGCACATGCACCGAACAGAACATTCGTCCCGGACAGATGCACGAGAAAAAAAATCAAAATGTTCGGAACCCGTCGACAAGAACCCCATAACATGCCCATATTGGTGAGATTACCAGATATCAGGCGCAAGAGAAACCAAAATATGATATATAAGATGAAGTAAGATACACGGTGGGCATGACAGAACATCAGGGATTAAAAGAGAGAATAAATTCGTTCATCAGGGAGATCATGGAGGTCAGGGGCGTTTCAGCCTGCGTGCTCGCCTCCCGCGACGGGATCCTGATGGGCAAATCGTTCGCAGCAGGGGTATCCGTACCTTCTTTCGCTGCCATGAGCGCGACCATGCTGGCAGCGGCCGAGGCCGCGGCGAGCATATCACATATCCAGCCACCAGGGAAGGTACTGGTCACCTCAGACGACGCCTCGATGCTTGTCATGGGTGCCGGAGACCGGACGCTCCTTGCGGTCGTCCTCGATCCCACGGCAGACACAGAGGCAGCCTACAAGTTATTCACCAAGATCGCGGCTGAGATCGCGGAGGTACTATAATGTACACGGTTCTGGTGGTGGACGACAGCCCATTCATCGTGGATGTCTTCGTCACCATGCTGGAGAGGGGAGGGTACCAGTCAATCGCGGCATACGGCGGCGAGGAGGCCCTTGAGATCCTCACTACCGTCACACCCGACCTCATCCTTCTCGACATCATGATGGAGCCGATGGACGGCTGGGAGACTCTCGAAAATATCAAGATCAACCCGAAGACGCGCGACATCCCGGTATTGATGCTGACAGCAAAACAACTCACGCCAGATGAAGCAGAAGGGTACGGCTCATATATCGAAGACTACATCTTAAAGCCCATCACCCATCGGGAACTCTATGACGCGATCGAGCGCGTGCTCAAGCGCCGTGAGATGATCAGGGACGATGTCGAAAGGGCGAAGGAGGTCGGACTCGACCAGCGCCTTGTCGACGAATACGCGCGGCTCGCAAAAGGGGTCGACGTGAACAACCGCCTCCTCCGCATCCTTGAGACGACCTACAATATCAATGACAGCAAGGCGAGCGAGAAAGTCTCCCTTGCGATCAAGACCATGGAAAACAGCATCAGGTTCCAGCAGGAACGCCTTGCCCAGATCAAGGAAGAGATCGACACCCTTCAGCAGAAAAAATAAATCCGTTTCTTCGATGCCCGGTCCACCAGGGGCATTACTCCTCTTTTCCAATCAGGACCACCGCAAGGGTGAGCACCGCAATGACCGCCACCGTCCCTGCCACGTCGACGATGTCGGTCGGCTCCAGGCCGTAGACGAGCACCTTCCGCACCATAGCGGTGAGGCCCGCAATAAGGATCGGGCGCACCTGCAGACGGTTGGTCCGGAAATACGCGGTCACAGTCTCCAGGATCTCGATGATGATGATGGTGACCAGGAGGGCGTGGAGTACCGTGAGGATGCTGTCGGTCATCGGCACATCGGCCCTCAGGATATCCATGAACTGGAGCGCCACATCATAGAACGATACCACCGCAAGGAGGGCGAGCACGATGGCAATGAAGAGATATATTACATGGTTGACCCGCATGATGGCAGCGATCGCCCACTGCATCTGCGGATTATCATCCTGAGGGAGAGCCATCACACATTCGTCTGAATCGGAGCAGTTAAATCTTATCATAACGCATAGGGATGCATCCCAGACAATCTTCAGCGACCGGACGGTCCCGAGGGAGCGAAAATTATATTAACTCTAACATCATTGTAATAATGCCGTCTGCGTACGGGGCCCATAGCTCAGTTAGGTAGAGCGTCTGGCTTTTAACCAGATGGTCGGGGGTTCAAATCCCTCTAGGCCCGCTGCCATGGCGCAGTCTGTGGTTTTTATGTGGTGATACATCTGAATTTAACTCTTTCTTGTCCGGGGGATTGAAGATGAGCACCAGATTTAATGTTTTAGATCATGAAATGGTGCCGGATCATCAGAAGATGACCGATAGCGAGATTGCAGAGCTCCTTTCCCGTTATCAGATCGCACTCGACCAGCTTCCGCGTATCTACAGCGATGACCCGGCCGTCAAGGCCACCGGGGCAAAGATCGGGGATGTCATCAAGATTGTCCGGAAGAGCCAGACGGCTGGCCTCGCCGACTCGTATCGTTCTGTAGTAAAGAGGCCAAAGAAGTAACCGGGGGCGGATGGATCTGTTAGATAGAAGCGTTATATCGAGGGCATACTTCTCAGAAGAGCACGTCGCCCGCCACCAGTTGGATTCGTACAATCACTTTCTGGAGCACAACCTCCAGAAAGTGGTGGACGAACAGCGGATCATTGAAACCGACATCGAAAATCGGGGCAAAAACAGCGAGGCGGTCTGGGTCGAACTCGGCACGATCCGGATCCTGAAACCGATCGTCCGCGAGGCCGACGGTTCGAAGAGCATTCTCTACCCGACAGAGGCGCGCCTGCGTAACCTCACCTATGCCGCACCCATCGAACTCGACATGGCACTCGTGCAGGGGGACATGCGTGGCGATCCGATCACGACCGAGATCGGGCAACTGCCCGTCATGGTCGGGTCAGTCGCCTGCAACCTCGCGGGGCTTTCCGACAACGAGCGGGTCGCTCACGGCGAGGACCCCAGGGATCCGGGCGGCTATTTCGTCGTGAACGGCTCTGAACGCGTCCTCATGACCCTTGAGGATCTTGCCTCGAACAAGATCATGACCGAGTTTACCGAACGGTACAACGAGCGGATCTACGTGGCAAAGGTCTTCTCCCAGTTCCGGGGGTACCGTGCACTCGTCGTCGTCGAGAAAAACAAGAAAAACCTGCTCGAAGTCTCCTTCCCATCGGTCGCCGGCCACCTGAAGTTCTCCGACCTGATGCGGGCCCTGGGCCTCGGGAGCGACAGGGAGATCGTAGAAGCGGTCTCAACAGACGAGGAGATCCTCACCTACATGATGCAAAACCTCGAAGAGAGCGAATGCGACTCTATCGAGAGCGGCGTCATGTACGTGGGCAAGAAACTCGCGCCGAACCAGACCCGGGAGTACCAGAGGAGACGGGCCGAGTTCGTTATCGACAACTACCTGTTGCCCCACCTCAACTACCTCATGCCCGAGAACCTCAAGGAAGGCGACGAGGGCTATGAACAGACGGCTATCGGCGTGCGACTTGCAAAGGCACACTTCCTCGGCCGCATGGCAGAAGCCTGCTTCGACCTCGTGCTCGGCCGCCGTAAGATCGACGACAAGGACCACTACTCGAACAAACGGCTGAAGCTTGCAGGCGACCTGATGGAGGACCTCTTCCGTATCTCCCTCAACAGGCTGACCCGCGATATCAAGTACCAGCTCGAACGCGCGAGCATGCGCCACCGGGACCTCTCGATCAGCACAGCCGTGCGGGCCGATGTCCTCACCGAGCGCCTCCTCCATCCCCTTGCCACCGGCAACTGGGTCGGCGGACGGACAGGTGTCTCTCAGCTCCTCGACCGGACAGACCGGATGAGCGTGCTCTCGCACCTGCGGCGCGTTATCTCGCCGCTGTCCCGGTCCCAGCCCCACTTCGAGGCCCGCGACCTGCACCCGACCCAGTGGGGCCGGATCTGCCCGTCAGAAACCCCTGAAGGTCCGAACTGTGGTCTGGTGAAGAACTTCGCACAAATGGTAGAGATCTCAAAGGGCTATGACAAAACTGACGATGTCAAGAATATCTTCTATAACCTCGGCGTGGAGCCGCTGATCATCGGGGGGAAGAAGGAATGAAAAAGTCACGCGTATTCCTTGACGGGTCCCTCATCGGACTCGTTGAAAACCCACAAGAGATCGTAGAAAAAGCGCGGGCCATGCGGCGCCACGGGGCAATCTCCTCTGAGGTGAACATCGCCTTCGCGGAGTTCAACGGCGACGTCGTCATCAACACCGACCGCGGCCGGGCCAGAAGGCCCCTGATCGTCGTCAAGGACGGTAAGCCCGTGATCACGAACGCCGAGATCGCCCAGCTCGCCGCGAACGAGATCGCCTTCGAAGACCTCATCAAGAGAGGCCTCATAGAGTTCGTCGACGCGGAGGAGGAGGAGAACCTCTACATCGCAATCAACGAGGCCGACCTGACCCCCGAACACACCCACCTCGAGATCGACCCCTCCCTGATCCTGGGCATCGGTGCGGCCCATGTGCCGTTCCCCGAACACAATGCATCGCCGCGTGTCACGATGGGCGCAGGCATGGTCAAGCAGGCCCTCGGTTTTGCCACGGCCAACACGAAACTGCGGCCCGACACGAGAGGCAACCAGCTCCACTACTGCCAGAAGCCGATGGTCTATACCCAGGCCTCCGACCTGATCGGTTCCGACGATCGGCCGGCCGGCCAGAACTTCGTCGTCGGCATCCTTTCCTACGAAGGCTACAACATCGAGGATGCCCTCATCTTCAACAAGGCCTCGATCGACCGCGGCCTCGGGCGCTCTCACTTCTTCAGGACCTACGAGGGCGAAGAAAGGCGCTATCCTGGCGGCCAGGTTGACAGAATCGAGATCCCGGACGAAGAAGTCTCAGGCGCCCACGGCGCGGAGTACTACCAGAACCTGGACGACGACGGAGTCATCAACCCCGAGACGGTCGTCAAGGAGAAGGACGTCCTTATCGGGAAGACCTCCCCGCCACGTTTCCTCGAAGAACCGAGCGGCGAACTGATCGCCGTTGAAAAGCGGCGCGACACCTCGGTGACGATGCGGAGTAACGAGCACGGCATCGTGGACACCGTGATCATCACCGAGGGCGAGAACTCCTCGCGCCTGGTGAAAGTCAGGACCCGCGACCTCCGTGTGCCTGAGGTAGGCGACAAGTTTGCGTCCCGGCACGGGCAGAAGGGTGTCGTCGGCTGGATCGTACCCCAGGAAGACATGCCCTTCGGTGAGATGGGCATCGCCCCCGACCTGGTCATCAACCCGCACGCGGTCCCGTCACGTATGACCATCGGACACATGCTCGAAATGCTCGGCGGCAAGGTGGGCGCCCTCGATGGGCGGCGGATCGACTCCACCGCATTCAAGGGGGAGAAAGAGGAGGAACTCCGCCAGGCCCTGAAGCAGTACGGTTTCGCACACACAGGCCGCGAGATCCTGTACGACGGCTACACAGGCAAGCAGTTCCACGCGGACATCTATGTCGGCGTGATCTATTACCAGAAACTCTACCACATGGTCTCCTCGAAGATGCATGCACGGTCCCGCGGCCCGATCCAGGTGCTCACCCGTCAGCCGACCGAAGGGCGTGCCCGTGAAGGCGGTCTCCGGTTCGGTGAGATGGAGCGTGATGTGATGATCGGCCACGGCGCTGCGATGGCCCTCAAGGAACGTCTGCTCGAAGAGTCCGACAAGGTAAACCAGTACGTCTGCGCCCACTGCGGCATGGTGGCGATGCTCGACAAGAAGAGAAACGTCACCAGATGCCTGAACTGCGGCAGCGAGACCGACATCTACTCGGTCGAGATGAGTTACGCGTTCAAACTCCTCCTCGACGAGATGAAGAGCATGGGCATCGCGCCGCGCCTGCGGCTTGAGGATATGGTATAAGGGGGGACAGATATGACAAGCCCGAAGAGAATTGGAAAGATCGAGTTCGGTATCCTCTCGCCCAAGGAGATCCGCCAGATGAGTGTGCGGAAGATCATCTGGGCCGACACCTACGACGACGACGGCTATCCGTACTCGCAGGGGTTAATGGACCTCCACCTCGGCGTCATCGATCCGGGGATGCGGTGCAAGACCTGTACACAGAAGGCGAGCGACTGTCCGGGTCACTTCGGCCACATCGAACTCGCAAAGCCGGTGATCCATGTCGGCTACACCCGGCTGATCCGGAAACTTCTCCGTGTGACCTGCCGGAGTTGCGGCAGGCTCCTCCTCTCCCCTGACGAGATCACGAAGATCGTCGGGACGGAAGAGGACGAGAGTGGCGACCTGGTCACCGAGAAAGATATCAAGAAGGAACGGGTTTGCCCGTACTGCGGCGAGCAGCAGTTGAAGATCAACTTCGAGAAACCGACGACCTTCTCCGAGGTCGTCGTCACCCCCGACGACCAGGGAAAGGAGAAGAAGGAAGAGCACAAGTTGACGCCGGCCGACATCCGCGCCCGTCTTGAGCGTATCCCGAACGAGGACCTCAAACTCCTCGGCATCGACCCCGAGGTCGCACGGCCCGAGTGGACGATCCTCACCGTGCTCCCTGTGCCCCCGGTGACCATGCGCCCGTCGATCATTCTGGAGAACGGCCAGCGTTCTGAGGACGACCTGACCCACAAGCTCGTGGACATCATCAGGATCAACCAGCGCTTCAAGGAAAACCAGGACGCCGGTGCCCCGCAGTTGATCATCGAGGACCTCTGGGAACTTCTCCAGTACCATGTCACCACCTATATGGACAATGAGGTGGCAGGCTGCCCGCCGGCTCGCCACCGCTCGGGCCGCCCGTTAAAGACCCTCTCACAGCGCCTGAAGGGTAAGGACGGCCGGTTCCGTGGCTCTCTCTCCGGCAAGCGCGTGAACTTCTCGGCCCGTACCGTCATCTCGCCAAGTCCCTTCCTCAGCGTGAACGAGGTCGGGATCCCCATGGCAATCGCCAACGAGATGACCATCCCGGTGCGGGTGACCTCGCAGAACATCGACGTCGCCCGCGTGTACGTGCGGAACGGGACCGGCCGGAAGGCCCTCACCGACCCGCCCGGCGCGAACTACGTGATCCGGTCGGACGAACGGCGCATCCGTATCTCCGATGAGAACAAGGACGACGTCGCCGACCAGCTCGAGTTGGGCTGGACAGTGGAGAGGCAGATGCGTGACGGGGATATCGTGCTCTTCAACAGACAGCCGTCCCTGCACCGGATGTCGATCATGGGCCACCACGTCAAGATCATGGACGGGAAGACCTTCCGGCTGAACCCGGCCGTCTGTCCCCCGTACAACGCCGACTTCGATGGCGACGAGATGAACCTGCATGTGCCGCAGACCGAGGAGGCAATGGCCGAGGTCGAGATCCTGGTCAATGTGCAGGAAAACATTCTCTCGCCCCGTTTCGGCGGTCCGATCATCGGCGGCATCCACGACCACATCTCAGGGATCTTCCTGCTGACTCACGAAGTGCGCTGGTTCACCAAGTCCGAGGCCCTCTACCTCCTCAAACACACGGGCGTCGAGCACCTGCCCGAACCCGGCAGGGTCGAGAACGGCGTGCCCTACTGGAGCAACAAGCAGGTCTTCTCCGTGATCATCCCTGACGACATCAACATGATCTTCAAGGCGTCGTCCTGTCAGCACTGCGATACCTGCAAGAAAGAGCTCTGCGACCGGGATACCTACGTAAAGATCAAAGACGGCGAGCTTGTCACCGGCACCATCGACAAGAAGGCGATCGGTGCATTCGACGGCGAGATCGTGAACAGGATCATCCGCCAGTATTCGCAGAAGCGGGCGGCGCAGTTCATCAACGACGTGACCCGCCTCTCGATCAGGGCCATCATGTTCGACGGCTTCTCCTTCGCCATCGACGACGAAGACCTGTCCAAGACCGATTACGGCCAGATCGAAGAAGTGCTCGATAACGCCGAGCGTGACGTCCGTCGCCGCATCCAGATCTACGAGGAAGGCCAGCTCGAACCGATGCCAGGCCGTACCGAGGAAGAAACCCTGGAAATGCAGATCATGCAGGTGCTCGGCAAGGCCCGTGACAGCACCGGTGAGATCGCGTCCCGCCACCTCGGCCTCTCGAACTCGGCAGTGGTGATGGCAGTCTCTGGTGCCCGTGGTTCTATCCTGAACCTGACCCAGATGGCGGGGTGTGTCGGACAGCAGTCTGTCCGTGGTGAGCGTATCGTCCGTGGGTACGACAGGCGTACCCTCCCGCACTTCAAGAGGGACGACCGCGGTGCACCTGCCCACGGTTTTGTCAGGTCGTCGTACAAGAAGGGGCTCAACCCGACCGAGTTCTTCTTCCACGCCATCGGTGGCCGTGAAGGTCTCGTCGATACCGCAGTCAGAACGTCGCAGAGCGGGTACCTGCAGAGGCGGATGATCAACGCCCTGCAGGACCTGAAGGTCGAATATGACCGGTCTGTCAGGACGACCGGCGGGCGGATCCTCCAGTTCCAGTACGGCGAGGACGGCACCGACCCGACAAAGAGCAGTTATGGCGAACCTGTGGACGTGAAAGGCGCGATCGAGAACGTGCTCAAGGAGGAGGTCTGATGGACGAATCGATGCTGACCGTGATCCACGCGGCCGATCTCCCGGAAAGGACAAAGGAAGAACTGATCAAGGACCTTGAAGGGAAGGAGATCACCGCAGAACAGTTTGCGGCGATCATGGAGAGCGTGGAGCGCGAGTACAGACTGACAAGGATCGAGCCCTGCGAGGCCTGTGGGGTCATCGCCGCCCAGTCCCTGGGCGAGCCCGGTACCCAGATGACGATGCGTACCTTCCACTACGCCGGTGTGGCCGAGATTAACGTTACCCTCGGTCTGCCCCGTCTTATCGAGATCATGGACGCCAGGAAGGAACCCTCGACCCCGACGATGACGATCCACCTGGAGCCCGATTACCTGGCCGACCGTGACAAGGCCCGTGAAGTCTCCTGGCAGATCGAAGCGGCACCTCTCCACGAGTTCGGCGACATCGTCACCGACATGGCGAACATGAGGGTGGAGATGCACGTCAAAAAGGAGGTCTGCGACAAGAGGAAGATCTCCCTGGCCGAGATCATGGAAAGGGCGCCGCAGAAGATCCGGGAGCGCCGCCATTACCGTGACTTCGAGTCCGAAGGGAACGCCGCAGACGGGGTGATTACCTTCACCCCGAAGAACGAGAGTTACCAGAACCTCTTCCAGCTTGCCGACCATATCAGGAACGTGATCGTGCAGGGGATCGATGATATCGAGCGGGTGGTTGTCCGGAAGGAGGGAGGAGAGTATATACTTTATACTGAAGGCTCCAACCTAAAGGATGTGTTCGAGGTCGAGGGCGTTGACACCTCCCGTACCCGCACAAACAATATCAACGAGATTTCCCAGATCCTCGGGATCGAGGCCGCAAGAAATGCGATCATCGACGAAATGAAGAACACGCTCGGGGAACAGGGTATCTCGGTGGACGTGCGGCACATCATGCTCATCGCTGACATGATGTGCATGGACGGAGAGGTCAAGCAGATCGGCCGTCACGGTATCGCAGGCGAGAAGGAGAGTGTTCTCTCCCGTGCAGCCTTCGAAGTGACGGTCAACCACCTCCTCGACGCCGCGGTCGCAAGAGAATCTGATATTCTCAACGGTGTGACCGAGAACGTCATTGTCGGTCAGCCAATCCAGCTCGGAACCGGGGATATCAGATTGATTGCAAAACCCTTAAACCAGGAGAATTAATTATGGACTTTAACGAGTCTTTGAGAAGAGCCATCAAAACCGGCAAGGTCTTCCTTGGACAGAACGCAACTGAAGAATGTGTCAAGGCTGGTAAGGCCCAACTTGTCGTCATCGCCAAAAACTGCCCTGCAGCATTCAAAGAGGCCATGCTGGCCAGAGAGAGTGTTGTAAGTTACGTGTACAATGATTCTGGTGTCGAACTCGGAAAGGCCTGCGGCAAGCCGTTCGTTGTCAGTGCGCTTGCGGTTGTCGAACCGGGCGACTCAGACATCCTCAGCATCAAGAGGGCCTAGATGGCGGAAATAAAACTCACTGAAGACTGCATGCAGTTGATCTCCAAGTTCGAGAATATGACCGGCGCGGGAAGCCGGGACTGCATCATCGACGAGAGGAATGACCGCATCATCTTCGTCATCAATCCTGGCGACATGGGGCTCGCGATCGGGAAGAAGGGGACGACGATCAAGAAGGCCTCCGACGCCTTCGGCAAGAGGATCGAGGTCGTCGAGTATTCGGCTGACCCCGAACAGTTCCTGAAGAACTGTTTCCTCCCGGCGCAGGTCACTTCGATCACCTTCGCCACGAACGAAGACGGAGAGAAGGTCGCCCTCATCGACGTCAAGCCCGATGACCGTGGCCTTGCGATCGGCAAGGAAGGAAAGAACATCTTCAAGGCAAAGAAGCTCGCCGGCCGGCAGCACGACATCGCTGATGTGCAGCTCGTCCAGGACGACGAGGGTTTCTAAACCTTTCTCTTTTTTTGGTCCGCAGTCCGGGATAGACCGGATATCTTTTATCCCGCGGTGCAGAGGTCATCCTGATGGATATCACCTTCAGAAGTATGGTTCTCTTTGTCAGGGATATGGAAATATCAAAGGCCTTCTACACCGACGTGCTCGGGCAGAAAGTGGAACTTGACCTCGGCGTGAATGTCGGGTTTGTCGGCGGGCTTGCCCTCTGGGACCGCGCCTACGTGAACGACCTGCTGTACGCGGGGAAGATGCCGCCGGGCGAGGCGGCGGCACCGCCGATGGAGGTCTATTTCGAGACGGCGGAGGTCGAGGCGCTGGCCGGACGGGTCGCAGAGGCGGGCGTCCGTCTCCTCCACCCCCTGAAAGAGCAGCCGTGGGCACAGCGTGCGATCCGGTTCTTCGACCCCGACGGCCATCTGGTCGAGGCGGCAGAGCCGATGCCGGCGGTGGTCGCACGCCTCGCGGCTGAAGGGTTGTCCGATGCCGCGATCAGCGAGCGGACGACTCTGCCCCGGCAGGTCGTTGCGGCGATGCTGGGAAATGAGTGCTGTGACTGAGATGGTGCTCTTCGTGGAGAACGGCGTCTGGCCGGTCTCGAAGGATATTTTTCTTTCAGGATTCCTGTTCCAGACAAACCATCATCGTCTCGGAAATCGATTTTATAGTGTATGGCGAGCGGTGCTGCTTCGCATGCTGTTCCCGGGACTGCTGAAGAATTGTCCCGGCGACTGGTGAGGGAGTCTCCGGCTTCCGGCACAAATACGTACAGGAAGCTGGTGCTGATCCTCGGGCTCGCAGGGTTTGTGTCGGCTGCGGACAACTGGTTCGTGTCTCCGGCGCTTCCCGCGATCGCTCTGGGGTTCGGCGTTTCGGTCGCCGTTGCCGGCACCATTCTGACGGCATACATGATACCGTACGGTTTTATGCAGCCGATATACGGCTTTTTCAGCGACGGTCGGAGCAAGGTGAAACTTCTGCGGGTCATCGTCTTCGGGCTTGCGATCGGGACCGCAGGCAGTGCCTTATCGAATTCTCTGACGATATTGTGTGCCTGGCGCGTGCTCACGGGCTTTTTCGCCGCCGGAATCATCGCCGTGTCCCTCTCCCTCATCGGCGACACGGTGCCTCATGCCGAGCAGCAGACCTATGTGGGCCGGTTCATGGGGATCGTCTTTGCGGGACAGGGGTTGAGTTCTGGTCTTGGTTGCGTGTTGATTCAGTCTCTGGACTGGCGCGGGGCATTCCTTTTTTTCGCGGTCGTGGCGTTGTGTGCGACGGCGCTTCTGTATACGCTGCCGGCCGGCCCCTCTCAGGTCCGCAGGGAAGACGCTCGCTTCCTTCCCCAGTGCAGACGTGCGCTCTTTTCACCTGAGGGAAAGGTGATCTTCCCGCTGGCATTTCTCGTCGGGTTTCTGGTGCTCGGCATCTACGGTTACCTGGGCTCGTTCCTTCATGAATACCTCGATCTGAGCTATATGCAGTCTGGAGCCGTCGTCATGTTCTATGGGTTTGCCTGTCTTTTCGGCGGTTCGAAGATCGGGGCGCTGGCGAAAAAAATCGGGAAAAAGGAGGTCGTGCTCGCGGGTGAATGTTTTGCGGTGATCGCGGCCGTACTGCTGTGCTCGACCTCCTGGTATCCGTCCTGGCAGATTGCGCTGGCGGCGACGATCTGCCTGGGCCTGGGTTATATCTCGGTCCAGTCCACGCTGGCGACGATCGCACTCGACATCACCGCCGGTGCCACCGGACTTCCGTCCGGGCTGATCGGCCTGGGGCTTTTCTGCGGCGGCGGGCTGGGCAGCATGGCAGGAGGCCTGCTGCTTTTGCAGGGGACCTATCAGACGATCTGGATCTCCTTCGGAGCGATGCTCGTGGTTTTACTCCCTCTCACGGCGAAATTGAGGACCGAATAAGGTGCCCGGCATCGCCGTCATTTTATGTGTCTGAGAAGAGAACATGAAAGAGCATGGTGCGAAACGACGTCGCCGCCTCCCCGGTCCTCTACCGGGAGAGGCAGCACTTCACCCAGATCTGGATGTGGGCGATCCTCGCCCTCATTGCAGGGGTCGCCTGGTGGGGGGCGGTCCAGCAGTTGCTCCTCGGTGTCCCCTTCGGGAACAGGCCGGCGCCGGACTGGGCGATGGCGCTCATCGCCCTCGTCTTCGGGGTGCTCTTCCCCCTCTTCTTTGCCGCCCTCCACCTCACTCTGGAGGTGCGGGGGGACGGGATCGCCTACCGCTTCTTCCCTCTCCATATCGGTTTCAGGCTGATCCCCGCGGAGGAGATCGAACGCCTGGAGGCCTGCACCTACCGCCCCATGGCAGAGTTCGGCGGATGGGGCATCAGGTGGGGCGCCGGGGGATGGCGGGCCTATACGACCGGGGGCGACCGCGGGGTGCGGGTGTACCTGCGGGACGGGAGAAAGATCCTCTTTGGCAGTCACGACCCTGAGGGTTTTGTCGCGGCGGTGGAGGGGAGACGGAGGTAAAAGGCGTCCTGATGCCGTGTGATGAAAAAGTTTGGAGATAGCGGCTTTGCTGAAATCCTCATGTTCCGGTTGATGTCCTTCTCCCTTCTATGAGAGTAGACATGGATCCCCCGCCTTCCCTCTACTGATCGGCGGGGGACTACCTCGAAGACCTTCGGTCTTCTCGCTGCCCCCGGACCCCCGAAATTAGGATTGGCTCCGGGAAGAGCGAACAGGATATTCAGAGGAAGGAAATTGCCGTATCTCTGCCAATCCTGAGCGAGGACGACCGAAGGGAGTCGAGAAGACGAAGTCTTCGAGGTGCGAGCGTTAGCGAGTTCGAGAAAACCGTAGGTTTTCGAGGTCCGGGGGCTGCGAACGGGGTGAGCACAAGAAAATCTCTGATTTTCGGCGTAGTCCCCCGCACAGGCACACCAGAAAAGGTTTGCAACAGAGTCGAGATGGCGCCTCATTCCGCCCGTATCGTCACGGTGAAGGTCTTTTCGGCCGCGGCGTCCGGTGCCCCGACCTTCACCCACAGGGCCCTGAAGGTGAAAGTGCCGGTTGTGAGCGGCTCCACGGTCCATTCCTGTGTCCCCGGTGCCGTCTGCTCGTCGGTGACGACGAGGCCGCTGCTGAGGTCTGTCCTCCACTCGTACCTGTCGATGGTGTCGTACGGGAGGGTGACGATCACCCGCCCTCCCTGGCCGACCGTGACCGTGCTCCCGTTCTCCTCCTCCCCGACCCTGACCGTATCGGGGGCGCCGGTGCAGCCCGCAATACAGACGGCGAGGACAAGGAGGCCGATGGCGACCTGAAACTTCATCGCCCGGCATCTGCCTGCCCGGGGCATAAGCCTTCCGGCGCCGGCATAGGTTTTTGCCCCCTGTACACAAACCTGACCTCTATCTCCTGCACCGCCCTGACCCGGGCGGCTGCGGAAGCTCCGGCCCCGCCTCTTTCGGTGCGCCGGAGACACAGACGAAAGGTCGGAACCGTGATGGAATACCATTTTGCAGACCGGATGTATCATGCTCCTGAATCGTTTATCGAAGAACTCTTCCGGGTCTCGGGCGTTCCCGGCGTCATCTCGTTCGCCGGGGGACTCCCCGACGCCGCCCTCATCGACGTGGAGGGGATCAGAAAAGCCGCCTCTGTGGTGATGGAGGAGGAGGGGGCCTGCGCCCTCCAGTACTCGACGACAGACGGCTACCTCCCTCTGCGGGAGTTCATCGCCGCACGCTACCGCCGGCGCCTCGGGATCCCTGCGGACGCCGACGACATCCAGATCGTCAACGGATCGCAGCAGTGCCTCGACCTGATGGCAAAGATCTTCCTCAACCCCGGCGACGCCGTCGGCGTGGAGGGGCCGGGGTACCTCGGCGCCATCGAGGCGTTCTCCCTCTACGAACCTGCGATCCATGCCGTTCCCCTCCAAGAGGACGGTCCGGACCTCGACGCCTTCGCGGCGCTCGTCAGGGACCATGCCCCCAAATATTTTTATGGCATCCCGAACTCCCAGAACCCGTCGGGCCTCACCTACTCCGAGGAAAAGAGGAAGGCGATCGCCGGGATCCTCGAAGGGACCGGGACGGTCTTCTACGAAGACGACGCCTTCGGCGAACTTTTCTTCGACCACCGCCCGCGCCTCCCGGTGAAGAAGTACCTCCCGGACGGTGCTGTGCTCTCCGGTTCGTTCTCGAAGACCGTCGCTCCGGGCATGCGGATCGGGTGGATCCTCGCTCCGGCGCCTGTCCTCAAACAGTTCAATGTAGCGAAGCAGGCGGCCGACCTCCACTCCAACGTCCTCTGCCAGATGATCCTTCACCGCTACCTGACAGAGACCGACCTCGACGCGCATGTGAGGCGGATCTCCGCGGTGTACGGCGGGCGCTGCCGCCTGATGTGCGACCTCCTCGACGATGGTTTCCCGACCGGGGTCACCCACACGACACCGCAGGGCGGGATGTTCATGACGGTTTGCCTGCCTGACAGCGTCTCGGCGATGGACGTCTTCCACGAAGGTGTCAGGCAGGGCGTCGCCGTCCTGCCCGGCGTCCCCTTCTACGCAAACGGCGGCGGGGAGAGCACCATCCGCCTGAACTTCTCCTGCGCCAACGAGGACAGTATCAAGGAGGGGATGGCGCGGCTCGCCCGGGTGGTCCGGGGTTTCGTGTGAAATTTTCCTGATCCCGCTCTCCTCCCCCTCTCCGGGTCATCCGAGCTCTTTTATCCCGATAGTGTCAAGGGAGTGCCGGGGCCGCACCGTGCGGCCGATGGGGGGGACGAGTCATGGAGGAGAAGAGAGGAACGTATGTCAGGGAGAGAATCGCCTGCACGATTCTGGAACGGGCGAAACTCTCCCTGATGAACCCGGCACTGATCGAGGCGAAGGTGGAGGAGCGGACGATCGACGAGACGGCGAAACCGCTCATCAAACTCGCCCTCGAAGAAGGGGTCGAGACGGTCTGGGACCGCTATGAACTGCAGCAGCCGCCGTGCCGGTACTGCGCCTCCGGGCTCTCGTGCAACCGGTGCGCCATGGGGCCGTGCCGGATCATCCCGGAACATCAGCGCCTCCGCGGCGTCTGCGGGGCCGACGGCGACCTGGTCGTCGCCAGGAACCTGCTGGACATGATCGCCACCGGTGCGGCGGCGCACTCTGACCACGGCCGCGAGATCGTGGAGACCCTGTATAAGGCCGCCCGGGGAGAGGCCGAAGGCTATGTGATCAGCGATCCCGCGAAACTCCGGCGTATCGCGGAGGAGTACGGCATCGATACCGGCGAGCGGGGCGATGCCGCCGTTGCGGGCGATGTCGCCCTCGCCATGCTCGAAGAGTTCGGGACGGTGAAAAACGCGATCCAGTTCGTGCAGCGGGCGCCGCCGCAGACCCTCGAATGCTGGGAGGCGGCCGGGATCACGCCCAGGAGCGTGGACCGCGAGATCGTGGAGGCGATGCACCGCGTCCAGATGGGTGTGGGGGCCGACTACGCCACCGTCCTCCTGCAGGGGCTGCGGGCCTCACTCGGCGACGGCTGGGGCGGCTCCCTGATGGCGACCGAGACCTCTGACATCCTATTCGGGACGCCCGCGGTGAACACCTCGAAGGTGAACCTCGCCGTGCTGAAGGACGACCAGGTGAACATCGCCCTCCACGGCCACAACCCGGTGCTCTCCGAGATGATCGTGCGGGCGGCGCGCGAACCCGAAATGCTTGCGCTTGCCGAAGAGGCCGGCTCCGAGGGGATCAACCTGGTCGGGCTCTGCTGCACCGGCAACGAACTCCTGATGCGCAAGGGGATCCCGCAGGCCGGCAACCACCTCAACCAGGAGCTGATCATCGCCACCGGGGCGCTTGAAGTGATGATCGTCGATTACCAGTGCATCTTCCCGTCCCTGCCCAGGACGGCGAGCTGTTTCCACACCCACATCGTCTCCACGAGCCCGAAGTCGAAGGTGCCGGGCTCGCTCTACTATCCCTTCTACCCCGAATCGGCGCTTGAGACGGCACGGGAGATCGTCGGTCTGGCGGTCGCGAACTTCCCGAACCGCGAGCCCGGCAAGGTGCTCATTCCCGGAGAGCCGGTGGAGGCGATGACAGGGTTCTCGGTGGAGGCGATCGGCCACCTCTTCGGCGGGTTCAAACCGGTCATCGACGCGATCGCCGAGGGCTCCATTCTCGGCGCCGCCGGCGTCGTCGGCTGCAACAACCCGAAGGTGCGCCAGGACGAGGGGCACGTCACTCTCACGAAGGAGCTGATCAGGCGGGGCATCCTGGTGGTCGAGACCGGGTGTGCCGCCATCGCCTCGGGGAAGGCCGGTCTTCTTCGTCCGGAGGCGGCCTCCCTCGCCGCCCCCGGCCTTGCGAATGTCTGCCGGACGTTCGGGATCCCGCCGGTGCTCCACATGGGCTCGTGCGTCGACTGCTCCCGGATCCTGGTGCTTGCCGCCGGGCTGGCGCGTGAACTCGGCGTGGGCATCCACCAGCTCCCGATCGCCGGCGCCGCCCCGGAGTGGTATTCCCAGAAAGCGGTCTCCATCGCCTCCTACTTCGTGGCCTCGGGCGTTTTTACGGTCCTCGGGGTGATGCCGAAGATCACGGGGAGCGGGAACGTCGTCGATCTCCTTACCCGGGGGCTCAACGATCTCGTCCACGCCTCATTTGCAGTCGAGCCCGATCCGGTGCGGGCGGCCGACCTCATCGAGGCGCACATCAGGGAAAGGCGTAGCGGGCTCGGGATCTGAGATGACGGAAAAGTCAGACGTCAGGAGGGCGGCCGGTGCCCTGGAGAGAAGGCCGCGGCCCGGTGCCGCGGGGCTGCGAGTGGTGATCGCCGGGAAGGGCGGCGTGGGCAAGACCACGATCGCCGCCCTGCTCGCCCGCGTCCTCGCCGCGGAGGGGGGCCGGGTCCTCGCCGTGGACGCCGACCCGCAGGAGAACCTCGCCTGCGCCCTCGGCTGGCCTCCGGGGGAACGGATCGTTCCGCTTGCGGAGAACGCCAACTACATTGAGGAGAAGGTCGGGGCGCGGCCCGGCAGGTGGGGCGGGCTCCTCACCCTCAACCCTGATACCGGGGACGCCGTCGACCGTTTCGGGGTCAGGTTCTCTGACGGCCTCTCCCTCCTGGTGATGGGGACGGTCGGCCGCGCCGGGAGCGGGTGCCTCTGCCCGGAGAACGCCCTGCTGCAGGGGCTGGTCAGGTCGGTGGCGCTTGGCGAGGAGGATGTGGTGGTCATGGACACGCAGGCCGGGGTGGAGCACTTTGGTCGCGCCCTTGCCGACGGTTTTTCCGACGCGGTCGTGGTCGCTGACCCCTCATACAATGCCGTCTCTGTCGCCCTGCACGCCGCGGCCCTCGCCGCCGACCTCGGGATCCCGGCCGTCCACCTGGTCGTAAACCGCGTCCGGGACGATGCCGACAGGGGCCGCGCCGGGGATCTGATCGGCGACACCGGCCGGTTCGCCTCGGTCACCTGGCTCCCGTACGACCGGGCCGTCGTCAGGACCGAGCCCGACGTCACCCCCCTCCTTGACCAGGACTCGCCTTTCTGTACCGGGGTGCGTGTTCTCGCCCGTCTCCTTTCGGGCCCGGCGCCGTGATCGGGCGAGGAAAACTCCGCCCCTGCGCATCAAAGATCGGGCACCCGGATATATCTCCCCGGACACCGAACCTTTTCCGATATTCTATGCGACGGACTGACAGGGAGATAACGGATCGGGCCGAGATAGAGGCGGTCCTGAACGAGGCGGTCTATGCCACCTTTGCCCTCTGCGACGGGGATGAGCCCTATGCGGTGCCGCTGAACTTCGCCTATCACGATGGAATCGTGTACGTCCATTCGGCTTGCGAGGGGAGAAAGGTGGATATCCTCGGGCGAAACCCGTCGGTCTGTTTCAGTGCGGTCGTCGGCGCAGAACTCACGCCTGCCGGGACTCCGTGTGTTTGGGATATGCGCTACCGCAGCGTGAACGGTTCGGGGACCGCGGAGGTCGTTGGCGATCCCGCCGAGAAGGCATGGGCCCTGAACCTGCTCATGAGGAAATACTCGGGGAAGGGCGACCATGTCTTCACCGAGAGCCAGCTTGCCCATCTCGCCGTGTTCAGGGTCAGGGTCCGCGCCATGACCGGGAAGCGGGGGATGGCCTGAACCGCCCCTCCTGATACGTGAAATATATGCTTATCTCCAGGCGGTGAAGAACGGGGGGTTCCTGCTTCTCCCGCATTCTTTATACCTTCCCCGCCCAAACCCGGACCCCGGCAATGCTCGACCTCTTCGCCATTCTCCTCACGATCGCCGGTCTCTGTCTCTTCGAGACGATCTCGTCGATCGACAATGCGATCATCAACGCCGAGGTGCTCGGCACGATGGGGGAGAGGGCGCGGCGGTGGTTCCTCGTCTGGGGCCTCCTCTTTGCGGTCTTCGTCGTGCGAGGCGTCCTGCCCTGGCTCATCGTCTGGGCGACGACACCCTCCCTCGGCCCCATCGGCGCCCTGACCGCCACCTTCTCCAACGACCCGGCGGTCATCGCCGCGATCGAGGACTCGGCGCCCATCCTCCTCATCGGCGGCGGCACCTTCCTCCTCTTTCTCTTCCTTCACTGGCTCTTTCTCGAGCCCAAGGAGTTCGGCATCCGGGGCGAACGCTACTTCGCGGAGAAAGGGGTCTGGTTCTATGCCGCCGTCTCGGTGACCCTCGCCGCCATCGTCTGGTTCGCCCTCGGGGTGCGGCCCCTCATGGCCTTCGGGGCCGTCATGGGCTCGACGGCCTTCTTCATCGTCCAGGGCTTCAGGATGAACGCCGACCTGAAGGAGCAGCAGCTCAAGGAGCAGCACCTCTCCGACATCAGCAAGATCTGCTACCTCGAAGTGATAGACGCCACCTTCTCCATCGACGGCGTCCTCGGCGCCTTCGCGTTCACCCTCTCCGTCCCCCTCATCATCATCGGCAACGGCCTCGGCGCCTTTGTGGTGCGGGAACTCACCATCAGGAACGTCGACCAGATCAAGCGCTATGTCTTCCTCAAGAACGGTGCGATGTACTCCATCCTCTGTCTGGGCGCGATCATGCTCCTCGACGCCTTCGGCTTCCACATCCCGTCCTTCGTCTCGCCGGTGATCACCTTCGGCGTCGTCGGCTACTTCCTCTACAAGTCGGTCAAGTTCGCCCGGTACATGGACCTGCGGCACGGGAATTAAGGGTAATGCGGGGAGGGGGCCGGGCCCCGTACTCCTCTCATTTTCGTCTCTGGAGAGTACCTCTTCTGGCGTGTCTGTGCCTGGGGGCTGCCGCTCGAAAACCTACGGTTTTCTCAAGGTCGCTATCGCTCTTTCCCAACTCGGTTGGCCCCGGAAAAAAGGAGCGGGAGGTCCATACCACAAAGATCGCCTCCCTCCACAAAGCACATGAAGGAGGAGGATCAGGAGGAGGGACAGGAATGGGCACAAGATACGAAGAGTTCAAGAACCGGGTCGCCCTCGTCACCGGGGGGAGTTCGGGGATCGGGCGGGCTACAGCAGCCGCCTTCGCCGCGGAGGGGGCGCGGGTCGTGATCGGGAGCCGCCACCACGAGACAGGGGAGCAGGCGGCGGCGATGATCCGGGACGCCGGCGGGGAGGCGCTCTGGATCAGGGCCGACGTATCCAGAGACGAGGACGTCGAGAGTCTCGTCGCCGCAGTGACAGACACGTTCGGCAGGATCGACTACGCCTTCAATGCCGCCGGGGTTTCCGGCGCCATACGGTTCATCCCGATGCAGAGCGGCGGCGACTTCGACAGCACCGTCGGGACAAACCTGAAAGGGGTCTTCCTCTCCCTGAAGTACGAGATCCCGGCGATGGTCCAGCACGGCGGGGGGGCGATCGTGAACATCTCGGCCGTCTCCGGCATTTTCGGGTCGCCCGGGGCCTCGATCTATGCGGCGACGAAGAGCGCGAACCTCGCCCTCACGCGTGCGGCCGCACTGGAATTTGCCGGGTCAGGGATACGGGTCAATGCCGTCTGTCCGGGCGTCATCCAGACAGAGGGGCTTGATCGGGCATGGCAGACGATCCCGGGCGTCTCCATCGAGGGGGCGAAGAAGCAGGCCATGCAGGAGGTCCCGGCCGGACGCCTGGGGCGTCCCGGCGAGGTGGCCGCCGCCGTCCTCTGGCTCTGCTCAGACGCCGCCTCCTATGTCACCGGGCAGGCGATCGTCGTCGACGGCGGTCTCTCGATCCGGTGAGGCACGCCGCCCATTTTTCGTCCTGCACGGTTCTTCCTTCTCGACCAGGCCGTCGCGGAGGTAGATCACCCGGCAGAAGTACCTGATATGCCAGTCCTCGTGGGTCACCATCACGATCGTCTGCCCGAACTCCTCGTTCAGGCGTGCGAAGAGGTCCAGGATCGTCGTCGATGTCGCCGAGTCGAGGTTCGCGCAGGGTTCGTCGGCAAAGAGGATGGACGGCCTGTTCACCAGCGCCCGTGCGATCGCCACCCTCTGCTGCTCGCCGCCGGAGAGTTCGGCGGGACGGTGGTCCATCCGCCCCTCCAGGCCGACGTCCCGGAGGACCTCCCTGCTCAGGCCGAGGCACTCCTCGCGGGGCACGCCCCGCACCAGGCAGGGGAGGACGACGTTCTCCTCCACCGTCAGTTCGGGGATGAGGGCATAGTCCTGGAAGACATAACCCAGTCTGTTCAGCCGGAACCGCGTCTTCTCCCTCCCGGATAGAGCGAGGACGTCCGTCCCATCGATCGTGATCGTGCCCGCGGTCGGGACATCGAGGAGTCCCATCGCGTGGAGGAGGGTGGACTTCCCCGACCCGCTCGCCCCCATGATCCCGACGAACTCCCCCCTCTCGATGGTGAAGGAGACTCCCCGCAGGGCGCGGACAGGCACCTTCCCGAGCATGTACGTCCTTGTGAGGTCGCGGACGACGATCATGCCTATCCCCTCACCGCGTCCAGGATCGGTTCCTGCGCCGTCTTCCATGCGGGGATATAGCCGGAGACAAGAGAAACGACAAAGAGGCCCGCTATGCTCCGGAGGATCTGCCCGGCTTCGAGCACCGGTCTGACGGCGCCGCCGGGAAAGATGAGGGGGTTCGCGGTGAGGTACAGGGTGAGGAGAGCGGTAAAGGCGAGGCCGACGACCGTCCCGAGAGAGGCGATGACCGCCACCTGGATCACATAGGAGTTGACGATGATCCGCTCGTCTATCCCGATCGCCTTGAGGATCCCGATCTGCTTGCGCTTGCCCACCGTGCTGATGAATATGACGATGAAGACGACGACGACGGCAATGACGAGAGAGACTACGGTCGAGATCGCGTTGATGATGTCGAAGCTCCGGATGGCGTCGGTCACGAAGCCCTGCGCCTTCTCCTCGTAGGTCTTGATCGTCTCCTGGACGCCGAAACGCATGAGGGCGACCTTCATCTCCTCCTCGTTCCCTTCCTCCGCGGTGCGGACCAGGACCTGGTTGGCCCGGTCGGAGATGCCGAGGACGTCTTCCATCTCAGCAGTGGTGATATAGGCCTGCCTGTCTGCCTGGACCGCCATCGTCTCGATGATACCCTTCACCCGCATCTCCCGCGTCTCCCCGTTCACGAAGGTGACGAGCACGGAGTCGCCGACCTTCACGCCGCCGAGGGACTCGATCCTGTCCTTCGACTCGTCCTCCTCGCCGGCAAGGAGAACGCCGAGGACGATCCTGTCCCTGTCCCCGTCGGAGAGGAAGTCACCCGACGTGACGGCGGTATGAAGGGTGGTCACCTCCTTCTCGTACTGCGGCGTGAAGGCGACGACTGTGCCGGGGATCGCCTTCCCCTTGTAGGTGAAGGTGGCGCCGACCTGGATATGAGGGGACGACCCTGCGACGCCGGGGACGCGGTCGATCTTCCTCTTCAGGGCGGCGACGTCGTCGATATAGAGGTCGTTCTCCTTCGGTTCGACGACCAGGTTGCCGTAGGTGTAGTCGATCGACTGCCTGTTGAAGATCTCGACGACACCGGAGATGATGGAGGGGAGAAAGACGAGGTTCACGAAGACCAGGGCGATGATCATGACGGTGAGGACGAAGGTCCCCCTGTTCCCCCGCCGGATCGAACGGGACGCAAGGAAGAGGGAGACGCCGATATCGGACATCCTTATTCCTCCTTCCTCCGCCGCAGCCACCAGACGGCGACGACGGCGGCCGCGATCAGAACGAAAGCCCCGACGACGAGGGGCGTCCTGTCGGGCGCCTCGACGGAGATCCCGAGGGCCTCGGTCATGGTGTGCTCCCCCCGGTCGTCGCGCCACGCGACGGTGAGGGTGTACGGCCGATCTCCCGCCTCGCCGGCACGGAGGTTGAAGACGGCGGGGGCGTCGTTGTCGGGTTCGATCGTCCCGACAAAGGCCTCTTTCGTCCCCTCGAAGGGGAGGTCGACGGTCGCCCGCACCGAGGTGGCGTCGTCGGTGCCGGTGTTCTCGATCCTGAGGACCAGGGTGAAGGGACTGCCGGCAGAGGGGCGCACCGGGTCGGTGGAGAGGGAGGCGATCCCCATCTCGGCCTGCCCTGTCACCTGCACGCCGACCGACTCGGTCCTGGAGACTTTTGCGGCGTCGGGCGTGAAGTACGTGAGGGAGACCGGGATCACCTGCAGGCCTGTCGGCGTCTTCCTGTCTGTCGCGAAGGAGAGGTTGAAGCGCACGGCGCCGCCTGGTTCGAGTTGCTCGACATAGTAGTGTTCGGGGGAGAGGGAGACGATGGACGTGGCGTTGGACGGCGAGACCTGCACGGAGAGGTCGTTTGCCCGTGAGAGCCCGGTGTTTTCGAGGAGGAGAGAGAGGGAGAAGGTCTCGCCGGGCACCACCCGGTCGGGAGCGGCCCGCACGACGGAGATGGCAGGTTGCGCGATGAGGGCGTACCGGGAGTTCACGTTCACCGGGACGGGATATGTGACGCCCCTCGCCCCCGGGACCCTGACCCAGACCTCGGGGAAGTAGAGGCCCTCCTCCTCGGGCGCCTGCACAAGGAAGGTGAGGGTGACTGACTGGCCGGGCCCGACCTCGCCGACGTCCCCGTAGTCCCCGGAGATCACCTTCAGGCCTTCACCCTTGAGGTAGACGCTCTCGATAAAGGCGTTGATGGCGGTGCTCCTCGTCTCTGTCCTGGTCCCGGTGCCGGTTCCGGTGGAGGTATCGGTCTCTGTCTGCGTCGCCTGCCCTGCAGTGTTCGTGAGGTTCACCGCGATCGTGCCCTGCCCGCCGGGCATGAGCACCTCCGGGGTGACGGTGTAGCCGGTGACGACCACGGTCGGTTCCTGGGCGGCGGCATGGGCTGCCAGCAGCAGGACCAGGACCGACACGATGACGGCGCATCCTCTCAAAATCTCCCCCGCACCCGCATGGACAGGGCAGGCATATAGGAGTTGCGCCGCCCGGAGGAAGCACTATACCCGATCCCCTCCAAGGGAGGAGAGACCATGGACCCGGCAACGACAGAGATCGGATGGGTCGTCCTGGCACAGGCATATCTCGGCGGCCTCGAACCCCTGATGCATGCCGTCTCAGCGCTCGGGATCCCCTTTTTCTTCTTCGTGACCGCGGCGGTCTGGTGGTGTGCAAGCCCGCGGGCAGGCCTGAGGCTCGGCCTTCTCCTCGCAATCTCCGGGGGGATCAATGCCGCCGCAAAACTCTTTTTCCACACGCCGCGGCCATACTGGCTGAGCGCGGAGGTGCAGGCCCGTGCCGTCGAACCCACCTTCTCCATGCCCTCGGGTCATGCCCAGAATGCGGTCTGTTTCTGGGGATATACGGCCTTCCTCGTGCGGGAAAGGTGGTTTTCTGCCGTTGTCGTCGGCATCGTCGCCCTTACCGGCATCTCCCGCGTCGTCCTCGGCGTCCACTTCCCGGGCGACGTCCTTGTCGGGTGGGTTCTCGGGGCCGCGGTCCTCCTCGTCTTTATCGTTCTGGAGGATCCCGCCGCAGCCCGGATCGGAAAATTTTCCCCTGCAAAGCAGGCAGGGCTTGCATTCTCCGGGTCTCTCCTCCTCCTTGCGCCGTCGGCAATCCCCTTTCTCCTCTTCAGGGCGCCGATCCCCGAGGCCTGGATGCTGACGGCCGCCCCGCCCGTCGATCCCTGGGACCTCTCGAATGCCCTGTACGCGGCCGGCGCCGTCTTCGGCATCGGCGCCGGGGCGGCATGGGATGGAGGGAGGTTCACGGCCAGAGGAGGACCCCACCAGCGTGCCGCACGACTGATCATCGGGACCGCGGGGGCGGCCCTCATCTGGGCCGTAACGATCCCTCTCATCGCGGCAGAACCGGGACCGGCAGTTTCGGCAGCCACCTACCTCCGGGCCGCAGCCCTCGGCCTCTGGATCTCGGGCGCCGCCCCCGGGCTCTTCGCCCGCCTCGGCATTGCAGAGTAGGGCAGGGTGCACGAGATTTTCAACAGCCTGGCCCCCGGGGATCGCCCGAAAAGTGAAGGAATGTCCACGGAGATGCGAGAAAATATCGCGCCGCGGAGAGAAATGATTTAATCCATGGTGCTCCTTTCACGGGTATGTTCCGGATGGGGGGGTACTTTCCATGACAGCACAGGCAAACACCGCAGGAGCATGCCTGCTTCTTCTCCTGGCGCTGCTCTGCATACCGGCAGGGGTGGCGGGCCTGCAGGTCGGCGTTGAGGAAGCGCCGCCCGACACGGTCGCGGAGGAAGAGGTCGTCGACTTCACGATCACGCTCTCGGGGATCCCGCCCGCGGCCGACACGGTCATCGTTGACACCGACCTCGTGCAACAGGGAGACACGCCCCTTCTCTCGCCGTCGGGAGGGGGAGGGAATGCCACCAACACCACGCCCGCCTCCCTCCCTGTGCCGGCAGGGGGAAGCGGCCTCTCCATCCGCATCCACGGCCAGGCCCCGACGGTCACAACGGTCACCCAGTGCGGGGCGGTGACGCTCACCACCTACGACCCGAAGAGGAGCGGGTATGCCTATTACCGGGTGCGGTTCACCGACGATAAAGGACGTCCCCTCACGGAGAGCGACACCAGACTCTTTTCCATCGCGGTCGACGCCGTGGACGAGTTCAGGGCCAAACTGAACCAGATCTCGGACCCCTTCATGAGGACGTACCTCCAGGACCTCTTCGAGAAGGGCCTTGTCAATGAGGCGAACGCCCTCGCCGACTACGAAATGTCACGCGGCGCGGGGGTGCCGCTCATCTGGACGGTCGGCGGGATCGTCCTCACCGCCGTCCTGGCACTGATCGCCGGGATATGGATAGGCGGACGGGAATCAGGGGGGAATGAAGAATGAACGGGGCACAACCTTCAGGGCCGCCCCTCCAGTTGCCGACAGACCTGACGATCTGCGGCCTCGGGGGGTGCGGGAAGAAACTTGTCGGGGAGATCTGCAGGCAGGAATGGTTTCTGCAGCACTACTCCCTGGGCGGCAGGCACCTTTCGGTGTACACGATGGACACCGACGCCAACGAGAGGTACCAGGACGAACGGCAGCGCGACGAGGTGCTCGGCACGGTGGAGTCCTTCGGCGGGCGGGGCAACGTCGAATACGACACCCTGTACCTCCCGAACCTGGCAAACATCAGCCAGGTCTCCGACCTCGCCGGCCTCGACATCGCCGAGAAGATCAAGGCCACCAAATCGGAGCCGGGGACGAAGATCTGGTGGCTGAACGACCCCTCCGAGAAGGGCCTGCACTTCGACGAGATCAGATCGATCGACCCCTTCGTCACCGACGACTTCGGCGGCGGGGTGCACCGGCGGCGGGCGATCTCCAAGGCGATCTTCTACAAGGTGATCAACGAGGGCCAGGCCGGCGGTTTCCCGATGTTCTCCACGATGGGCACGACCGCCATCGTCGTCGGCCTCGGCGGCGGGACGGGTTCGGGGATGTTCATCGACCTCGCCCGGTATATCAGGGGGCAGCGCGGCGAGACCGCGCAGATCTGGCTCTTCGTCGTCCTCCCGACCACCGTCGAGGGGGAGAAAGAGCAGTTGAACGCCGCCGTCGCCCTGACAGAACTCGAATACCTCAACCAGACAGAGCGCCTCTTCAACTACATCGTGCTCACCTCCCTCGGCCCGACCGGGTACAAGAAGGGAGAGGAGGCTCGCGAGGAGGTGCACGAGTTCGACGCCGTCTTCCCGTACATCTTCACGAACTTCCTCCACCTCGAAAAGGGGGACATCAACATCGGGGACGCCAAAAAACCATATTCCTCGTTCATCCTCGCCGATGCACATATCATCACCTACCCGGTCGAGGAACTGAGGACCTTCAAGGACCAGTACGAGGTGATCATCGGCGAGATGGAGGAGATCACCGCGAGCAGGAAGAGACTGAACCTCGCGGTCGGCGACCTCCTCGACGAGATCGGGCGGACAAAGGAGGCCCCGCCGACGCGGAGCGACTTCGACTACATCAAAAAGGAGTTCGGCACCATCGAGAAGGTCTGGCGGAACGAGATCGGCAGACTGCTCGACTACCAGACCAACATCGCCGTCGAGTTCTTCATCGAGAACAACATCCCCGCGGAACTCCGCCTGGACATGGTCAGGACATTCGACGACCTCGTCGGGTTTATCTCGCGGGTCAAGAACTTCGCCCAGGCGGTAAAGGAGGAGGAACTGAAGGACGACATCGACAGGAAACTCTTCAGGATCCTGCCCGAGGCCTTCCAGGCCCTGGAGACGACGGCGCGGATCTTCAAGAGGATCGCGGCTGTCGAGGACGAGGCGATGCACGCCGCCCTGATGGAGACACTGAAAGGGAGAGAGGAGGTCGCACCCTATATCCGCGACCTCGCCGCCCGCCGGAAAGAGGTGCAGGAGGAGATCCACCTCCTTGATGCCGGGATGCAGGAGATACAGGGCGACCTTGATCGGATGAACGCCCGCCGGGAGAGCATGGAGAAGTCGGCAGACCAGACACTCTCGGGCACCGACATCCTCCTCGACCAGTACGTCACCCTGAAGGAAAAGGTCCAGGCGGTCGAAGGGCCGGAGAAAGGGTTGCAAGAGGCGATCAACAGGGGCATCACGGCCCTCAGGAAAGGGGAAGTGAAGGCCGCGGACAGGGATACGTGGCTGCGGGCCGCGGAGGTCCCCGAGGTCCAGCGCGACATCGCCGCCGTCGCCCACGACATCGACGAAAACCTCTCCGGCCTCGCCGAGCTTGTCGAGACGATCGCCCTCTATTATTACCACGACATGCGGGTCAGGAGGATCGACGCAGGCGGCATCGGGTCGAAGATCATCGGGTTCATCAACAAAAAACCGGCGCGGGAAAGGAAGAAGTACGACGCTCTCCGGAGGGAGAACGAGGAGTTCATCAAGGCGAACGCACGCTACTGGAACCTCAGGATCGACGCCCCCTTCGACCTGTACCTCCCCGGCGACTTCATCAGTTCGAGTCTCGGGAAGCGGGCCGACGAGTTCAGGAAAAAGATCACCGACGCGGTCTTCGCGCATGTTCCTGTCGACGACCCCGCCGGCGTTGCGGCGATCTTCGAGGCAGGCGACCGCGGCACGATCCGCTCGGCCCTCAGGGAACGCCTGGTCTCAGGTCTCCTCGTGCAGGAGCAGTTTTCGGAGAAATACTCGGGGCAGGAGGGCGAGGTGCTGGAGATCAAAAGGCACCTCGACGCGAAGAAGGCGTTCCAGACCGCCCTGATACGCACCGAGGAGGTGGCCGACGGGACCTTCCCGCACCGCCGGGACATCAACAAACACTACAAGGTCTTCTTTTCGACGGTCGTGCGTGTCAACGAGCAGAAAAGCCACGACACCATGACAAAAAAAGGGATGTACATGACGAGGTTCGGGGAGATCAACCCCCGGATCCTCTCCCTGATCCGCGAGGACTCTTCCTTGCGCGACCTTGACTGGGACGACAACGGGCGGCGGGAACTGGACAAACTCATCGCCGAGATAACGGCGACCTACAAGCACCTCATCGACAACTACAAACTGGGCATCCACAACCTGATGATCCCGATCAGCGCCACCGAGAGGTGGAACTTCGGGAAGGCGGGGCTTGTGATCGCCACGCCTTCGGACTATATCGCGCGGACCATCGCCAGCGCACGGGTCGGCGACCAGATGACCCGCGAGATCAACGAGACTCTCGCCCTGCGGAACATCAACGACTCACGCCTGGTCACGCACGGCCACGCACGCCCCTGGGAGGTCGCCCTCACCTTCGTCGTCGCCGCCGGGTTCCTGGACAACATCTCGCCCCTCATCGCCGGCGGGGGGTACTGGGAGATCTACGAGAAGAACAGGGACAACATCCTCCACCATGTCCTCAGGATGCACGAAGGCGAGTATATCACGAGAAAGGCGGTCCTGGACCTGAAAGACGCGGGCAAAATGTCGAACCTGGAGAAGAAAGGGGAGAATGTCTCCGGCACGGTCCTGGGGCTGTACACGATCCGGGAGATCAGGGAGGCGCTCCCCAGATGAGGGTGCGGTACAGGGACAGGGTGGTCAGGGAGGGGGCGATCGCCGCGGTCGGCCTCGCCCTCTCTGTGGCGCTGTTCCTGGTCGCACCCCCGGCCCTGGCCGGACCGCTGCCGCCCTTCGTATCGTACTCCCTCGGTTTCTTCCTCGGCCTTCTTATCCCGGCATCGTGCGGCCTCCTGATCGAGGAGAGGTCGAGAAGAGGGGGTGAGATCGTCCTTGCACTCCTCGCACCCATCGCCGCCGCATATCTCGCCGGGTCGCCGGCGGCCGCGGCCGTCGCCGCGGGGTTGCTTGCAGGCGCGACGGCAACGGCCCTCTCCTTTTTCCAGAACCGCTTCGACACTCTCGCCGACGCCGTCCGTCTCGCCACAAAACTCTTCCTGGTCACCCTCGGCGTCTCCATCCTTCTCCTCGCCTCGTGGGACCGGGCCCTTCTGACGGCCGGAGGGATCGCCACCCTCGTCGCTCTCGGCCTCCTTGTCGGGTGGTCTGTCAGGGGCGCGGGGGCCCCGGAGATCGTCGTCCTCGGCCCTGCCGGTTCGGGGAAGACACTCCTCTTCCTCGCCCTGTACAGCCTCTTTGTCAGAGAGTTCGCGGGCAGGCGGCAGGAGGTGATACTCGGACCCGACGAGGAGGAGATGCGGGTCGAAGACCTCCTCTCGGGCCTGGAAGGCGGGCGCCTCCCGAAACCCACAGGAGAGAACGACCTGGCCTTCTACCTCCTGTCCGGAAAAAAATACGGTTTTGTCCCCATCGAAGCGGGGGTCGTCGACTATGCCGGACGATACACGGCCGCACTCGACCCGGCGCACCGTGCGGCGGCCGTCGCCAGGGTCGCCGCCGAGACCGGGGTCGACGAAGAGAGCGTCAGGGCACGGGTCGGCAGTTTCCGGTACCTGAAAAGGTTGAATGAGGAGCATAGCGGCGCCATCGGTGGTGTCATGGACGCCGTCGTCGAGGCCTGCCTGTACCGCCGCATGGAGACGGCCGGGAAGATCCTTTTTCTCATCGACGGCGACCAGATCGTCAACTTCCATGCACGGGGGAGGGAGGAGTTGACGCATCTCTTCGGCTACTACTCGCGGCTGATGGACCTTTTCGGGGGCGACCGGGTATACGGGTTTGTCGTGACAAAAACCGACAGGATCACAAACATCAAGGACATCGAAGACACCTCGGAGGAGGCGGCGCGGATCGAGAGAGAGATCTACGAGTCCCTCCTCGGGGTCAGCACCTTCCACGAGATCCATAACCGCGCCCTCTCGGTCCCGGTCTCCTTCTTTGCGGTCAGCGTCGACGCAATGCTGGAACCCGGAGAGGGGAGGGACGCCCTCCGCCAGATCTATCCCTGGAGAGTGGGCGAGGTCGTGAGGTTCGGGTTCTGAGGGGGGCATGAAGAGGAGAACAGAAACCATCGTCGCCCTCCTCTTCGGGGCGCTCCTCCTCGCCGCGGTCCTGGCCGCCCCTCCGGAGGGGGGAGGCACCGCAGAGACACCGGTGCCGACACCGGCACAGACGACGCTCCCCTCGCCGACAACGCCGGCGACCGGCGAAGTCTTCAGGTACACCTCGGACGACTTCGAGAACAGGACTTTCACCGTCCCGGTGGACCTGACGACGCCGCCGATGGAGATCGCGTACACCGTGCAGCCGCGGCTGGTCGCCCGGACAGGGGACACATCCCGCCTCTCCCCGTCGCCTGACTCCTGGTTCGTCGTCAGGGTCTACAACGGCGAGGGCGACATCGTCGCGGAGAACGGGTATGGCCTGCCGGCAGGAGAGAAGGGGTCTTTCGCCCGGAACGAGAAGGGAGGCATGACGATCTATGCGGCAGGGCGGTACACCGTCGACGTCAGGTTCAACGAGATGATCGTGGATGTCGTCGCCACGCTGGGGAGATGAGACGGGATCAGATCCCGCCCCGTCTCCTCTTCCAGACTTCGAGGAGGCCGAAGCACCCGGTGAGCATCATGTCGCCGAAGGGTGCCGCCGGGTACGCGTCGGGCAGGAGACACGTCCTGTTCGGACCGGTGACGGCGACCGGGGTTCTGCCCGTCGCCTCCCTGACCGCGGCGCCGTGCCCGCCGTCCTCGAAGATCTCCTGGTTCGTCAGGGTGCCCTCCTGGAGTTTCCTGATGTACACCCCGAGTTTTTCCGGGTCGAGAGAGGAGGTGTGGTGCTCGAAGATGCCAGAGACGCGGCCGCCCTTCAGGGTGAAGGCGAGGGTGTGGCCGTTGCCGGCATTCACGAGAGTGACACCTGTCCTCGCCATCTCCGCGACCCGCGGGTCGAGGAGGGTGCCGATCGCCGCCACCGGTCCGGTGTCGGTGACGAGGGCGCCAGGGGCGCTTTCGAGGACCGCCCGCATTCGGGACATCGAGGGGTGCGGCGGGTCCGGGGCAAGGGCGAAGAGGTCCCAGTCACCCTTCTCCAGCAGGTCCAGGAAGACCGCAAAGCGGTGGACGCGGTTGGAGGTCTTCGGCGCGAAACCGTGGTCCTGCACCGCGATCGCGATCCTTTCCGGGTACGGCACGCCGAAGAGGGAGAGGGCCGACCGGAGTTCTTTCTCCATGTAGTCGGCGGTCCGCACCGTCACCGCGTCTGCCGGCGCCGTGTCGGTAATGCCGACACCGAGCGCCCGCACGCGGGCCGGGTCGTCGTGGATGGTGAGCGCGGCCGCAGGGGTGGCGCTGACAGGGACGCCGGCGGCAAGGGCCTTCTGCACCGCCATGACGGTCCCGCCGCCGCCCATGCACCTGCCTTCCAGGTGGACCGGACGGCCCGAGCGTGCGGCCTCGCGGATGGCGGTGCCGACAACGACCGTCGGGGAGGGGAGGACGAGTTTAACCGAATTCTCGACCGGTTGACCGGGGTCGTACAGGATGACGTCCTGCGTCCCGCGGCCCACGTCGATCGCAAGAATGCGGCGGTCGCTCACCTTTATACCCCCAGTTTCCCCTTTGTCAGCGGTTCGCCGTGGTACTCCCGGAAGCGCTTCAGGGAGACGGTCAGGTCGCGGGTGAAGGCGAAGTAGCCGATCTGGGTCTTCCGGCAGAGGTTCATCGCCATGTCATAGAGACCGCGGGGGTCGGGCCGCGCCTCGCCGAGCCAGATATGGAAGATGTTGCCGCCGTCGACGATCGGGAAGAAGACGTGCTCGATCTCCATCCTCTTCGTGAGGGGGACGTCTGCGCCCGGCGCGACATGGGTGCCGTTCGTGTAGTAGACCGGAAGGTCGCGGGTGTTCCCGCACTCGGCCACCGCGGTCTCGACGTCGCCCTGCATCACCGCAAGGGCCGCCTCGCGGAAGTGGTCGTCGAGCATGTCGGCGACCGCGAAGCGCTGGCCCGTCGTCTCCGCGGGCGTCCGAGCCAGGGCGAGGGTCATCCCGGTCTTCTCCGAGATCTCGCGGGCATGGAGTTCCATCTCGGTCATCGCACGCACGGCGAGTTTGAACGCCTTCTTGCTCTCGTGGATCTGCTGGCCTGTGTGGTGCTGGACCATCTCGTTCACGCCGACGACGCCGATCGTGTAGACCAGGCTGTCGAGGTCGACGGCCACCGCACCCCTCTCGCCGGTGTTCGGGTCTTTCGGCCTCTGCATCGCAAAGGGCATCCGGCCGTTCGTCCGGATCGTCTCCATCCACCGTCTCTTGATCTGGAAGACCTCCGCACCGACGTCCATGAGGGCCTTCAGTTCGGCAAAGAGGCGTTCGTCGTCACCTTCGGCACGGTACGCCGCCCGCGGGCAGTTGACCGAGACGACCTGCCAGGAACCCATCGAGAAATGTTTTGCGTCCCTGAAATAGAGTTTGTCCTCGAAAGAATCGTCCTTCTCTATGGTGGAGGAGAACTGGTAGGCGCAGCACTGGTAGCACGAGATCCCCTTCCCGGCGCCCCTGTAGGGGGGGAGCTGGTTGTCGTAGTACGGGGTGCCGAACTTGGAGGCGAGTTCGAAGGTGAGCAGGTAGAGGTCACGGTATGTGGGCAGGTCGGGGTGCCGCCTGTTGAACTCCTCGTCCTCGTCCATGAAGTCGGGCTCGATGGAGATCTCGGGCTTGGGGAAGGAGAAGGGTTTGCCCCAGTAGTCGCCCTCCAGCATCACCTCAATGAGCGCCTTGAAGAGGAGGCGGACCTCGCGCTCGAACTCGCCATAGGTCCGGAGGGGCGCCTGGGTGCCGTCCCAGACCTTGCCCTTGTACACGCAGGGCTTGTCCCGCCAGAGGGTCGGGACGCCCGGCGAGAGCTGCACCGAGGAGAAGACGAGCTGTCCGCCGCGGGCGACCATCATCTGGGTCATCTCGTAGACGAACATCTGCATCAGCTGTTTCATCTCGCCGTACTCCATCCCCTCGAGGTACGGGGAGAGGAAGGTGAGGAAGTTGTAGTAGCCCTGGCCACCCGCAAAGTTCGTCTGCGCGCTCCCGAGTGCCTTGACCGCGTGAAGGACGGCGACTTCGGCACGCTTTGCCGGGCCGGCGACCGAAGCCTTCGTGCCGTTGCCGTCGGGCATCAGGCCGTAATAGAAGAAGTAACGGAGGTCCCAGTCCTGGCAGTTGTGCACGAGCAGGCCGTCAGAGGCATAGAAGGTGTGGCTCTCTTCCGTTCCGTCCCCGTCCAGGAAGAGGTCATAGACATACTCGCCCGAGGGCGCGACCTCACCTATGGCGACGACCTCCTCGCCGCGGGGCGTGCGGGCGATCGGGTTCACTGCGGCACAGAAGCGGTCGACGTGCTCCTGCCTGTCGTCGAGGAACCTGGCCCATGTGGCAAAGGCCCTGATGTTTGCCGATCCGTTAAGCTGGAGGCGGTAGAGGGTCGTGCGGTCGTCGTCGGCGTAGAGTTCGACGACCTGAGGACGCATGCCAAGCGAGGAGAGGAGGAGAGAGAGTTCCTGCCGCAGGGAGGCCGAGACTGTGGTGTAATTGACGATGCAGTCGGACTTTTCCGGCCTGTAATACGCGGACCCGTCGCCGGTGAAGAGTGCCGAGAGGAACTCCGTAAGAAGGGCGTCGTCCAGGTGCCAGACAAGCCAGGGCAGACGCTTCTTCGTCGCACCCTCGGGAATGGCAAAGACGTACCTGAAGAGGAGCCATCCGAGTTTCCCGCCGAAGGAGACCTGCATCGCCCGGTCATGCTCGACCCTGACGCCATAGATCTCGGTCACGTCGGGCGTGCCGCCTGAAAGGGTCGCATAGCCCCCGAGCACCGCTCTGACATCGGCGACGACCGCCTCAGACTGGTGGTTCTCGGTGATGGCAAGGTTGTAGGTGCTGCCCGGCACGACGTCGTAGTTCCCCTCGGAGACAAAGAGACCGAGGAGACGGCAGAGGGCCGGGGTGACAGGCAGGACGGCCGGGAGGTCGTGCTCGCTGCCGGCGACGCCGACCGTCAGGTCGCCGTAGTCGGCGACGCCGTAGTGGTCGCAGAGTTTCACAAAGACCGCAAGGGGCATGGTGCCGCGGGTGAACCACTCCTTGCGGTGCTCGATGCCGAGGGCGCGGGATATCCCGGTATAACTCCCCTCGGCCTCTGAGAGTTTATCAAAGATGGGGCGTGCACCCCGCACAAAGACTGTCTCCAGGTCTTCGGGGGGTACGGATGCGGAGAGTTCCCGGACCAGGTCGACTGTATCGACGGACTCGCCGCGGAGTGACAATGTCTCGTCAGGGCCATAGAGCAGGTCGCCCTCCTGCACCTCGCCAGCCTTTGTGATCGCAATCGTCCCGTCTGCCAGAACAGGAATCCTGTGCTCCCGCGTGACGCGGAGGGTCTTGCCGGTGGCCGTGCGGATGCGGAGCATCTCGCCCTCCCCGACCAGGCGCCGGGTGACCTTCTGCACAGGCCGGTAGCCCTGCGGGGTGAGGGCGGCGAGGTCGGCCGGGAGATATGCGTCGCCGTCGAGAGGCAGTTCGTCCAGCCGCATCGTCAGGTGCCGCCCGGAGACGCGGAAAGGAACGACCGTGCTCCCGTCGAGACAGAAGGGCCGCGTACCGAAATATTCGAGGTCGTGGACATGGAGGTCGCCCGCGAGGTGGCGGTCGGCGAGTTCAGGCGGGAGCTGGAGGAGGTACTGCTCCTTGGAGATCTTGTCGGCCTTCTTCTTGTGCGAGGTCTCGGCGTTCTCCTGGAGGTTCGCATTGTCGTGGGCCTCGAAACCGCGGCCGACGTCGATGAGATGGGCGTCGAAGACCGGGGTGCCGACGCGTGTGCAGACGTTCCTGTACTGGACCATCCCCTTCTCCAGGAAAGTCATGTTCACGATCTCGCGGATCAGGGGGCCGGAGAGGGAACGGAGGCCCAGTTTCCTGATCCTCTCCTCGACCTCCTTTGCGATCTCCCCGGCCTGCTCGGGCGTCGCCCCGCCGTAGCCGTAGAAGTCCTCGACCAGTTTTGTCTCCTTCTCGATCTGGGCGATGATCTTCGACCTGTCCCACTCGAAGATATGGCCCTCGGACGACCTGACCTTCGGGAGAGGGGGGAGGAAGACACCGTCAAGGGTCGCCTGCCGGGACAGGGAGGACCGGGGACTGTTCTTTCCGGGCATGCCCGAGCCCTGCCTCTTCTGCGTCTCCACCGTCACTCACCCGCGGCAATCCGGTCGACGACGTCCTCCCGCAGAAGGCCCTTCTCGAAGAGGTCGGAAGAGGTGTAAAAATCGTCTTCACCGCACCGCAGAACGGGCGCCTCGTTCACAAAGACGCCGTTCACCCGGAGTTCGGTGAGGGATTCGGCTGAGGACATGTCCTCCTCGACGAAGGGGTAGCCCCGTGCCGTAAGATAGTCCTTCAGGAGTTCGCAGTGCGGACAGCATTCGAGAGTATATACGATGAATTGCGGATAATCAGCCATGAAAACACTCCCACGATCCTGGTTCTGGCGATCGGTTCAGCCCGTATAGTATCGGGATGATCCCATATGGATTGATCCCATAGGAATGGAAGACCTTCACTGTCAGAGAGAATCAAGTTTATGATTTCGTCCGATGGTGCTTTGTAGCATGGTTGCGATATAGTGGAGATACTATGGTGCGGGCTTTTGTCGCGATCGAACTCTCTGACGAGGTCAGGGAGAGCCTGCGCGCGGCGCAGGACCGGCTCCGCATGAGCACGGCCAGGCTGAGCCTGGTGAACCCGGCGCTGGCGCACATCACGCTCAAGTTCCTCGGCGAGGTGGAAGAGGAGCGGATCGGGGCCGTGGAGGACGCCCTGCGCGGCGTGCGGGGGAGGTCGTACGCCCTGACGGTCGGCGGTGTCGGTGGGAACAACCCCAGGCGGCCGCGGGTCGTCTGGTGTGCGGTGGACGACGGCGGAGAGACCGCACGTCTTGCCAATACGGTCGAAAAGGCTCTCGGTCCTCTCGGTTTCCCGCGGGAGAAGCGGGCCTTCACGCCCCATGTCACCCTGGCGCGGGTGAAGGAGTTCGATCCGTCCCTGCTCGAATCGGTCCAGGACCTTGCCGCGACCGGCATGGGCACCTGCACGATCGACCGTATCGCCCTGAAAAAATCGACCCTGACGCCGAAAGGCCCGGTCTACGAGACACTTCTGGAGGTGCCTCTCGGTGAGGAATGAGGTCGAGGAGAGTGTGCTCGCCCGGATCAGGCCCATGCCGGGCGAGGAAGATGAGATCCTCGGCATCGCTGAGGAGATCATCGATGCGATCAACAGGTCGGGAAGAGCCGAGGCGATGCTCGTCGGTTCGGTGGCGCGGGGCACGTGGGTGCGGGGCGACCGCGACCTCGACATCTTCATGCTCCACGACCCGGCACTCCCCCGCGAGTACCTGGAGAAGGAGGGGCTCACCCTCGCACGGGATGTCGCAAAAAAGTTCGGGGAGAGCTGGCGGGAGAAGTATGCCGAGCACCCGTACATCAACGCCACGATCCGGGGTCTCGACGTCGACCTGGTCCCCTGCTACAAGGTGGCGAGCGGGGCCGAGATCAGGAGCGCGGTGGACAGGACGCCCTTCCACACCCGGTATATCAGGGAAAGGATCAGGCCGTTTGCCGACGATGTCCTCCTGCTGAAACAGTTCGCGAAGGCCGGCGGGGTCTATGGCTCCGACCAGATGACAGAGGGATTTGCGGGCTATCTCTGCGAACTCCTGGTCCTGCACTATGGCGGCTTCACGCCTCTCGTGACGACGGCGGCGCGGTGGAAGCCAGGACTGTGTATCGATATCGAGCACCACGCGGTGCGCGAGTTCTCCGAGCCGATGATCGTCGTCGACCCGGTGGACCCGAAGAGGAATGTGGCGGCGTCTGTCTCGATCACCCAGATGTTCTCCTTTGTGGAGCTCTGCCGGGGGTACCTGGAGATGCCGTCGGAGACTTTCTTCTTCCCGCCCCGCCGAGAGGCGCTCGACAGTGAGGGCTTTGCCGCCGAATGTACACGGCGGGGGACGAAACTGTACGCGGTCTCGTTCGCGACGCCGCCCTTCATCCCGGACGTCGTCGTCCCGCAACTCCGCCGGAGTCTGGACGGCATCCGTGCCCTCCTCGAACGCTCGGGATTTGTGGTGAACCGGGCCGAGGAGGCGATGGGGGAGGAGAGGTGTATCCTCGTCTTCGAACTTTTCTGCGACGATATGCCGGGGATCGTGCGGCACTTCGGCCCGCCTGTCTGGAGCCGGGAGAATGCGGCGAAGTTCGCCGCGAAGTGGCGTGAAGAGGAGCGGTTCGCCGGGCCGTACATCGAGGACGGCCGTTATGTCGTCGAGATCGCCCGGAAGTACACGCGGGCCGCCGACCTCCTCCGGTCGCCTGAGGTGCTCGGCGTGGGCCTGGGCAAGCACGTCAAGAAGGCGATGGACAACGAGTGGCAGGTGCTCGAAGGGACGGCGTGCTGGGACGAGGAGTTCGCCGCCTTCCTCACGGCGTTCCTCCGGAAGGAGACGGCCCTGACCGGGGTCCTGCGGGGGAGGTCCTGAAAAGGGCGGGGAGAGAATCTTCCGCCCGATAGTTTTCCGGGAACTTTTCTCTTTTTTTCCGGAGCATATCCCAAAACACTCGTTCACTCCCCCCATCTCTGCATGGAGGGATCGGGAGAAAAGATCATGATCGGGTCGATGTCTTCCTGAATTCCCTGAAGAATCGTGCGAAACCACTGCCTTCCCCCACCTCTCTGCCGGGGGACTAACGCCCCCGGACCCCCGAAACGGGATAGGGCCGGGGAAGAGAGACCAGAGATCCTGATGACGGAGATTGCCATCCACCCCCTATCGCAATGAGGGGGGGATCGGGGGGTGAAACCCCCCGGACAGGACGCCAGAACAGGATTTTTCAGAACCGAATGTGAGTCCTTTCATCGGCGTGCATGAAGGTTCGGATCCGTTTTGGGATGACCTCCCGGTTAAAGGGGCGAGACATCGCCGTCTCCCCCATGGCAGAGTTCACGCCATATGCCTCTTCTCATCTCTGACAACTGCAGAGAGTACCAGCGAGAGTACCGAGAGGATAAGCCCGATAGAAATCGTGGAGTGGAACCCGGAAAGGAAGGTTGCGGAGTCAAGGTCGGTGAATGACACCAGACCGTCGGAGGCCGTTATGATGGTGAAGATCGTTGCATACAGGGCTGTTCCGAGTACACCGCCGAGGTAGACGGTGGTGATCATGAGCGAGGAGCCGGTCCCCTCCTCGCCTTCAGGGGCGCATTCGATAATTCTGCTCGATGCAGGCCCGCCGACAATCCCGAAGGCGGCCCCCATCAGGACAAGGGCGAAAAGCAGAGGGACAACTCCTGCTTCAGGGACATATGTGGCGAAGATGCCGTTGAAAACGATGATCACCAGGCACGCGGCGACAACAAACCACCTGCGACCGTACCTGTCAGACAATCTGCCGAACGTGATACCGAGGAGGGCTGTGATCGCCGGGGGAATTAAGAGGTACATGCCGCTCGTTGCCATGGTAAACTCCATTTCCGCGGTGAGGTAGAAGGGCAGGAGGTACAGCACTCCCATATATACGACGTTGACGAGCAGAAATGCGGTCAGGACGGAGGTGAACCGCCATGTGCCGAAGACGCGGATGTTGATGAGGGGCGCTGGCGTCTTCAGTTCCCTGATGATGAAGAGTGATGCAAAAAGCACGCAGAGTGTTGCGCAGACGAGGATCAGCGGGTCGGTTATGCCGAGGGCCATGACTTCCTCGAGCACGAAGATGCCGGAGACCATTGCGCCAAAGAGCGTGGCAGCTCCGGCAAAGTCGAACGGCGTTTTTTCCTCTATCTTGTGGTCCGTGGGGATGACCCTGGAGGCGAAGAGGATGCCGATGATCCCTATCGGGATGTTGATCAGGAAGATCCAGTGCCAGGAGAGGTAATGGGTGAGAATTCCTCCGATGGCGGGGCCTGCGGCAAAGCCGATCGAACTCGCGGCAGTGAGGACGCCAAGAGCGATGCCAAGCATCCGCGGCGGAAGATATCTGACACAGAGGAGCGGCGCAACGGCGGCGATCATGGCGGCACCGGTCCCCTGGACGATCCGTGAGGCAAGGAGGATGGGAAGGGCGGGGGAGAGACCGCAGGCGGCTGATGCGAGGGTGAATATGATGAATCCGCTGATGAAGATCATTTTCATGAGGCCGCGGTCCGCGATCTTTCCGAAGACGAGGAGGAAACCTGCCATCATAAGCAGATAGGTGATGATAACCCAGGCAATTGTCCCGATGTCTGTGTCGAAGTCTGCGGCGATTGTCGGGAGAGCGACGTTCACGATCGAGCCGTCGAGTCCGTCCATAATTGTGCCGAGAGCGACCGCCCCGAGGAGGAGTTTCTGGTGGAGGGGATCGGTGATTACAGATGTCATTCCAGTCTAGGGTGGCGTGGCGAATTTCATATATACTTGGATAAAATCGACATTTACCCACACAGAACAGGATTTATCTCCCCGCATACGCCCTGTCGGGACGGGGAGCGCACCACCAGATTTTCGACCCCGTCATCATTGGTCGTCCCGGAGAGGGAGCCGACCCGCCCCCCTACCCCGTGACCACGCCGTCCAGGAAGTTCCCGAGGATCTGCCGGGAATGCTGATCCATCTCCTCCTCCCATCCCCGTGCATAGGCGACGACGGCGTCGGCGGAAAAGCCCGCTCTCCGGAGGTCGAGGTCGTAGTCGTCGGCCATCGTCTCAAAGGTCCCGACGGTCATCTCCGGGTGGAACTGGAGGCCGTAGGCGTTCCTGAACCTGAAAGCCTGGTTCCTGCAGGACGCCGAGGTGGCAAGGAGGGTCGCCCCGCAGGGGACGGCGAAGGTGTCGCGGTGCCACTCGAGGGTGGGGAAGGACCGCGGCACGCCTGCAAAGAGAGAGTCCTGCCGGCCCTCCCGCGTGAGGGAGAGGGTGTGCACCCCGAACTCGGGGAGAGGTGCACGGGTCACCGGGGCGCCGAGGGCCTTTGCGAGGACCTGGCCCCCGAGACAGAGGCCGAGATAATGGCCGCCCGCACGGACGTGCCCGCGGACCGCACGGTCGAGGTCGGCCAGATAGGGGTGGGTCTCCTCCTCGTAGACGTTCATCGGCCCGCCGAGGACGATCATGACCTCTGCATGGCGGGGAACGGCGTCGCCTTCGTCCATTCTGGCGATGGTGCATTCTAGACCGCACTCTTCGAGGAGGGACAGGAGGAGAGGGCCCGGGCCCTCGCCGCCGATGTGCTGGATAATAACTGCGTCTGTCACGTGGAAAACCTCGATAATCGCACGACCCCGGCAGGGGGAGGCGGCACGATCCCGCCCTACCTCCATACCCCCCGGCGTTAAAAGAGGTTATCGGAGGGCTGCCTCACCCTCCTCTCCGGTCCTGACCCTGACCACCCGTTCGACCGGTATGACGAAGATCTTGCCGTCGCCGATCTGGCCGGTCTTTGCGGCCCCCACGATCACGGTGATGACCTCATCCACCGTCTCGTCGGGGACGACCATCTCGATCCTGGTCTTCGGGAAGAAGTCGACGACATACTCGGCGCCGCGCCACTGCTGCCTGACGCCCTTCTGCTCGCCACGCCCCTTCACCTCGGAGACGGTCATGGAGACCATCCCGATGGCTTCGAGGGCTGCCTTCACATCCTCGAACTTTGTCGGCCTGATGACCGCTTCGATCTTTTTCATCGCTCCGCCTCTGTCGCGGGCTCTGTGGCCACGAAGTTCGGGTACGCCGACATCCCGTGCTCACCGATGTCGAGGCCCTGGAGTTCCTCGGAAGCGGAGACCCGTATGCCCATCGTCACCTTCATGATGCCGAAGAGGATAAGTCCTGTGCCGAAGGCCCAGACGAAGCTGACCGCAACCGAGAGTGCCTGCACGGCGAAGAACCCCACATTGCCGAACAGGAGCCCGGTCACGCCACCGTAGGTACCGTCGGCGAAGAGACCGAGGGCCAGGAGACCCCAGGCACCGTTGAAGCCGTGGACCGCGATCGCACCGACCGGGTCGTCGACATGGAGGACCCAGTCCAGGAACCAGACGCCAACGACCACCAGGAGACCGGCGACGATGCCGATCAGCACCGAGAGCTGTGGGCTTACCCAGGCGCACCCGGCGGTGATGGCGACAAGGCCGCCGATCGCCGCGTTGCCCGACATCGAGACATCAGGTTTGCCGTGCCAGGCCCAGGTGGCAAGCATGGCGGTGACGAGAGACGCTGCCGCAGCCAGTGTGGTGTTTGCTGCAATGACCGAGATTCTGAGGCTGTCGGCAGTGAGTGTCGAACCGCAGTTGAAGCCATACCACCCGAACCAGAGCACGAAGACACCCAGGATGCCCAGGGTCACCGAGTGGCCCGGGATCGCACGGGGCGTCCCGTCCTTTGCATACTTCCCTATGCGAGGACCGAGCAGGAGCGCACCGGCGAGGGCGATCCAGCCGCCGACGGCGTGGACCACGCCCGAACCCGCGAAGTCGAGGGCGCCAAGCCCTGCAAGCCAGCCGCCGCCCCAGATCCAGTGGCCGTAGACCGGATAGATCAGGGCCGTGATCACGGCGCTTGCGATGACGTAGGTCGAGAACTTGCACCTTTCTGAGACTGAACCCGAGACGATCGTGGCGGCGGTCGCCGCAAAGACCATCTGGAAGAACCAGGACTCGATGGTGGTGACATCGTAGGCGTCGCCGAGAAGGAAGAATCCCGACCAGCCGAAGAGCCAGTTCAGGCCTTCCATCGTGCCGTACATGACGGCAAAGCCGACAGCCCAGTAGGCGAGGGCGCCGACGGAGAAGTCCATCAGGTTCTTCATCATGATGTTCGCCGCGTTCTTCGCCCTGGTAAACCCGGTCTCGACCATGGAGAATCCTGCCTGCATGAACATGACCATGAACCCGCAGACGAGGACCCAGATGAAGTCGAGGGCCGTTCCCGGATCCTCCTCAAGAGTCGCCGTCCCGTCTGGGTCCGCGGCCAGGACAGGCATCGCAAAGAACCCCAGAAAGGCGACGACCAGAAGCGCCAGAATGTTTTTTCGCACACACATGGTTTTCACTGCTCCCGTACTCGAGGAGTTGGAACAACATTTCCTTCCTTCACTTATAAATTTAATCCATAGATCGGAGAAACAGCGCCCCGGAACCAGATGGACGGGCATGACAGGAGGGGAAATCACGAATAAAGAAGAGATGTATGGGAATGTAACGCCCATACCGGCCTTATTCCAACATAAAGCCCATATGGAGACTAATTTTCGATTCCTGCCCACTTAAACAGACACAATCGCGATGCGCTCAAAATAATGGGTTTTATGCGAGGGTGCCGCCTCCTCCATGCAGGTTCGAGCGAGCGGAACGGAGAGAAGAGTACGAACCCGACGGGATCAGACCTCGGGAGAGTGTGCGGCCGCAGGAGTATCGGGTGCGCAGCAAGGTTTCAATTGAAAAAATATATTGCCCGACACACCCAGTGACAGATATGCCCCCGCACCGGGGCAGGAGATATCATGGAAGAGCATCACGGACCATTCTGCCAGAGTTGCGGCATGCCGCTGAGGACTCCAGCAGATCCTGGAACAGAAATGGACGGGTCCCCGTCCCACGACTACTGCACCTACTGCTACCAGAAGGGTGCGTTCACCGACCCGGCGATCACAATGGAGGAGATGGCCGCATTCTGCGCCAAGACAATGGCCGACATGGACATCATGCCCCTCGACAAGGCGAAGACGATGATGGACGCCTTCCTCCCCACCCTCAAACGATGGAGGGCCTGAAGACCTACCGGGAAATTTTTTCCAGGGCGCTCTCGATCCTCTCGACCCTCTGTTCCGTCTCCTCCAGGGCCTTTGCGATGCGTTCGAGGTACGTCATCAACCACGCGAGGACGACCAGCATCACCACCAGTGCCGCAAGGTAGTGGAACAACCAGGGGACTGCCTGGATATTGATGGAGAGAAGGCCGCCGACGAGCAGGGCCATACAGCACGCCCCGCAGAAGAGCATCGCAGCCCCGACGAGCAGTGTTGCAACATGACGATATTCCATCGACTCACCTGATGCCTCCGGGACCGGGGGGTATTGCCGGAGGCCCTCTCACCAGAATGGGGGCGTGCGCACCATATTCTTTTCGTGAAGAGATGGAGGAAACCCCATGGTCGGACCGATGTCTCTCCCCTGATCCCATGGAGCGATAGCGCGGACCCCCCACCTTCTCCAAACCACAGACCGGGAGGACTCCGCGATCCTCCGGAAAAAATAGATCCGGGACTGTGCAGGAGATACGATGCGAAACCGCCCTACTCCTGCCGGCCCCGTACCAGTTTCTTCTTTGCCAGGGCCTCGACCTTTGCAATGTCCGCCTCGCCGTCGACGACAAGAAGGCCCGAGGCGACCGCACCGGCGACAAAGCCCCGGCCCGCCTCCGTCCTGACGAGGATGGTCGAGTAGCCCTTCGGACTCCCGACAGCACCGGCCGAGATGTCGGCGTGGACCGCGGCAAAGTCGGTGCAGTGCCGGCACCCCTCCGGGATGCAGCCCTCCAGGTCGGCAAGGGGAACGGTCTCCGTGCCGCCGCCGACACGGGTGACCTCGAGATACCCCTTCACGTCCATGCGGCCGACCTCCCAGGGCTCGATCCCGAGGTCGCCCCGGATCTTCCCCTCCATCAGCGCCGCGTAGTCGAAACTCTCCGTGCAGAAGAGGCCGACAAGCAGGCGGATCGCCCGTGCGTACGGGCCGTGGAGGTCGAAACCGCTCGCCCGTATCAGGGCGACGGCCTCGGCCGCACAGGGCACCGCCACCACCGCCACCCGGCGGTACTTCCGCACGACCACAGCCTCCTTCAGGGCGGCGAGGAGGGGCACCCACCAGTTGTACCGACTCCCTGCCTGGGCGACGAGCGCCTCGCGGTCGGTGATCACCACCGACTGCGGCTTTCTCGTCCAGCGGTCCTCGGAGACCGTGACCACCGCGTCGACCAGGCCCGCCTCAAGGGCGTGGACCAGAATCGCCGTCACCGCGCCGCCGCTCTGTTTGCCCGGCACCGGGAAGGTCGCCCGCGCCGAGACCGCCGAGATATAGTCGCCCAGGGGTTGTGCCGGGTCGGCGCCGTCGCCGACGCGCGGACACGCCAGGTAGCATGCGCCGCACGGCACGCCGTCGCACTCCATCTTGCAGTAACTCGACAACACAGGGTGGCCGTGCGCATTCTCCGGGAACGAGAGCGCGTCGGCCGGGCAGACCGCGATGCAGGCACCGCAGCGTGCACAGCGGCCCGTCTCCCAGACCTCGGCTTCAAGGTCCTTGTAACTCTTTTCCGCCATCTCTCTCACTCCCACGTGTATTTTCCGGCAAAAGGCCTCGTGCCCGCCGGACCGATCCGGGTATAGTCGTCGGCAAGGATGGACTCGGCGTCGGCCCCGAAGTACCGGCAGTACTCCTCGACGAGAGGCCGTATCCGGGCGCGGTCCTCCTCCCCGAAGGGCATCCTGACCGCCCCGACCGCCAGGCAACGGTCCTCCACCTCGCCCCTGATGAAGACCTCGCCGCCGTGGATCCCGCTTGCAAGCCCGCGCTCGGCAAAGGGGCCGACAGCGTTCAGGCGGAGGAGGAGGATCATGCCCCCGGCCATGTACTCGCCCAGGAACGGCCTGGCCTCCCCACCGACGACCAGGTACGGCCTCCTCTCATGATAGGCCTTCATGTGGATCCCGCCGCGGTAGCCGATATCGTCCCTGACAAAGACCTTCCCACCGCGCATCGAGTGGGCGACCGCGTCCCCGGCGCTCCCGTGGATGACGATCGTCCCCGCCTCCATCGTGTTGCCGGGGGCATGGTCGGCATTGCCGTGGACGACGACAGTCGGGCCACGCATGAACATGCCGAGGTCGCCGCCGGCAACCCCGTTGACCGTGATCGTCACCTCGCCCACGAGACCGTCCGCGATAAAGCGCTGGCCCAGGACATTGTCGAGGACGATCTCGGTCTCGCCCGCGGCCACCGCCGCCCTCACCTCTTTGTTCAGGGGCGTGTAGTGCACCCCTGCCGCATCGATATGGGTCGCCATCGTCACGCCCCCACCGTCTTGACGTCCAGCACCTGCAACATCCCCTCGTCGAGCATGTAGCCCCGCAGACGGTCGCGGTTGCCCCGGAGACTCTCGATCGCATTGATGCCCGCCGCCCCCATCAGTTCGGAGACCTCCATCGTCCATGCATGGATGAGGTTGGCCACATGCTCCCCTTCCCGCACCGGGTCGAGGCGGGCGACAAGGTCGGGGCGCTGCGTGGCGATCCCCCAGGGGCAGAGGCCGCGGTAACAGGTGCCGCAGACCCGGCACCCCATTGCCACCAGGGCCGCGGTCCCGATATAGACCGCGTCGGCGCCGAGAGCGATCGCCTTCGTCACGTCGGCGGCGTCCCTGATGCCGCCGCTTGCGATGACCGAGACCTCGTTCCTGATCCCCTGGGACCGGAGTTTCTGGTCGACGGCCGAGATCGCCGCCTCGATGGGGATGCCCACGTGGTCCCGGAAGACCTTCGGGGCCGCGCCCGTCCCGCCGCGGAACCCGTCCACGACGACGGCGTCGGCACCCGACCGCGCTATACCGGCCGCGACCGCCGCGGCGTTGTGGACCGCGGCGATCTTCACGAAGACCGGTTTCTGCCACTCTGTCGCCTCCTTGAGGGAGCGGACGAGTTGAGCGAGGTCTTCGATCGAGTAGATGTCGTGGTGCGGCGCCGGGCTGATCGCGTCGCTCCCCTCAGGGATCATCCGGGTCCGGGAGACGTCCGGGCCGACCTTCTCGCCGGGGAGGTGGCCGCCGATGCCGGGCTTCGCGCCCTGGCCGATCTTGATCTCGATGGCCGCACCCCTGTTGAGGTAGTCGATGTCCACGCCGAAACGACCGGAGGCCACCTGCACGATCAACCGTTTCTGGTACGGGTAGAGGTCAGGGTGCATCCCGCCCTCCCCTGTCCCCATGAAAGTCCCGGCCGTGTGCGCTGCCCGCGCCAGGGCGAGTTGCGCGTTGAGAGAGATCGCCCCGTAACTCATGTGCCCGATCATGATCGGCGTCTCGATCATCAGGTTCGGGGCGATCTTCGTCTCCAGTTCGACGTCCCCGGCCTCCGTCCTCCTGAACGCGAGCTTCGACGGCTTCTTGCCGAGATAGGTCCGCAGTTCCATCGGTTCCCTGAGGGGGTCGATGGAGGGGTTGGTCACCTGGCAGGCGTCGAGGAGGAGACGGTCGAAGATCGAAGGGAGGGGCATCGCATTGCCCATGCCCGCGAGGATGATCCCGCCTGTCCGCGCCTGGTTGTAGATCGCCTCCCTGGCCTCAGGTGTCCAGAGGGGGTGAGACCTGTAGTCCACCGGGTGCTCCACGAGCGTGATCGCGTCCCGCGGGCACATGGCGATGCACCGGTGACAGGCGGTGCAGTTCCGGGAGACGGCGACGATACGGTCGCCCTCCTTCCGGAAGGTCCCGTACGGACAGTTCTCGATGCACCGCCCGCACTCCATGCACCGGTCAGGGTCGATCGTGATCTTGTATCGCAGGGGCACGCTCCCGATCGCCATCAGCGGACCCTCCCGATGACAGGTTCCCCGGCCCGCGGCATCCACACCCGGTCCAGTTCAGGGGCGATCCGCCGTATCGCCGCCTCTTCGGAGGAGATGTACATCCGATCACCCTCCTCCGCGGCGACGAGGGGCCGCAGCTTGATCCGGTCGGTGAAACCGGCGATGCCGTCATGGTTTGCGACGACGATCGCAAAGGGCCCGTTCATCATCGCCGACCCGTAGGCGAGGCGGATGGCGCGGTTGAGTTCCCGCTCCTTTTCGGGCATGCGGTCGATCTCGTCCCAGAAGGGCGGGGCGAGGGCACGCACCACGAGTTCTTCGTCCAGGCCGTGCTTCCGTGCCAGAAGGTCGACGAGATAGGCGACCACCTCGGTGTCGGTGAACATCGTGCACTTATAGCCGTAACTCTCGATGTACCGCCGGTTCGTGCCGTAACTTGTGATCTCGCCGTTGTGGACGACGCTCCAGTCCAGGAGGTTGAAGGGGTGGGCGCCGCCCCACCAGCCGCGGGTGTTGGTCGGGTACCGGTTGTGGGCGAGCCAGATGTAGCCCTTGTAGTCCTGGATGCGGTAGAAGTCGGCGACGTCCTCCGGCCACCCCGCGGCCTTGAAGACCCCGATGTTCTTCCCTGACGAGTAGATCAGCGCCCCCCGCATCGTCGTGTTCACCTTCATCACCAGATAGGTGACGATGTCGTCCTCAGGCGACGGCGTCCCGGTCATGAGGGTGGGGTCTGGCCTGAAGAAGTAGCGCCAGGGAGTATGGATCTTCCTCAGGTGCGCCTGCTCATAGGTCGGGATCTCCTCGTCATGGACGATGGTCCCCCAGGTTTCGAGGAGGGCGTCCACCGGCGCTTTTGTTTCCACGATATTGTCGAAGAAGACATGGATTGCATAGCAGTCGGCGAACTCGGGGTAGACGCCGTAGGCTGCATACCCCGCACCCTCCCCGCTGCCGCGCTCGTCCATCATCGAAAGCGCGTCCCTGATCCGTGCGCCGTCCATCACCGCCCCCGAGCGGTCGACGACGCTGATAATTCCACACATGGTCTACTCCACCACCGTCAGGTATCCTCTGGCGGCGGCTGTCGCAAAATGGTGTACCCATTAGCCATATATACTATTGGGTGGAACCATGTTTCCATTATGCCAGCCGACGAGGTATCAGCACTCCTGGAGAGAATCGAAAGGGATAACGTCAAATTCATCCGCCTGCAATTTTCCGACCTCCTGGGCCAGCCGAAAAACGTGGCCATCCCGCCCGTCCAGGCTGAGAAGGCCCTGACCGATGGGATATCATTCGACGGGTCGTCGATCGAAGGCTTCGCCCGTATCGAGGAGTCCGACATGGTGCTGAAGCCCGACCCGGCGACCTACACCCTCCTGCCCTGGCGGAAGGAAGGGGAGGGTCGGGCGGCCCGTTTCATCTGCGACGTCTACATGCCGAACAAGAAACCTTTCGAGGGCGACCCGCGGTATATCCTCAAGCAGGTCATCGCCGACGCCGCAAAGGACGGGTTCGAGTTCAACACCGGCCCCGAACTCGAATTTTTCCTCTTCAAGATGATCAACGGCAGGCCGTCCCTCGAGTTCCAGGACCGCGGCGGCTACTTCGACCTCGCCCCCACCGACCTTGCGGAGGACGTGCGCCGGGACATTGTCCTCGCCCTGACCGAGATGGGCTTCGTGGTCGAGGCCTCCCACCACGAGGTGGCCGAGAGCCAGCACGAGATCGACTTCAAGTACGGTCCCGCCCTCCAGACCGCCGACAATGTCGTTACCTTCAAGTTCGCCACGAAGACGATCGCCCTCCAGCGCGGCCTCCACGCCACCTTCATGGCGAAGCCCATCTACGGGATCAACGGGAGCGGCATGCACACCAACTGTTCCCTCTTCAAGGACGGCCAGAACGCCTTCTACGATCCCTATGCACCCCTCGAACTCTCGGAGACGGCCCTGCACTTCATCGGCGGCGTCCTGAAGCACGTCCGCGGCATCACCAGGCTTGCGAACCCGACGATCAACTCGTACAAGCGCCTCGTGCCCGGGTACGAGGCCCCGGTCTACATCTCCTGGAGCGCCTCGAACAGGACGGCCCTCTGCCGTGTCCCGGCGCCCCGCGGCAAGTCCACCAGGATGGAACTCCGCAGCCCTGACCCGACCTGCAATCCCTACCTCACCTTTGCCTGCATCCTCGCCGCGGGCATGGACGGCGTGAGGAACAGGATCGAACCGCCCGCGAGTACGAAGCTGAACATCTTCGAACTCACCGAGGCCGAGAGGGAGGAGGCGGGCATCCACACCCTGCCGGGCACTCTCCTCGAAGCGAACCAGTACCTGCTGGAGGACGACCTGCTCTGTAATGTCCTCGGCCGCCACGTCGTCGAGAACATCGACCGGATCACGAAGATGGAGTGGGACTCCTTCAGGACGACGGTCCACCCCTGGGAGATCGACCGGTACTTCTACCAGCACTGAGTCGGCCCCGGAATAACCCTCTTTTTCTGGCATTCCCCGGGAGAGTGCAGGGGCAAGCGGCCCCGCGCTCCCGGCCACGGCACCGACACCATACCATGTGATTTCAGGCCCTATTTTTCTCAAATAATCCCATAAATTCGATCTATCCTCGCCCGGGGTTGTCCCGGCATACCAGAGAGAGATCATGACGGTGCAACGACTTCTACCGGGGGATAAGGTTTATCACGGTGTGTCCTGAAGTTCAACACGTTAAAGAGATTTAACAAACGCAACGACCATATATTAGACCCCATTTTAAGATTTAAACAGCAATCAAAGTTCATCAGTATCTTTTTTCATGATTCAAAACGCACCTCACCACCATACACTTTAAAGAACTGATTGAACCATGTCACAAAGTAAATCACGTTTGAAAAACGATGCGATCATTGCGGTCATTGCCATCGGCCTTCTCTGCCTGATGGCGATGCCCGCGGCCGCAGAAGACACAGGCCTCGAGGCCGCAGTCGACGCCCCGGACCTTGTATGGACGACCGACACCTCCACGAAGGCATGGACGGTCGATACAGAACACGCCGTGACAGGCGGAAGTGCTGCACGGAGCAACCCGGGATTGAGCTTTGGCGACTCGAAAATCGAGACAAAAGTCACCGGTCCTGGTACCCTGAACTTCTCCTGGGATGTCTCGTGTCCCTCAGGCGACTATTACAGGTTCTTTCTTGACGGGACAGAGCAGAAGCAGATCTCAGGCACCGAACAGCCCTGGATAGAGGAGTCGGTCAGGATATCTTCCGGGGAACACACCCTTAGATGGACCTACCACAAGGGCAGCATGGGCGTCAATGGCCAGAATGGTGGCTGGCTCGATGCAGTATCCTTTACCGGGGGCGATTACACCGACTTTTCCGCAAATGTCACTACCGGCATGGTGCCCCTGGCCGTGCAGTTCAACGACCTCTCCACCGGCGGTGTGAGCGGATGGGAGTGGGACTTCGGCGACGGCTCAGGGCACGCCACCACGCAGAACGTCACCCACATCTACGAGAAGGCCGGGACCTATGACGTCTCCCTGACCATCCAGAGGGCCGGAACGCCTGAGACCGAGACGAAGACCGGGTACCTCAACGTCCTCAAGAGCCAGACCCTTGCCGAGGCCGTGGACGCACCCTCCCTCACCCTGACCACGGGCGGCGACGCAGAATGGGCTGTCGAGACCGCCGAGAGTGTCGCCGGCGAGACCAGTGTCAGGAGCGGCCTGCTTGCAAGTTCCCAGTCGACCTGGATAGAGACCACGGTCACCGGAGCCGGGAAACTCTCCTTCGACTGGAAGGTCAAGCCCCAGAAGGTGATGTGGTCCACATACGGCGAACTCGAGTTCGCGGTCGACGGCGCCACCTCCTCGGACGACCTCTATAAGAAGATCAGGACAGACGACGGCTGGCACCGCGAGACCTTCGACCTCGGCGACGGTAAGCACACCCTCAGATGGACCTACTCCACGAAGTCGTCGGACAATCCTGAGAACGGCGGGTGGCTCGACAACCTCACCTTCACCCCGAAGGCAGTTCCCGTCCCCACGAACCTGAAGGAGGCCCTCGACGCCCCGGGCCTCGCATGGGTGAACACAGGCGACAAGGACTGGACAGTCGAGGTCGGTGACGGCATCGGCGGCGGCTGCGCCCGGAGCGGCACGTTCTCCGCTGATGAATGGGAAGTCGGCTTCTCGGACCTGCAGACAGGAGTCACCGGTCCCGGCACCCTGACCTTCTCCTGGAAGGTCTCGTGCGATGAATACAACGAAGCCCTCTATTTTGCCCTCGACGGCAAAGACCAGATGCAGATCGATGGACTGGACGAGACGTGGAAAAACGCGACATTCGAGGTCGGGCCAGGAGAACACGTTCTCACATGGTCATACTGGAAAAACAACTGGAATGACGACGAATCTGACGGCAAGAGTTGCGGCTGGCTCGACAACGTCTCCTACACCCAGCATATCGCCACCGCCTTCACCGCCAGCACCACCGCCGGCGACGCACCCCTGACCGTGCAGTTCACCGACCAGAGCACCGGCGCGATCACCGACCGGCACTGGGACTTCGGCGACGGCACCACCTCCGAGGAGCAGAACCCGGCCCACACCTTTGATGTCGGCACGTACGACATCTCCCTCACCGTTACCAGAGACGGCGTGGAAGACACCGTAACAAAAACCGGATACATCAGATCAGTCGGCGAGGTCAGCCTCGCGGAGTCCGTCGACGCTCCCGACCTCGCATGGACCACCGGCGGCAACGCCACCTGGTCGGTCGTGAAAGGGCCGGAGTATGTCGACTACGCCGCGGCAAAGAGCGCCGGTGCGCTGAACGCAGGCGAGAACTCCTGGGTCCAGACCACTGTCGAAGGCCCCTGTATCCTTTCCTTTGACTGGAAGGTGAACCCCGGCAAAATCTACGGAATGCCGATGGGTAAGTTGGAGTTCGCTGTCGACGATGCAGATCAGTACGACAACCTGTACAAGAAGATTCAGTGGGGCTCAGACTGGTCCCATGAGACGTACAGGATCGGCCACGGCACCCACACCGTCACCTGGACCTACTCCACGTTGATGACCGAGGCCGCGGAGAACGGCGGGTGGCTCGACAATGTCACCTGCACCTACGGCGGCGGCGAACCTGTCGCGGACATCGTCACCAACGTGACCGAGGACCGCGGCATGGCACCCCTGGCCGTCCAGTTTACCGACAACTCCACAGGATTCCCGACCGCATGGGACTGGGACTTCGGCGACGGCAAAACCTCTGTTGAACAGAACCCGACCCACGTCTACGAGAACGCGGGCGAATACCCGGTCACCCTGACGGTCACCAACATCGTCGGGAAGGACACCGACGGCAGGGCCGTCCTCGGCACCGACACGGTGACGAAGACGGTGAAAGTCATCGAGCCCATCGCCCTCAGCACAGCGGTCGACGCCTCTGACCTTGTCTGGACGACCGGCGGCGACGCCGACTGGTCCACCGATATCTACTGCTTCCTGAAGGGCGGGAGTTCCGCGAGGAGCGGCGTCATCTCATCCAGCAGCAACACTTCCTGGATCGAGGCGACGGTCACCGGCCCGGGCGTCCTCACTTTCAACTGGAACATCAACTCCAGCTCCTTCACCTACGACGGGCAGCTGGCGTTCTCGACCGACGGCAGATCCCTGAACAGCATCAAGGGTACCAGAGAGGGCACGTCCTGGCCCGGCGTGTACTATGAAGTCCCGCCCGGCGAACACGCCCTCAGGTGGACCTACACCAACGAGTATTATTTCTCCCCCGAACACTGCGGCCACCTCGACAACGTCACCTACACCTACGGCGCCATCCAGCCGACGGCCGCCTTCAAGGCCAATGTGACGCGGGCGATGGCCCCGGCGACGGTGCAATTCAACGACACCTCGGCAGGGTGCCCGACCGCGTGGTCCTGGGTCTTCGGCGACGGCGCAACATCAGACGAGCAGAACCCTGTCCACACCTTCGAGGAGGTCAGAGAGTACACTGTCACCCTGACGGTCACCAACGACGCCGGCACCAGCACCGCGACAGAGACCGTAACGACCGTTCCCTTCGCCACCCTTCCTGAGGCCGTCGAGGCACCCGACCTCGATTGGTCCACCGGCGGGAACGCACCCTGGTTCGTCGACGTCGACTGCGTCCACACCGGCACCACCTCGGGACGGAGCGGCGCCATCGGCGAAAACCAGCAGTCATGGCTCCAGGCAAACATCACCGGCCCCGGCTACCTCACCTTTGCATGGAACGTCTCCTCTGAACCCAGTTATGACTACCTGAGGTTCCTCATTGACGGTGAAGAGGAGAAGAAAATCTGCAGTTTCCCCAGAAACTGGTCTGAAGAGGGGTACAGGCTCGGGTTCGGCACGCATGCCGTCAGGTGGGTGTATGAGAAGGGTTCTGGTGAGGGCATGATGAAAGACTGCGGGTGGCTTGACAACGTCACCTTCACGCCCGTCGACGACACCGACTTTGTCGGCAACGTGACGCGGGGCGAGGTCCCGCTCACCGTGGACTTCACCGGGTACACGACCGGCACCGCGACCCACTGGGCCTGGGACTTCGGCGACGGGGCGTCGGCAGTCGGCCGGAACCAGACGCACACCTACACCAGACCCGGCGTCTACAATGTCACCCTCATCGTGCAGAAGGACACCGCCCCTGACGGGCAGATGGAGGTCAAGAACGGCTACATCACCGTCACCCCGACCTTCGAAGAGGCCCTCGACGCAGAAGGCCTCGCCTGGACGACAGGCGGCGACGCCTCCTGGTTCGTCGACGTAAACGAGACCTACATCCACGGCAGCTGCGGCCACACCGGTGCTATCAAACGCAGCCAGCAGTCATGGATCGAAACCACCGTCACCGGTCCGAAGAACCTCACCTTCGACTGGCAGGTCTCCTCCTATGACAGTGACTCGATGAAGTACTCCGACGTCCTCGCCTTCTCCGTCGACGGCGAGATGCAGGAGGAGATCGCAGGCAAGGACGACGGCTGGCAGGATATGCACTACACCCTGGAGAAGGGCGAGCACACCCTCCGGTGGACGTACGAGAAGCGTGCGTACACCTCTGGAGGGGATGACTGCGGCTGGCTCGACAATGTCACCTTCACCGATATCGCACCGGTGATCTCGTTCGCCCCGCTCAAAACAACCGTTGCCGCCGGGACAGAGCGTGAGGTCGCCATCGTCGCCGACCATCTCCCTGACGGCCTGAAAAATGTCAGCCTCACGGTCAGCCTTGAAGGAACGAACGCCATGATCACCGGCGTCGACTTTGCCTTCCTTGCGGGCGCATACGGGGGGTCGGGCGTACCCGGCACCACCATCACCTTCGACGCGACCGACGACGGCAACACCGTCGAAGCAGGTGCGGAGAACGTCGTCCTCGCCACCCTGAAGATCAGGGGCCTCACCGACGGTACGGCCGGGATCACGGCCAGAGACGTCGTGGTCTACGCGGACAACGGCGAAGAGACGGCCGTGATCTGCAGACCGGGCGTCATCGACGTCGTCGGCCTCTCGCCCCTCCCCGGTGGCGTCGGCATCCCGGGCGACGGTGACGGCGACGGCCTCTTCGAGGACGTGAACGGCGACGGTACCCTGGACTTCGGCGATATCAGCGCCTACTTCGAACACTTCGAGACCATCACCTCGCAGAAGAACTCCCGGGTCTTCGATTACAACGGTAACGGCAGGATCGACTTCGACGACGTCGTGACCGTTCACCGGTACATGGAGACCGACAGAACATGAGACAGGTGGCTGGAGATATGGATAACAGAATACTGAAAGGTCTGGCAGGCGCATTCCTCTGCGCCTTCCTGCTTCTCGGGGCCGCGGCCCCTGCAGCCTCCGCACTGGAGATGACCGAGGCGCCGCTCAACCCGGAGTATGTCAAATATCTTGAGGAAAAAGAGGCACCGGCCGACCGCATGATGATGTCGGCCGCCGCCTCCATCGAAGAAGGCGAGAGCACAGACGATATCTGCGGCGAGATACCTTCGCCGGTGACGGTCGCCTGGCCCGAGGGCAGTGAGGTGCAGACCACCTCGGCCTTCAGGCCCGCACCCTCGGAGAGCCGTTTTGACCTCCGTGACGAAGGGCGAGTCGGGTCGGTGAAGGACCAGGGAGAGTGCGGCAGCTGCTGGGCGTTTGCGGCCCTCGGCTCCCTGGAGTCCACCCTTCTCCCCGAGGAGACCTGGGACTTCTCCGAGAACAACCTGAAAAACACCCACGGCCTGGACTATACCCACGACGAAGGCGGAAACGCCTACATGGCAACCGCCTACTTCTCCCGCTGGTCGGGCCCGGTGAACGAGTCGGACGATCCATACAGCGAGGTCTCCGGCGTCTCCCCTGAGGGGCTTACCGTCCAGAAGCATGTCCAGGACGTGGATTTCTTCCCCGCGCGGACAGACCGCTCCAATGTCACCCTGATCAAGCAGGCTGTCAAGGAGTACGGCGGCGTGTATTCCTCGATGTACTGGTCGAACGGTTTTTACAACGAGGAATATGCCAGTTATTATGATCCCTGGCTCGTCGGCGACGGTCATGCCGTCCTGATCGTCGGCTGGGACGACACCTACAGCAAGGAGAACTTCACCTTCACCCCGCCGGGCGACGGTGCGTTCATCGTGAGGAACTCGTGGAACGCCGACTGGGGCGACGACGGCTACTTCTACCAGTCGTACTATGACGCCGACCGCGGCTGCAAGGCGGTCTTCACGGCAGAGGATACGGACAACTACCGGGACGTCTACCTCCACGACCCCCTGGGCTGGACCGCTGCGGTCGGTCTCGGGAGCGAGACGGCGTACGCCGCCAACGTCTTCACCGCCACGTCGGGCAACAGCCTGGGCGCGGTCGGATTTTTCACGACGGCACCGAACGCCGCCTACGAGATCTCGGTCTACCTTGACCCGGCAGACGGCCCCATCTCAGCCGACGGTCCGGTGACGACAATCTCCGGCACCCAGGTCCTGCCCGGTTACCACACCTTCCCACTTGCGGCGCCCGTGCCCCTGAGGCCCGGCCAGAGATTCTCGGTGGTCGTCAAACTCACGACGCCCGACTACTACCAGCCCCTCGCGGTCGAGAAACCGATCGCAGATTTCTCGATGAGCGCAAAGGCGGCGGCCGGCGAGAGTTATATCAGTGCCGACGGCGTCGCGTGGGAAGACCTCACCACCCAGATGCCGGACACAAATGTCTGCCTGAAGGCCTACACCGTCTACGAGGAGCCGAGACTCTCTTTCAGCACCGAACACTCGTCTCTGAATGCAGGTGAGGAGACCGAGGTCGTCATCACCATGAACCGCGCCCCCTGGGGTCTTGCCGGGTATGAGATGGACGTCTCGGTCGCCGACCCGGAGGTCGCCACGGTCACCGGCGCCTCCTTCCCCGACTGGGCGAGGTTCAACCTTTCCCGTGAGACCGACGGCGGCGTCATGATGCGGGCCGTCGACCTCGACGACACTGTCCGTGCAGGCGACACGAACGTCGTGCTCGGCACGGTCAGGGTGAAAGGCCTCCTGGGCGGAACTTCGAACCTCAGGATCGCCGTGCGGCAGGTCGACGGCGACGACGGTTGCCTGGTCACCACCAGGTCAAACACGAGCAGCGTCGCGGTCAGCCCGTCTGGCACGGATAAACAGGGAATAAAGGCCTCCCTGGACGTGCCCGGGTGCACCGTCACCGGGCAGAATGTCTCGGTGAACGCGTCCGGCCGGACGTCAGTCTCCGACGACGGGAAGAGGATCCGGGTCGCGGGAGACACCTTCAACCTGACCTTCATCACGCCGGGCGACGCCGTCGAGGAAAACGGCACCATCACCGGCACCATCCAGGGGATCATCCTGGAGACACGGGCTGTCTCGGTCGTTTCAGAGGGCGCCGGTGAAGTTTCGGCAGGCGTCAGCGCGGAACTTTCCAGTCTGCCAGCAGGAGCGGCAATCTCCACGGTCCTCGGGAACAATGCATCTGCAGAGACCATGAGCGCCTTCCAGCAGGGTGCCGCGGAGAACAGACTGCAGATCGACGCTCTTGCCGCGTCCCTTGAAGTCAGGACGACCAACCTTACGGACGGGAGCGAGATCAGGAATGCCACGGTGACGATGAGTGTCCCGGCCGCATGGGTGGATGCCTGCGGCGGCGTCGCAAACATCAGAGTCGTGCGCATCGGCGACGACGGTAGCACCAGCATCCTCCTGCCCGAAGAGGTCCGGAGAGAGGGCGAGAGGGTGGTCCTCAGGTTCGAGTCGCCCGACGGTTTCTGCACCTTCGGCCTCGCGGCAGTCTCGGTGCTGCCCGACCCGACAGCGGAACCCACCACCACGACGCCCGCCCTGGTCTCCTCGCACAGCAGCGGCGGCGGTCACTCCGAGGCGGCGGTCGGTGCGGCAGGCGGACTGCATGCCGAGGAGAACGTCACCCTGACGATGCGTGACACGCCGTTCACGGCGGTCACCCTCCGGGCGAAGGGCGAGATCGACAGACTCATGGTCGGAGTGGAGAAGGCCACACGCCCGTCGGCGGCCGACGCTCCCGATGGCGCAGTCTATGCCTATGTGGAGGCGACTCTCTATCACGCGACCGACGACATGCTCTCCGGCGAGACGATCGCCTTCGCCGTGCCGTCGGCATGGCTGGAGGCGCACGCCTGCACGGCCGGCGACGTCAGACTTCTCAGGTACGTCGACGGCGCATGGCAGTCCCTCACGACCGTGGTCACCGATGAAAAGGACGGCATGGCCCACTTCGAGGCCGGGACCGACGGTCTCTCCCTCTTTGCCATCGCGGCAGCGGGCGGCACGCCCGCAACCCCGACACCGGTCGTGACCTCGGCCAGCGCCGGGTCGGCCGTTGCGACGCCGGCAGAAACCGGAACAGAAACGGTCCCGCCGACGACACAGCAGTCGCCTCTGCCCCTCTGGACCGCGGCCCTCGCAATCGGCGCCGCATTCCTCAGGGCAGGGAGACGCTGAACCACCTCTCCCTTTTTTTCTGCCCGGGAATATTCCTGTGCCGAGGAGCACGTCCCCCGGACATGGGATAGGGAGGGACGGCAAATCTATTCTTCAGGATTTCCTGTTCTGTCTTCCCCGGTCCAGATTGTGGGGAAGGCAGGAAGACTCCACGCACGCCCCGAGATCAAGGAGCAGACAGCAACCCCACTCTGCGTGAGCCGCCAGATCTCGAAAAAAGGGCTCTGTAGAAACCCTTGCGGGAAAGTACTTCCTGAAGTGATAGGGGAAAAATTCTGTTCAGAAGTGCCTGGTCCGGGGGGCTGCCGCTCCCCATACCCCCTGCCATTACGATAGGGGCAGGGATGGCCGCCTCCTCCAGGACTCCGACCCTTTCTTCCCGGGACCAATCCTGAGCAGGGGTCCGGGGGCTGCGACCGAAGGGAGCATGAGAAGACCATCAGGTCTTCGAGTGTAGTCCCCCGGAGAACGGGAAGGGGAAGGCAGAGGATCAGCACGCACTATCAACCGATGGAGGAGGATTTCTACAGATCTCGAAAAAAGAAAATTATTCCCTGACCACCGGCGACGCTGTCTCGTCGAAGGGGTTCGTCCGCATCGCGAGAGAGAAGAGGTACGGGTAGTTGGTCTTCAGGTACTGCATGTAGTCGAGCCACTGGGCGACGAGGAGGCCGTAGACACGGTTGACGTCGCCGGTGAGGTGCCTCAGGTCGGCCTCGGGCGTGTGCGCCAGGTCCTCCCGGCGTTCGAGTTCGTCGGTGAGGTGAAAGACCGCCCTCAGCACCCCGGTGAACGTCTCGTGCTCCAGGAGCACCGGGTTTTCGAGGAGTCGCAGGAGGAAGTTCCTCTTTGCCATCAGGAACGACCGCAGGGCGACGAGTTCGTCCCTGTCTGCCGCGGCCGACCAGGAGTACGTCTCCAGGCGGGCCCGCACCCGCGCGAAGTCCTCGTCTGACCAGTCGTTCCCGACGATCAGGTCCTGCCTCACCGTGTCCAGGTCGGGGTCGCGGTCCGAGAGACGGATCAGAAGGGCGGTCCCGACCTCGGAGAAGAAGGTCCCGATGACCATGTTCATCTTCTCCAGTTTCTCCCTTTTCGACCGGATCGTGAGGAGTTGATTCAGGATGAGGGTCACGAGCAGGACATTGAGGGGGAGGAAGCCGAGGGCGTTGAAGACATAGTAGTAGGTATTCTCGACATTGCCAAGGACGTAGAACTTCGCCGCATAGACGACGACGCTCACGGCAACCAGAAAGAGGCCGAGTTTTGCCTCCCAGTTCAGGCGTACCATCGCACATTCACCTGTGTACTACAGGCGCACGGGAGCAAAAAAATCTGCGAAGACGCACAGAAGAGAAAAAAAGGTATCGGGCCGGTGCGGAAAAACCGGTTCAGACCCAGCCGCGGAGCTTCATCGCGTCGACGACGCGCTTCATCGCGAGGGTGTACGCGGCCTCGCGGAGAGAGATGGAGTGTTCCTGTGCAACGGCGTAGACCTCGTGGTAGGCCTTCGTCATCTTCCGCTCAAGGCGAGCGCGGACACTCTCCTCGTCCCAGCGGTCGAGAGAGAAGTTCTGGACCATCTCGAAGTACGAGACCGTCACACCGCCGGAGTTGCAGAGGAAGTCCGGGATGACCGGGATCTTCTTTGCGAAGAGGATCGCGTCGGCTTCCGGAGAGACAGGGCCGTTCGCGAGTTCGGCGACGATCTTTGCCCCGACCTTGTCGGCGTTGGAGGCGTTGATCGCGTTCTCCAGGGCGGCCGGGACAAGGATGTCGACCTTGAGCTCAAGGAGTTCTTCGTTGGTGATGTTCTTCGCACCGGGGAAGTCCCTGACCGAGCCGGTCTTCTGCTTGTAGGCGACGAGGGTCGGGATGTCGAGGCCGTTCTCGTTGTAGACGCCGCCGTGGCTGTCGCTCACCGCAACGATGGTGCAGCCGAAGGATTTGCCGAGGGTCGCAGCGTGGGAACCGGCATTGCCGAAGCCCTGGACGGCGATCTTTGCCTTCGCAAGATCGATGTTGTTGTCCTTTGCCGCTTCCCTGATGACGAACCAGCCGCCGCGGGCTGTGGCGTCGCCGCGGCCCTCAGAGCCGCCGAGGACGACCGGCTTGCCGGTGATGACGCCGCAGGCATTGTGGCCGACGAGGGTGCAGTACTCGTCCATCATCCAGGCCATGATCTGGGGGGTGGTGTAGACGTCAGGGGCCGGGACGTCGCAGTCGGGACCGATGACCTTGTAGATCGCGCGGATATAGGCGCGGCTGAGCCTCTCGAGTTCGCCGGCGGAGAGTTCCTTGGGGTTGCAGATGACGCCGCCCTTGCCGCCGCCGAGGGGGAGGTCGAGGAGGGAGCACTTCCAGGTCATGAGGGCCGCAAGGGACCGGATCGTGTCGATCGTCTCGCCGGGGTGGAACCTGATGCCGCCCTTCGTGGGGCCGAGGGCGTTGTTGTACTGGACACGGTAGCCCTGGAAGACCTTGAAAGAGCCGTCGTCCATCCTGACCGGGAATGCCACGTGGATCTCCCGCATCGGGGTCTTGAGGTACTCCTCGACGTTCTGGGGGAGGTGCAGGTATTCTGAGCAGGCACTGATCTGCTGCTTCACCATCTCAAACGGGTTGTCATTGGTCATTGCATTCACCAATATTCCAGATAAGATTGCATGCGATCGGTTTTATACGTGTCGAATCACATAAAAAATATTTCTTTGGAAATACAAAAAAATAGGCCAGAATATATCTATCTAGTGGAAATTAACAGGTATCTTCGGGAGAAGATCGAAGGGGGAAGGAAATTTCCTACCTGCGCATCGTCCCGGCCCTGCCACCCCGGTGCCGGGGACGGGCACAGTGAGTCCCGGAAAAAGAGAAGGATACCGGCTACTCTCCGGCCGGGGGCTCCCCGCCGAGCATCAGCGAACCGAATATGATCTTCTCAAGGACCTGCGCCACGTACTTCATCCGTTGCGTCCCCTCCATGTCCTCGTACCGGTGGACATCGGCATAGACCTGAAGACGGAGGAGGGCAAAGCGGAGGCTGTCGAGGTCGACATCGGAAAAACCGGCGGTCTCGGCATAGATCGGCTCGATGAGGTCGGGAAAAGAGGTTATGTCCTGGACCGCCGCAGCGATCCGGGTATAGATGCCGAGGGGCTTCCCATTCCCCTGGAGCACCCGGAGAAGATCCATTTACCCCTCAACGACCTTCACCAGGTTCTCCATCACGGCGTCGATTGCCTTCCAGGAGGGGGAATCGGCGTGCCTGTTGATGAAGGGCCTGCCTTCGTCGCCGGCCTTCCGCATCTCGATGTCGATGGGGATGGCGCCGAGGAAGGGGACACCGAGCTCTTCGGCAGCTTTCTTGCCGCCGCCCTTGCCGAAGATGTCGATCTCCTTCCCGCAGTCGGGACAGATGAGCCCGCTCATGTTCTCGATGATGCCGAGTACCGGGAGTTCGAGCTTCTCGACGAACTTCACCGCCTTCTTCGAGTCCATCGTCGAGACCTCCTGCGGGGTGGTGACGATGACGGCGCCGTCGACATTGGGGGCGAGCTGGATAATGGAGAGGGCCTCGTCGCCGGTCCCGGGCGGGAGGTCGACGACCAGGTAGTCGAGGGCGCCCCAGTTCACGTCTTCCAGGAACTGCTGGATCACGGACATCTTCATGGGCCCGCGCCAGATGACCGGGGTCTCGGCGTCAGGGAGGAGGAACTCCATCGAGACGACAGAGAGGTTGCCGGTGATCTGGACAGGCTCGATCTTGTTGCCCATGACATTCAGGTGCTGCCCCTCGGCGCCGACCATCTTCGGCACATTCGGGCCGTGGATGTCGAGGTCGAGGAGGCCGACAGTCTTGCCGTGGTTGGCGAGGGCGGAGGCGAGGTTGACGGAGACGGTCGTCTTGCCGACGCCGCCCTTGCCTGAGAGGACCAGGATCACGTGCTTGACGTCGATCTTCGCCTTGGGAGGGAGGCCCTTCTGCGGGGAATCGCACCCTTCCTTCTGGGCGCTCGGGCATGAGGAGCAGTTGCCTGAGCAGTTTTCCTGCTGAACTTCTTTATCTGCCATGAGATTATCTCCCAGATTGGTGTGCTCTTAACACTTCTATAAGTATCTGTGTGCTCGCCCGTTAAAGGCTTTAGATACCGGCAAAAGGCCGTTCCCGGAGAACCGGCAGGGAAAGGAGAGGCCCGCGGCCAGGGAAAAAGATCGGCAGGGTACATTTATCTGATCCCGGCGTCCCCTGAGGGGTGGAGGGACCATGAAAGGATATGCCGACAGACTGCTGGAGGTCGACCTGACTGCCGGGACGTGTACGCCGGTGCCGTACCCCGACGACCTGAAGAGAGACTATCTCGGGGGAAGGGGCCTCGGGGTCCATATCCTCTCCGACGGGATAGACGCCTCCACCGGTCCCCTGGGCCCGGAGAACATCCTGGTCTTCGCCACCGGACCCCTTACGGGCACGGGCGTCCCTCTCGGGTCGCGCTTCGACGTGGTGACGCGCTCGCCCCTGAACGGGACGCTGACGAGTGCGAACTCGGGCGGGTTCTTCGGGAAGGAACTGAAGAGGGCCGGGTTCGACGCGGTCGTCGTCAGGGGGAAGGCAGAAAAGCCCGTCTATCTCTGGGTCCACGACGGCGAGGCCGAGATCAGGGACGCCTCAGGCCACTGGGGCCTGCGGGTCGGGGAGACGGTCCACGCGATCGAGGCCGAGACAGACGGCCCGAAGACCGAGGTGCTCTGCATCGGGCCTGCCGGCGAGAGATTGAGCCTCATCTCCTCGATCATGAACGAGACCTACAGGTCGGCGGGACGGGGCGGCGTCGGGGCGGTGATGGGGAGCAAGAACCTCAAGGCGGTCGCGGCCCGCGGCGAGGGGAAGATCGAGGTCGCCGACCAGGCGGCGCTCGACGAGACAAAGGTCGCCGCCCGCAGGAAACTCAGGGAGAACCCGGTGACAGGGAAGGGCCTGCCCGCCTACGGCACCGCTATTCTCGTCAACATCATCAACGAGCACCATATCCTGCCGACGAAGAACTTCCAGAGCGGGTACGACCCCGAAGCCTCCGCGGTCTCGGGTGAGGAACTCGCCGACCGCTACCTGAAGACGAAGAAGTGCTGCCACTCCTGCATCGTCTGCTGCGGGCGGCGGACAGAGATCGACGGGGTCGAAGGGGACGGCCCGGAGTACGAGACTCTCTGGGCCTTCGGGCCGGACATCGGCTGCCACGACCTCCCCATGACGATCCGGGCGAACAACCTCTGCAACGACCTCGGCCTCGACACCATCTCTGTCGGCGGCACGATCGCCGCGGCGATGGAGATGACGGAGAAGGGGTATTATGACGCGGGCATCAGCTTCGGAGAATGCGAGAAGGTCGTCCCCCTCATCGAGGAGATGGGCTATCGGCAGGGGGTGGGGGCCGACCTCGCCGACGGGAGTTATGCCTTCGCCGCCCGCCACGGCCACCCCGAACTCTCGATGTCGGTCAAGAGGCAGGAACTCCCGGCATACGACCCGCGGGGCCTCCAGGGCCACGGCCTGGCGTACGCCACCTCGGTCCGCGGCGGCGACCATGTCTACGCCTACCTGATCTCGCCCGAGGTGCTCGGCCTGCCCATGCAACTCGACCCCTTCGCAGACGAGGGGAAGGCGGAGTGGACGAAGGCCTTCCAGGACCTCACCGCGGCGATCGACTCCTCGGGGATCTGCCTCTTCTCCTCCTTCGCCCTCGGGGCCGACGACTATGCCGCCCTAGTCCGCGGGGTGACGGGCATGGCCGTGACAGCCGCGGACCTGATGCGGATAGGTGAACGGATCTGGAACCTCCAGCAGGTCTTCAACCTGCAGGCCGGGTACACGAAGGCCGACGACACCCTGCCCCCCCGTCTCCTCACCGAACCCCTGCAGGACGGGGCGCCGGCAGGGCGGGTCTGGGAGAGGGAGCCCCTCCTCTCGGAGTATTACCGCTTACGGGGCTGGGACGAGGACGGTGTCCCGACGCCGGAAAAACTGAAAGAACTCGGGATCAACGTGTCTCTCCCGCGGGCCGGGAAAAAAGAAAGAACACCGTACTCCCTGCCGGCCCGGTGAGGGGCGGTTCAGACCGCCTCCCCGGAGACGGTGTCGATTGCGGGAGAATAGGGTTTGATGTCCAGGAGCAGACTGCCGTCGAGGGCGTCCAGGCCGCGGACCCTGAGGGTCAGGCCCTCGACCGCGACGAGGTCGACGAGACAGAGGGCGATGGGGTTTGGCCTATTCGGCGACCGGGTCGAGAAGACGCCGAGTTCCCGCTCCGTCCCCGGCGGCGTCGCCGTCAGGGCCGACCTGTCGGCGCGGTCGAGCCAGTACAGCACGATCAGGTGACGGTGTTTCCCGATATCGGAAAGGGCCGGGGCGTACGCGGGGAAGACCTCGATCTCGCTCACCACATCGGAGAGACGCCCCTGCCGCGGGGCGTCGCCGGGCGTTGTGTACGGCGATCTGATCACCCCGATGGGCACGAGGTCCATCATTCCTCCTCCTCCAGCGCGAGGAGGCAGACCTCCCGGTGGCCGCACCCCCGGCACCGCCCCGGGGCATTGTGGTTCCGCCTGACCTGGGCGCCGTCCAGGCACCGCCGCATCTCGGCCACGGTCGAGAGCACCTGCTCTCTCAGGTCGTCGGTGAACTCGATCCTGTGCTGTTTCCCCTCGCCATAGACCAGGATGCCGTACGGCACGCGCACGCCGTAGTGCTCCTCGACAAGGAGGCAGTACGCGGCGAGCTGAAGGATGTGGTTCCAGTACGGCTTTCTCGCCCGCCCGCTCTTCACCTCGACCGGGACATAGGCGCCGGTCATCTCGTCCCGCAGCACATAGTCCGGCCTCCCCGAGATCCGGTGGGTCTCCGAGAAGAAGGTCCCGGTTTCCTTGTCGAGGTCGGTGTACAGGAGTTCGCCCTCGGGGATCCCGAATTTATCTCTCATTGGCTGAACGGAGTAGTGCCTCCTGATCGCGAAGATGAAGAACGCAAGCGCACCGAGGAGGAGGAGGATCAAAACCTCGCCCAGATAGATGTTCACTGCAACCACCTGAGGAGGATGATCAGGGCGAGGGCGAGCAGGGCATAGCCGAGGATGGTCAGGAGCCAGAACTCCCGCCGCGCTTTTTCAACGGCAAAGAGTTTTTTTCCGACCTCGGCGTGTTTCTGCATCCCCCGCTCGCTCGACGCGGAGGTGGTGTTCCGGCCGTTCCGGCCGAACTGCCAGGAGAGAGCACAGTACGTGAACTCGGCGATCTCGGCCGCGGAGATCACCTGCGGGGCGTCCCTGTCGCCCGTCAGGCTCCCCTCCGGTCGAGTTCTTCGTTGCAGAGGCGGTCGGCCTGCGCGATAAAAGGGTTGGTCCGGCGGACGGAGACGAAACGGACCGACCTGAACCTGCCGACCAGGGCGAGCACGCGGGCCTTCAGGTCCCTGAGGTGCTCCTTGTTCACCCTGTATTCGCCGGTCATCTGCCTGACCACGAGTTCGCTGTCCGAATGGACGGACAGGTCGCCGTCCGTCCTCGCGGACGCCGCTTCGAGGGCGTGGATGATGGCGAGGTACTCGGCGGTGTTGTTCGTCGTGACACCGGCATAGGCCGAGCCTTCGAGGACGACGGCGCCGTCCGCGACGAGGAGGTAGGCATAGGCGGCATGACCGGGGTTGCCCCGCGCCGCCCCGTCCGTATAGATATCAAGCCCACCCTCGTCAGACATGGCTCTCCCAGTAGAGTTGGAAGGGACGCTACATATGGCTGATGGTTGTGGACAGGTCCGACCTCACCCCGCGGGATATATAGGAGGCGGGACAGAGGTCGGGTCATGACAGGAGAGCGGAGTCTGCACAGGATCGGCGTCGACCTCGGGTTCGTCGAGTTTCCCGTGCGGCACACCTGCGACGGCGCGGGGACGTCGCCGCGGCTCACGATCACCGGAGTGTCGACGCCGTCGGTCGCCCTGATCGTGCACAACCCCTACGAGCAGGGGTGTTCCTTCTCCCCCTGGCTCGCCTGGAACATCGAGCCCCTGCGCTACTCCGACGGGCGGGCGGTGGTCCCGGAGGGCGTCCCGCCGGAGAAGGTGGTGGAGGCACCGGTCGGCATGGTCCAGGGGACGAACAGTTATGGGAGGATCGGCTACCTGGGGCCGTGCCCGCCGCGGGGCGAGGCGCACAGGTATTATTTCCGGGTCTACGGCCTGGACACGCGCCTCGACCTCGCGCCCGGTTCCGACCAGCACGCCCTCGTCGCCGCCATGCAGGGGCACGCCCTCGAGTACGGCGAGATTTTCGCGATGTACAGGCGGCCCTGAGGGAGGTTCACCCGTCTTTCATGTCGATGCAGATGATATCGTAGCCCATCAGGGCTTCCTGCGCCGCAAAGAGGACGCCGGCGAGGACGAGCACCATCCCGACAAGGAAGGAGAGGATGGTGAGGACGGAGAGGCCGGGCAGGCCCTGGACGTCGGAGAGGCCGATCAGGAGGGAGGTGACGACGAAGGCCGCCACCGACGCCGAGTAAGAGAGGATGGCGTTCCTCTCGCGGCGCGCCCGCACCCGCAGTTCGGCGAGTTGCGCGCAGACGTTCTGCCGGTGCTCGGGGTCCCCGTCGCCGCACCTGAAAATCTTTCTTTTCTCCTCGTCGAGGAGGCGGATCCTGTTGAAGACAAGGGAGTACTTGTTGTTCATGCCGAGAATGAGGAGTCCGCACGCCGAGATCATGAGTCCCGGGGCGAGCATCGTCTGGATGATGTCTGCTGTCGTCATGTGATGCTCCGCACGTTGTCGTTGTGGCGTGCGGATCAGGGTTTCTCGTGAGGGGAAAAAAGGGCTCTGGAAGAGGAGGGAGATAGGGGTTTTCACGCTCGGGATAGACGGGGGACGGCAGTCTCCCTTCAGTGGATCGACGCATTCTACCGGGGGACTGCCGCCCCTGGACCCCGCTCAGGATTGGGGGTGGATGGCAGTCTCCCTCCAGAGGATTCCCGCTTCGCACTTCCCCGGCCCTATCCTAGACGGGGGTCCGGGGGTGAAACCCCTGGCGGGCAGTGTGGGGAAGGCAGTTGATCGACGCATTCCACCGGGGGACTACCGCCCCCGGACCCCTGCCATTAGGATAGACGGGGGATGGCAATCTCTTCCTCAGGATCTCTGCTCTGTCTTCCCCGGACTAATCGCAAGAGGGGGTCCGGGGGGCCGTGTCCCCCGGTCGAGATTATGGGGAAGGCGGTTGCTCCGCGCTCCCTTTCACAGGACCGGGCAGATCCCCACACCCCTACCAAAAAAAGATCGGTCCTCAGATCACCGGCGTCCCCGCGCGGATGACGGCGGAGATGCCCTCCATCTCGGCCGCAAGGAGGCGGATGATGTCGTCGACCGTGATGATCCCGGTGAGGGCGCCGTGCTCGTCCACGACAGGGACTCGCCTCACCCCCTTCTTCCGGATCGCTTCCAGCGCCTCATAGAGGCCGGTCGTCCCGGGCAGCACAAGGAGGTCTGCGGTCATCACCGTCCGTGCCGGGATCTGTTTCGGGTCCAGCGCCTGCGCCGTGACCCGCACGGTGATGTCCCGGTCGGTGACGATCCCGACGGGCTTCTTCTTCTCCACGACGACGACGCTCCCCACATTCTGCTCGGCCATGATCGCGGCGACGTCGAAGACCGGCGTCTCCGGCGGGACGCTCACGACCGGCACCTGGCAGCACTCCATCAGTGTCATGTTTCCTCCCCTCTTCGGGCCCTACTGGGGATAGAGGTATATTTGAAGATAGCCCATGCCGATGGCATCAGATGATCGTCCCTGAACCGCGCTGGGATAGAGTCGTGCAGGACCTCGAGGGGACCGTCTTCCTCCTCGGCGCGAGCGACTGCGGCAAGACGACCCTCGCCCGCTGGATCGCCGCACAGAGAGGGGGCGTCGCCTACATCGATGGCGACCCTGGACAGTCGGTCCTCGGCCCGCCCGGCACCCTCGGCCTCTCTCACCCGGACGGGAGGGTCCGCCTGCGGTTCACCGGGGCGTTCTCCCCCTCGCACGCCCTCCTCGCGACCCTCTCCGGCATCAGGCGCCTCCTCGACGCCGCCGTCGCCGAAGGCCCGGAAGTCGTCCTCGTCGACTCCTGCGGGTACATCTGGGGCGACGGGGGCGTGGAGTTCCAGAGGCGGACGATCGAGGTCCTCAGGCCCGACCAGATCGTCGCCATCGGCAGGCAGGCGGAGATCGGCCGCATCCTCGCACCTTTCCCGGCCGTGCAGGTCCACCGCATCCCCCCGGCGCCCGCGGTGCGGCGGCGGTCGCAGGGGGAGAGGCGGCGGTACCGTGCCGAACGGTTCGCCCGCCACATGGAGGATGCGGGGGAGATCGTCGTCGGCAACGAGGTGCGCCGCATCGGCCACGCCCCGACCCCCGGCCACTTCGCCGCCCTCCTCGACGCCGACGGCTGGGTCCTCACCGCCGGTATCGTCGGCGCCGCGGGGCCTGAGGGCGTCACCCTGACGGCGCCGCCGCCCGCACCCGGCGCCCCCGCCTGTCTGGAGGTCGCGGACTTCAGGCCCGACCTGCCGCCCCGCTATCTTCAAGAGGAATGAGGCAGGGAAAGAGGGAAGGATGGCGGCGGTCATCGAGGTTGAGGGTCTCGAACACTCCTTCGGGACAGTGAAGGCGGTGCAGGGGATCAGCTTCACCGTCGAGGAAGGGGAGATCTTCTCCTTCCTCGGGCCGAACGGCGCCGGGAAGAGCACGGTGATCAACGTGCTCACCACCCTCCTCCCCCTCCAGAGAGGGCGGGCCGTGGTGGCCGGGTTCGACGTGGCGGCCGAGCCCGACCGCGTGCGGGAGGCGATCGGGATCGTCTTCCAGGAGGTCACCCTGGACCGCGACATGACGGTCGGCGAGACCCTGGAGTTCCACGGCCGCCTGTACGGCATGGAGACGGAGGAGAGGAGGAGGAGCATCGACGACCTCCTCGCCCTCGTCGACCTGACCGAGAAGAGGGACGTCCTCACCCGCCACCTCTCCGGCGGGATGAAGAGGCGGCTTGAGATCGCCCGCGGCCTCATGACCCGCCCGAAGGTGCTCTTCCTGGACGAACCGACGATCGGTCTCGACCCGCAGACGCGCCGGCGGATCTGGGAGGCGATCCGGGAGGTGAACAGGGCCGGGACGACGATCTTCCTGACCACCCACTACATGGACGAGGCCGACCACCTCTCCGACCGGATCAATCTCGTCGACGGCGGGCGGATCGTCCTCCAGGGCCGACCCATCGACCTGAAAAACGCCCTCGGCCAGGACCTCATCTACCTGGAGACCGCGGAGAGGGACCGTGCCGCGGCCGTCCTCAGGGCGATGCCCGCCGTGAAGGAGGTGCGGGAGAAGGCGAGGGGGGTGCTCCTCATGACGGCCGCGGACGGCACCCGCCTCCTCCCAGGCGTCATGGCGGCGATGGCCGAGGAGGGGATCAGGGTCACGGCGGTGAACATGAAGAAGCCCTCGATGGACGACGTCTTCGTCCACTTCACCGGGCGGGCGCTCGCCGGGGAGACGTAGATGGACCTCCGCTTTCTCACCATCACCTGGCGCGACCTCCTCCGCTTCGTCCGCTTCAAGTCGGTCCTCGTAGCCTCCCTCGTCCAGCCCGCCCTCTGGCTCGCCTTCTTCGGGATCGGGATGGCGAGTTCCTTCGACCGCTTCGCCCCGGCCGCCGCCGCACCGGGCACGACGACAGTCGGGTACCTCACCTTCATGTGCGCCGGGGTGATCGCCCTGACCACGCTCTTCACGAGCCTGTACGGCGGGATCATCTTCCTCTTCGACAAAAACTGGGGCCTCCTCCGGGAGATCGTCGCAAGCCCCCTCCCCCGCGGCAGTATCATCGTCGGCATCGCTCTCTCGGGCGTGACCAAGTCGTACCTCCAGGCAATCGTCATCACCGGTTTCGGCCTCCTCCTCGGCGTCGAGTTCTTCGCGGGTTTCGGCGCGATGGAGACGGTCGCGGCCGTCGCGGGGATGCTCGCCTTCGTCGGCGTCTTCGCCCTCGGTTTCCTCTTCCTCTCCTCGGCGATCGCGGTCACGATGGAGACGCCGGAGGGGTTGCAGGCGGTGATCACCCTGCTCACCCTCCCGATCTTCTTCGCCTCGAACGCCCTGTACCCGACGGCCACCCTGCCCGACGCCCTCAGGGCCCTCGCGGCGGTAAACCCCCTCACCCACCTCATCACCGGCCTCAGGTACTTCGCCATCGGCCCGGACTTCACCGCCCTCGGCGTCCGCTACGTGACGACGGCCGGGGACGTCGCCTTCTCCTTCTGCGTCCTCCTCGTCTTCGCCGCCCTCACCTATCTCCTCGCACGCTGGCGCTTCCGGCAGGTCACGGTGACCTGAGGACGAAGGTTTTTGAGGGGCGAGGGCGACTCTCTCCCCCATGAATACAGAGGAGATAGCGGTCTCCGAGCGGTCGGAAGGGCAGGCGGTCGTCGTCTCCCTGCAGGGGAGGCTCGACGCCGTCTCCTCGTCGGCCGCAGCGGAGGCGCTCGCGGCGGTGACCGTGCGGCACCCCCCCGCCGTGGTGCTCGACCTCGGCGGCCTCACCTACACGAGTTCCTCGGGTCTGCGGGTGATGCTGACGGCACTCAAGGAGATGCGGAAGGGCGGCGGCGACCTCTCCATCGCCGGGCCGCAGCCGAGGGTGCGGGACGTGCTCGTCACCGCGGGGTTCGACCGGATCATCCCCATCCACCCGGACGTCGGCGAGGCCGTGCAGGCGGCGGAAAAAAGGTAAAGATCAGGAATCTGCACATTTTTTTCTGGCGTGCCCGTGCCGGGGGACTGCTCGAAGGTCTTCGACCCCTGGGCAGAGCGGAGATCTGCCGGAACAGGATATTTCCAATATCCTGTATTCTCATGCTCCCTTCGTTCACACAGCGAAGGTCTTCGACCTTCTTGACCTCACTCCATTCGCAGCCACAAGACTCATACTCTGGACAGCGGGCGGATAGAAGACTCGCTAGTTCAGGATTACCCTTCCCCTGCCCTATCCTAAGATCGGGGGTCCGGGGGCGACGAGCGATAGCGAGGAGTCCCCCGGTCTGGATTGAGGGGAAGGCGGTGAAACTATGTCTTCTCTCAGGGAGTTGGGAGACACATCAGCCCGAAAACGAGGATTTACCATGAAAACCACTGAGGTGATTTTCAAAGAACCGCTTGAAACTTCGTTTCACGAGCGATTCTCCAAAGCCGCTATCAGCCAGACCTGAGAGTGAAGCAGAAGGCGGCGCCCTCACCGGGCCTCCCCTCGACACGGTCCTCCACCCTTATCTCGCCGCCGTACCTCTGGACCAGCGTCCCCACGATATAGAGGCCGAGGCCCTGCCCCGGCCGGGAGCGGGTGTACCTGAAGAAACGCTCGAAGACTTTTTTTCTTGCCTCGGGAGGGATGCCGGGGCCGGTGTCGCTGACCCTGACATCGACCCCGCCGTTCTCCGCAGAGACGTCGATCGCGATCCCGACCTCCGCGCCCCCGTGCTTCAGACTGTTGCCGATGAGGTTCTCGAAGATGCGGGGGAGGAGGTCGTCGGCCCTGACGGCGGCCCCGGTCCCCGCGTACGTGACCGACGCACCGGGGAAACCGTCGATGGCAGACCTGATCACCGGGTCGAGGGGCACGGCGCGGAGGGTCGGTTCCTGCTGGCAGGCCCGCAGGACCTGGACCCGGTCGATGATCCCGCAACTCTGCCGGATCCCGGAGAGGCACTTCCCGGCAAAGACCGCCTCTTCCCCGGCGACCTCCTCCCTGAGCATCTCCAGGTAGCCCATCGCCACACTGTTCGCGTTGTTGATGTCGTGCGTCAGCACGTCGAGGTAGAGGTCGGCCTCGGTCCTGGCGGCCGCAAGGTCGTCGGCAAGGGCGGCCTTGTGGATGATGCCGCCGACCTCCCTGCCGATCGCCTCCAGGGTCTCCTTCTCCAGGGGAGAGAAGGAGTGGAAACTGCTGTTTGCGATGGCGAGGGCGCCGATCACCTGTCCTGAGGGGAGGGAGACCGGGACGACCGCGTGGGAATAGACGCCGAGTTCCCCCTCGGCATGGGCGACGCCGAGGTAGACCTCGCCATACCGGGCCCTGCCGTCGGAGAAGATGCTGGACCAGTCGTCCCCGTCGCCGCCGACAGCTATGGCGTCGGGGAAGTAGAGACGGTACAGTCCGGCGTCGGCGCGCCGCGCGGCCGAGGCCCCGCCTTTCTCGACGAAGTAGACCGCCCCGGCATCGAAGTCGAGGAGGGCGACGGTCTTCTCCACCACCGCCGCCAGCGTCTCCTGGAGGGAGGTCGGCGCGGTGGCGGCCCTCATGATGCCGACGAGGACGGCAAGACGGCACCCGCCCTGCCCTGTATCCCTGTCGGGGACGAGGGCGACGACGACATGGCCACCCGGCCCCGGCACCACCCGCCCCTTCACCGCGAAACAGTCCGGGCCGACGCAGAGGGTGGCGGAGGCGGCGCCCTCTTCCCGCACATGCGCGAGGAATGCGGCGACGTCCGGCGAAGAGAGCAGGTCGTCCGGCACCGACGAAAAGATCGGGTTCGCCCGGATGACGCGGCCGTCCCGGTCGATCACGCCGACAGGCAGGGGGAGGGCCCGCAATATGGCTGCGGGTTCGGGGTACTCGATAACCATAGCTTCAGAAGACCTCTCCGGCAGGGACAATAAAAATATGGGATTGTATGAGATGACCGGGGCCGTCACCCCCCCATCGCGGGGGGCACGGGCGGCGGGGTGGTCACCACCGGCGGGGGCACGCTCGACTCACCGAGGACGACAGAACCCGCACGGGTGCAGTCGGGAAGGTCGGTCAGGACGACCGAGAGTTCGGAGATCGTGGCCAGGGTCTCGCCGAAGCGCACCGTCCTCTCCACCCGCCCGTCCCATGACGGTTCGTGGGCGATGGTCCCGATATGGTCGATGCCCTCCCCTTCGAAGACGGTAAAGACGTACGCCCCGTTCCAGGGAGAGGAAGAGACAGGATAATTCTGTCCGTGGTCGAAGACAGGGAGGACCAGGACGCCGCGTCTTTCGTCGAAGAAGAAGGCTTTGTGGTCCTCGAGGGCCGGCGACCCGGTCATCTGGCCGCCGATGACAGCGGTGTCCACGACAGTCGGGGCCGAGACATTGCCGACGTCGAAGAGGGCGACCTTCAGGCCGCCGGTGACGGTGCCGCCCCACTCATTCACCGCCGTCTCCCTGCCGACGCCGATGAGGCAGTGGTCGCCGCAGGGGTGGAGGTACTCCGAGTACCCCGGTATCTTCAGGGCGCCGAGGACGGCGGGTTTCGTCCCGGAGAGGTCGATGACGAAGAGGGGGTCGACCTGCCTGAATGTGACCAGGTAGAGGCGGTCGCCGATGAAGCGGGCCGCGTAGATCCGCTCGCCCGGCGCGATCCCTTCGAGGGCGCCCCGCACCCCCATATCCCTGTCGAGGAGGTAGACCCCGCTCGTGCTGTTGTTCTGGAAAGAGGTTGTCGCCACCCTGAGGGTGTCGCCCGCCTCGTCCATCGAGAACTGGTTCTTCACCGTGCCGTTGATCATGCCGGTCGCCGCATAGGCGGCGCCGCCGGGCGCAAGGGCGAAGCGGTGGACGACCGACTTCCCGCCGGGAGCGTCATAGTAGGCGAGGTACAGGTTCGTCGCCGAGACGTACATCGTCCCGCCGTCGCCGAGGAGGAAGGAGACCGCCGACGCTTCGCGGCCGCCCGCCACCGGGAAGGAGGCGAGGGTGTGGAAGGTGTAGTATCTCTGGGGGACGGGCGGGGTGTAGATCGAGGGACGGACGCCCCCGGCCTCGGGCAGGGGATAGACGGGCGGGTCGGGACGCTCCGCGGTCATGAGCCAGACCACGCCGTCGATGAGCCGCGCACCCTCGTAGGCCCCGGTGACGGTGACGGTGTCGATGAGACGGGGGTTCGCCCGGTCTTCCACCGACCAGATCTTTGCGGCGGTCACCTCCCTGTGCACCGGCACCGGCGCCGCGCTCCCCTCCGGGGTGACCATGTCGTCCTCCGTCTTCACGGTGAAGACGACAAGACGGTCGCCGTCGAGGAAGAGCGCCCGCGGCCACCCGTCCACCGCCGCACGGCCGACGACCTCAGCCTCGCCGGGCGGGACGGCGCGGACGATGACGAACTCGCCCTCCCGCAGGATATAGAGGTACTCGTCGTCGTTCTTGACGACGTCGGCCTCGTCCACCCCGGCCACCTGCACGTTCGTCGAGGAAGAGTCGACAGCACCGCCGGCCGTCGGGGCCATCGTGGGGGCAAGGGTCCGGGCCGCCTCTCCCGGCGCCGTATCGGGTGCGACGCCGTCCACGTACCCGCCCGGCGGGGACGTCGCCGCATGCTCTTTCAGGAAATCGATCACGTCACTGTCGGAGGAGAAAGTGCGCAGGCCGCTTTCGTCCACCCCTCCCCCCGCGTCGGGGAGGAAGAGGGCGAGGCCCCAGACGAGAACGATCAGCAGGGCCCCGGCAAGGGGCAGGAGTATCCACCGGTCCATGAGGGATCATGGGCACGGCATTATATATCGAGATCGATAACTGCGGATATTTTCGCACTCTTCCCGCCTCATTCGGGCTTTCTGAAGAGGACGATGCGGTTCGTGTTCGTCCCGCCGGCATTGTTCGCGATCCCCCAGATATTCGAGGTCTTGGTGAAGGCCTGACTGTTCACCATGATCCCCTCGGGAGCAAAACCGGCCGAGGCGCCGAGGGGGACGACATGCTCGTCCAGGGCGACGCGGCCGTGCCGCACCTCGCCGACCTCGAAGGCGACCCGGCCGCCCGGCCGCGTCACCCTGAAGAGTTCGGCAAAGACCCGGCCCATCACCGCCTGCCACTCCTCCACAGTCCGCGCCGTCGTGATCCCGGCCCCGACCTCCTCCGCGTCCAGGCCGTTGAACCAGCACCGCAGCCAGTTGTCCTTCGCATACTGGACGATGTCCAGGAAGGGCGGCGAGGTGACGGTGAGGGCGACGGAAGCGTCCGGGATCGCGGGCGTCTCGTCGGCCCTGCCCGTGAGGAAGAGGGCGTCGGTCCCGGCGGACCTGAGGGCAGCCGTCTCCTCTGGAGAGACCCGCGTCAGGAGTTGCTGAGACTTTTTCAGGATGAGGGCGTGAGTGTCGCGGTACTCCGGTTTCTGGCCCCTCTTCTCGTTGATCCGCCTCTGGCTCTCCGGCGAGACCGCCTGATTCGGCGGGAGGGTGTAGACCGAGAAGAACCCCTTCGAGTGGCCGGTGAGGCGGTTCGTCGCCACCATCCTGATCCATCTGTCGACGGCGTCCTCGTCCTCCTTCCGGCCGAGGAGGTACCGCCGCAGGGCAACGATCTCGGCCCGCGTCTTCGGGTGGTAGAACATCGAGAGGTCGGTGCCGGCCCGCCCGCCCCGACTCCGCGGGATCTCGTCGAGCCTTTCGGCGACCTCGCCGGGGTCGGGGGGCGAGAGGCGCGGCCGTGCGAGGACCGCACTCAGGGGGTTGATGTCGTTTGCGATCACCCGCCGCCCCATGAGGGCCGCCTCGATTGCGGTCGTGCCCCGGCCGCTGAAGGGGTCATAGACGACGTCCCCGGCCCGCGTAAAGAGGTCGATGAAAAAGTGGGGGAGTTGCGGTTTGAAACACGCCCGGTACGAGACCTCGTGGATCGAGGAGGCCTGACGCTGCCGCGCCGTCCAGAACTCGTTTCGATAGCGCGGTACCTCGGTCCCGCCGCAGCGAACAGTGTCCCGGCAGGTCGGACTCCCGTCGGCGGCGACAAAGTTCCCGATAGAGTCGTCGAGGGAGGGGGGCATCAGAGTGATATCACTCCTGAACAGTCTTAATCTTTCCATCAGGGAATGATCTCACAGCCATTGAAGCGTTCGTAGGAGAAGTCGGAGACGGCGATCCTCCCCTCCGCGATGAGCCCCCGTACCTCGGGAAGCGCCGCCGTCAGGGCGTCGTGGAGGTTCTGCACCGTCCTGCAGACAAGCCGCCGCCCTTCCTCGGGCCAGGGGAGGAGGATGTTCGAGTACAGGCACCGCCCTCCGCAGAAACTCCTGAGGCTACAGGACGTGCAGGGGGTGCCGACATGGACGACAGGGAGGTCGTGGGGGACGGTGGAGGAGATGTGCCCGAGGTACCAGTCCTTCATCCCGACCATGCAGGGGCAGGGGATGACGGTCCCGTCTGTCATGATCGTGTAGTTCGCGTAGCCGCAGCCGCAGCGGAGGCGGCTTCCCTGCCCGAGGAGGAGGTCTTCCATGCACCCCAGGAAGGGGTACCAGCGGGGCACCCGCCCTTCGTCGCGCATCGCCGCCACCCATCTCCCGACAAGGCGGCGTATGCCCGGGTTGTACGACTCCGCCATCCAGGCGGCAAAGTCACGCCCCGAGTAGTCGCCCCAGAAGTTGGCGTCGATCTGCCAGTGGACGGAGTCACAGTCCGGGAGGCCGGCAAGGTGGAGGACCGCCTCCTCGATATCGGTGTCCTCGGCGACGGTCATCCTTGCGATGAGTTCGCCCGCATACCCGCCGGCACGGATCGCCCGCACATTCTTCATCACCCGCGCATAGACCCCGGCGCCGCGGTGGGCGTCGGTGAGGGCCGCGGGGCCGTCGACGGAGACCAGTATCGTCGAGAAGCGGTTGACCAGGTCGGGGCCGAGACGGTCGAGGAGGAGGCCGTTGGTCTGGACCATGAACCGGCAGGCGGGAGGGGCATGGCCCATGACCTCCTCGATCAGGTCAGGGCGCAACGACGGTTCGCCGCCGTAGAAGGTGAGGGTCGGCGACGGGTCTTCTGAGAGGAAGCGGTAGAGATCGGAAAGGTCGAGGGAGAGGTCGGGGGGCACGTCCTCGTCGACCGCCACCTCGCGCCCGCAGGGGTCCATCTCCTGAAAGTCCCTGGCACGGCAGTACGAACAGCAGAGGTTGCAGGCGTCGGTAAGAATGAGGTGGTAGTACATCGCTCTCTTACATTTTGGGTGGGAGGGCGATAAACCTCCCGGTATTCCGCGAAAAAGGGATAGGACTGAGGAGCGAGCGATCCCAAAACATTATATACGTGACATGCACCTGAGAGACCATGGACATGTACAGGTGCACGAAGTGCGGGTTTGTCTATAACCCGGCAAGCGGGGACCACACGCAGAACATCCCGCCGAAAACGCCTTTTGAAAATCTTCCCGACGACTGGATCTGCCCGCGGTGCGGGGTGGGCAAGACGTTCTTCGTCCGCGTCGAATAGAATGGAACGCGAAGAAGGGCGCATCGCCTGCATCGACATGGAGTTCGGGCACGTCTACGGGACGCACCGCGGCGTCGTCATGCCCATCGAAGTCGGTGCGGTGGTCTACGGCCGGGACGATGACAGACCCGTGTTTGCCGGCAGGACTTTTGCATACGACATCGAGGTCGAGGTCTGGCAGAACAGGGTCGGCCCCCTCGGGGTGCGGACAGGCGTCGAGACGAGCGTCGCAAATCCGGGAAAGGGACGGGACGGCATGCCGTACGACCCCTCCCACCGCCTCGGCGGCAGGGGGTGGCGGCGGGCGCGAGAGGTGGCGGCCGCGTCTTTCACCGACCTGGGGGATTTTATGAGAGATCTCTGCGACGAGGACGAGATCTCGCGTTTCGCTTTTTTTGCGCGGGGCATGGAGTCGAAGGCCCTTGCACGGGCGGGTTTCGACCTTTCAGGATACCGCTGCACCGACCTCCAGCACGAGGTCAGGGCGGCTCTCGGCATGAGAGACGTCCTCTCCCTCGACCGCGCCTCCTGTATCATCGATTTCGCCCACACACAGGGGGAGATCCTCTCCCGCCACTACCGGTACCCGGTGCCCGAGGTCTATGACGGCAGGATCAGTCCGCACACGGCGGTCGGGGACGCTTCCCGGATCTTCCTGCTCGCACGGGAGTTTTATGCCGAGACGGACGGGTTTCTCACGGCGGCCGGGGAATATTTCTCCGAGTGCGCCGCGGTGGCGGCGAAAAATCCGGACGGGCGATAAAAAAAGGGAGAGGGGATCAGGCGACCTTCAGCGTCAGCGAGAAGGTCTTCTCGGTCCCGGTCGTGTTCTCCCAGGGGCGCTTGGAGACAGCGGAGAAGGTCTGGTTCCCCGCAGCGTCGGCACGCACAAGCCAGAGGTGGGTGCCGCCCACGCCGACCATGCCCTCGGCGTGGGGGTCAATGGTGTAGGTGTCGTTCAGGAGGGTCAGGCCCGCGGAGAGGGTCGCGTTCCAGAGGTACCCGGTCGTCGGGTTCTCTCTCAGGCTGATCCCGACGATGTCGCCCTTCGTGGCGTTGACCGCGGTCCCGTTCGCCGTCTCGTTGTAAGATCCCATTGCCGCACGGTAGACCGCCCACTCGTCGGCCTCGGTGCCGTTGCCGAAGATGCAGACGCCGTACTCGTTGCCGGCCGCGTCCTTCCTGATCTCATAGCCGTAGCCCTGCTCCTGGCACCAGGCCGCGGCCGGGTTGGGCATGCCGATGACTGTCTCCGTCGGCGTGACAGGGGCGGTCGTGTTCACCGGCACCGGGGTGGTCGTGTTCGTCTGTGCCGGCCCCGTCGTGGTGCAGCCCGCACCAAGGATGCAGGCGCAGCACAGGAGGGCGAGGGCGCCCAGAATGATGTATCGTACCATACAGGAAAATGGACGCCATGAGAGATAAATCATACGAAAACTACGACGATTTTCGTCGGTACCTGCCGGAATAGGTCGGCATCGGGGGTCACGACAACAGAGAGGATTTTTTTCCGAAGGGACGCACCATAGATGCGGTATTTTTCGATGCCATAACCAGGAATTATAGATACCATTATATACGACACACAATAATTATCACCCTAATGGCTCCCCCCACCGACAGGCAGATCCGCGTCCTTGTTGTGGACGACGATCCCGCCCTCCTGAACGTGATCGGACTCTTTCTGGAAAGTACCGGAGAGATCATTACTACCCTCGCTCACAGAGGCGGCGAGGCCCTGGACCGGATAGAGAGCGAGCACTTTGACGTCTGCGTTTCCGATCTGGAGATGCCCGGGATGGACGGCATAAGACTCCTGAAAGAGGTCAGGTACCGCGGGATGGACCTGCCCTGTATCCTGATCACCGGAAGCGGGCACGGCGACGTGACCGCCCGCGCCCGAACGGCAGGAGTGAACCGGGTCATCCGGAAGGTAGGAGAGGGAGACAATTTTTTCCAGAAACTGATCGAGGCGGTCAGGGCGGCGGCGGGAAGGGGAGAGAAAGAACACCCCTTCCCGGAAGGTCGCAGGGAGCGCTCCCTGAGCGTCCACGCGTAAGGCCCCCTGTCGGCGACCCTCGCCGTCAACGCCGACCGGTATCTCTTTGTGCTCCCCGTCAAAAGAGAGCCTGACCATGGCACACAGGTCCCTCCTCACCTATCGCGTCGAATACGTCCCCGGGGCCGGGCGGATCGAGATCCTCCCGGGAACCAGCCGGGACGTCGTCGCCCGGGCGCCCCGCGGCACACCGGCGGAGACGGTCCTCGCCGCCGTCAGGGAGCACGCGGTGTCCGTCCTCCATGACCCCCCCGCGGGTTTCTTCAGGGTGCAGGGGCGTCTGGTCCCTTTTTTTGTCGAGTTTCGCCCGCGCTGCCGGACCGTGACCGTCGGTCACGGCGACGGCGGGTGCGTCGTCGTGAAGGCGCCGCACGGGACGGCACGGCACGAGATCGACGCCGCCCTCCGCGCCTGCGAGGCCCGGATCCTGCGGACGCCGGAAAACCCGCGGGGCGAGGAGCACGCCGCCCTCCGCACCGGCGGCACGACAGTCCCGTACGTGATCATCTACCGCCCGCGGGCGGTCAACCTCACCCTCAGGGTCCTGCCCGACAACACGGTCCGCGTCACCGCGCCGGCCGCGGCGTCGAAGGAGACGGTCCGTTCATTTGTCGCATCGCACGCCACGTACATCCATGAGACGGTCACCACCCCCGGGAGAACGCCGGCGCGCCCGGTCGAGTACAGGGACGGCGGGACGCTCCTTCTCTTCGGAAAAGAGACGACTATCAGGGCGGTCCCGGCATGCGGGAGGGGCGAGGCCTCGCTCGAAGGCGACCTCCTCCTTGTCCCCGACGACCACCCGGTCAGGGAGACGGTCTCCGCATATCTCAGGACGACCACACTGGCCGCGGTGAACCGCTCTCTCCCCCGGTATGCCGCCGCACTCGGGGTGACTGTCCCGCCGGTCAGGGTCCGCTGCATGAAGACCTTCTGGGGGAACTGCATCCCGGACTCGCGGATCGTCTTCAACGAGCGCCTTGCAATGGTCCCCTCCGACCTCATCGAGTACGTCGTCGCCCACGAACTCTGCCACATCCGCCACCCCCATCACCAGAGGACCTTCTACGACGCCCTCAGGGAGGTCATGCCGGACGCGGACGCCAGAAAGGCTCGACTGAAGAGATATCACCCAGAATGGGCAAAAGTCGGGCCTTTCTGATCCTGTTCCCGGCGAGGACGGCAGACCGGGATCATTATCTCATGTCAGGCCTCGCTCTCTCGTCAACGGCAGAAATTTCACCCGGCACCTGCCTGCCTGCTCTGTCTGGTCGCACGGAACACCCGGCCGACCATCCCCTGCGGATCTCTGCGGCAGCGAGGCCGCCCCGCTTTCACGGGAAACGGGGTGCTCCGGAGTGCGGCGTTCGTGTCCGCAGCATGTCGGGATACGGGGTTGGTCCAGCGGGGAAGGAGCGGTTCTCCCCGTGCAGAGGAGATAGGCTCGTTCTTCGGCCTTGAAGTCTCCCGGGTCAGGAACAAGACGACGACACTGAAAGGTTTCCTCCCCGTACAGCCGCAGGACTGAGAGACGATCAACAAAAGGTATCAACCTGGAGAACCGAGTACTCAGGAGACCACACCACCATGATCGTCATCGGCATCGACCCCGGAATTGGGAGAACAGGCTACGGCGTCCTCAGCACCGGCGGCCGCTTTCCGACGCCGCTGACCTTCGGCTGCATCGAGACCGGCGGCGACTGCAGACCCTCGGAACGGCTGCTTGAGGTCTACGAGAGAGTCTGCGGCCTCTTCGACGAGTACGAACCCGCATGGGCCGTCCTGGAAAAACTGTTCTTCTCCAGGAACGTCACCACGGCGATGCGTGTCAGCGAGGCGCGAGGCGTCCTCCTCCTCGCCGCGGAGCAGCGCGGGATCCCGATCGCCGAGTACACCCCCAACCAGATCAAACAGGCGGTCACCGGGTCAGGGCGTGCCGACAAACATCAGGTACAGGAGATGATGCGCAGGCTTCTCCGCCTGGAGGAGGTGCCGAAGCCCGACGATGCCGCCGACGGCCTCGCCATCGCCCTCTGCCACATCAATATGGTGCAATTACGATGATAGCCCACCTCTCTGGAGAAGTGACGTCCACCGGCGACCGGTGGGTGGTGATCGAGGTCGGCGGCGTCGGGTACAGGGTGCAGGTGACCAGGCCGGCGCTGGAGGACCTCAAGCAGGCGCAGGGCCGCGTCAGGGTCTATACCCACATGGTGGTCCGCGACGACGAGATCCAGCTCTTCGGCTTTCTCCAGCAGCGTGAGCTGGAACTCTTCACGGTCCTGATCGGGGTCGCAGGCATCGGTCCCAAGAACGCCATGAACATCCTCTCCGGGATCTCGTTCGAGGAGTTCGCCCTTGCAATCCTCGACGACGACGAGAAGACGCTCACCCGGATCCCCGGGATCGGGCAGAAGAGCGCGAAACGCCTGATCCTTGAGTTGAAAGAAAAGATGAAGACGTGTGCGGATACCCTCTCCCTCGGCAGGCGCTCTGCCGAGGCCTCAGACGCGGCGAGCGCCCTCATATCGCTCGGGTTTTCGCCGCAAGAGGCAGAGGAGGCGGTCGACGCGGTCCTGCCAGGCCTGCCTGATCCGACTGTGCAGGGCCTGATCCGCGCCGCACTTGCCTGCCTCCGGGAGCGCTGAGCACCATGAAGGAACGCATCCCTTCCCCCGCCGCCCTCAGCGAAGAGCCCGACGACGCCGCCATCAGGCCGGCGCGCTTCGACGAGTTCGTAGGTCAGCCGCAGATCAAAGAGGCCCTCTCCATCGCCATCGCCGCCGCAAAAAAGCGCGGGGAGTCCCTCGACCACGTCCTCTTCTCCGGCCCTCCGGGGCTCGGGAAGACGACGCTCGCCCAGATCATCGCACACGAGATGGGGGCCGGGATCAGGAGCACCTCCGGGCCGGTGCTGGAGAGGCCCGGTGACCTTGCCGCACAGTTGACGGCGCTTTCACGCGGCGACGTCCTCTTCATCGACGAGATCCATCGCTTGAACCCGGTGGTCGAGGAGATCCTCTACCCGGCGATGGAGGACTCCTGCATCGACGTGATGATCGGCGAGGGGCCGGGCGCACGATCGGTCCCGCTCCCGCTTGAAGCCTTCACCCTGGTGGGGGCGACGACGAAGGTCGGGATGCTCGGGTCTCCTCTCAGGGACAGGTTCGGTTTCATCTTCCGTCTCACTCTCTATGAGGTCGACGACCTGGTCAGGATCGTGGAGCGAAGCGCTGCGATCATGCAGACGCCGATCACCCCGGAGGGGGCGCGTGAGATCGCACAGCGGAGCCGCGGGACGCCGAGGATCGCCAACCGCCTCCTCAAGCGCGTGCGGGACTTTGCCCTGGTGAAGGGCGACGGTCGCATCGACGGGGAGACGGCGGACCGCGCCCTGACCATGCTCGGCATCGACCGTCTGGGCCTTGACGACCTTGACCGGCGGATCCTCTCGGTGATCGCGGACGATTTCGGCGGCGGGCCGGTGGGCGTGAAGACGATCGCCATCTCGGTCGGCGAGGAGGTGCGGACTGTCGAGGAGGTCTACGAGCCGTATCTGATCAGGATCGGGTTTGTCAAGCGGACGCCGCAGGGCCGGGAGACGACCGGGGCGGCGCGGCGGCACCTCGACGCCGCCTGAAACGGTCCGCACGGACGGAGAGGGGAGACTCATCCCCTTGATATAGAGAGAGGTCACACCTTTTCTCCATGGTACAGTGCAACGCGTCCCACATCCTTGTCGGGAGCATGGCAGAGGCACAGGAACTGATCGAGCGGATACGGTCGGGCGAGGACTTCGAGGCTCTGGCACGGAAGCATTCGTCCTGCCCGTCAGGGAAAGAAGGCGGGAAACTCGGCTGGTTCGGGAAGGGGCAGATGGTCCCGCCCTTCGAGAAGGCCTGTTTCGCGGCGAAGGAAGGAGAGGTCGTCGGCCCGGTGAAGACCCAGTTCGGCTGGCATGTCATCCGCCTCAACGGCAGGAAATAATCTTTTTTTTTGGCTCTGTAGAAACCCTTGCGTGAAAGTACTTCCTGACGTGATAGGGGAAAAAATTCTGTTCAGACGTGCCTGGTCCCGGGGGGCTGCCGCCCCCCATACCCCCTGCCATTACGATAGGGGCAGGGATGGCCTCCTCCTCCTCCAGGACTCCGACCCTTTCTTCCCGGGACCAATCCTCGCGCGGGGGTCCGGGGGCAAAAGTCCCCCGGCGAATGGGAAGGGGAAGGCAGAGGATCAGCACGCACTATCAACCGATGGAGGAGGATTTCTACAGAGCCCTTTTTTTCGTGTGTGCGGTTCGGGCGAGTCGTTCGTTTCCGGGTCGATTGTATTTCTCAGATACCATAGAGAGACGGGGGGCCCGCTGTCTATCTCCTACGGGTGCTGGGGGAATGCCGATCCACCGCCTTCCCCATAATCCAGGCTGGGGGACTACGCCCCCAGACCCCCGCTCAGGATAGAGCCGGGGAAGAGAGAACGGAGATACTGATGGGGAGAGTGCCCTCTTCCTATCGCAATAGCGGAGATCCGGCAATCCCCTTCCTTCGAATAGAATCCTGTTCGCTCTTCCCGGGGCCAATCGTAGGTCGGGGGACCGGGGGCGTAGTCCCCCGGCGCAGGACGCCGATCAACCGCCTTCCCCACACCCTGGACTGGGGGACTGACGCCCCCAGACCCCCGATCTAAGATAGGGCCGGGGAAGACAGACCAGAGATCCCGAGGAGGGAAATACCCATCCCACCCTATCCTGATGATGAGGGGTGCGAGCGTTAGCGAGCATGAGAAGACAAAGTCTTCGAGGGCGGAGGGAGGGAGCGATAGCGACCTTGAGAAAATCTTTGATTTCCGAGTGAAACCCCCCGGCAGAGGCCGCCGATAAACCACCTTCCCCCGTAGTGTCCGCCGGAGCCCTCACGAAAAGCCGATATATTTCACCGCCCCTCGACCGCCCCGCCCCTCTCCCGCCGCCCGGCCACGACGAAGAGGAGAGCGACGGCGACGGCGAGGAGGGCGGGGGCGAAGAATCCCGCGGCATAGCCGGCGCTCCCGATGACGATGCCCGCGACCAGGGGGCCGGAGGCGTGGCCGATGTCCATGATCGAACTGAAGGCGCCGACAGAGGCGCCGAGTTCCTGCCGCGTCGCGATGTCGGCGACATACGCCCCTGTCGAGACGGTGACGAGAGAGATTGCAAGACCGAAGCCGACGACGACCGCGGTCACGACTGGCGCCGCGGCGGTGAGGGGGACGGCGGCGATACAGGCGGCGACGGCGAGGAGGCCGAGCACGATCTGCGTCCGCCGCCCTGTCCTGTCGGAGACCGCCCCGAAGAAAGGTTTGGAGAGGGCGATCGCGAGGACCTGGAGGGCGAAGAGGAGGCCGATAAGGTACGCAGGCGTCCCGGCTGCGACGAGGTACAGGGGGAGCCAGGTTTCGAAGATGCCGAAGGCGAAGTAGGTCGCCATCTCGACGAGGGCCGTCGAGAGGAGGAGACGGTTCTTCCCGAAGGAGGCGAGGCTCTCCCCGAAGGAGCGGAGGGAGACGGCCCCGCCCGCGGCCGGTGGCGCCTCCTGGCCGGCGTCGATGCGGAGTACGAGGAGGAGGACGGGGACCGCGGCAAGGAAGGCGGCGAGATAGACCAGGCGATAGGGGAGGAGACCGGTCGACGCCGCAAAGGCCGAGAGGACGATCCCGCCGAGGAGAGGGGCGGCCGTCCTCCCGACGAGGGTGGCCGAGGAGTAGAGGCCGCTCATCTCCCCCTTCCGATCAGGGTAACGGGAATAGATGATCATCGCGGCGACAGGCCCGAGGATGGCGGTCGCGAGGCCGTGGAAGAACCGCACCGGCACGAGCCAGAGCGGGTCGGCGACCAGGAGGTACAGCAGGGGGGCGGAGAGGAAGACGAGCCCCGACGCGGTGAGGAGACGCTTTGGCCCGATGCGGTCGGCCATCACCCCGACAGGGAAGGAGAAGAGGATGCCGGCTGCGGGGGAGACGGCGGCGATGAGGCCGATCATCGCCTCGTCCGCGCCGAGGGCGCTGGA